>CAYZIS010000032.1:0-26394 GCA_964478545.1 uncultured Thermodesulfobacteriota bacterium
GTCCGGAAGCAAGATGTCATCCTCCACTGATTTATTTTGGCAGCAGGCAAAGGCTGCTTTAAGCGGCTTGCCCGATGGGGGACTCAATATTGCCCATGAGGCCGTCGACCGGCATGCCGTTGGTAGCCACCGCCATCAGGTAGCAATCCGGTGCATTGACTCGACCGATACCCCTCGTGATTTTACCTACCTTGATTTATGTAAACTGACCAATCAATTTGCAAATGTACTACAGCAGCTGCAGGTGGTTACCGGTGATTGTGTCTTCACCTTGCTGGGACGCGTTCCCGAGTTGTATATTACTGCGCTTGGCACCTTGAAGAGCGGCTGTGTTTTTTGTCCTTTATTCTCGGTGTTCGGCCCTGAGCCAATTCGCACCCGGTTGTTTTCTGGTAACGCCAAGGTGCTGGTGACATCGAGACGGCTGTATGAAAATAAAGTTGAGCCATTGCGTAAGTCACTCCCTGGCCTGAAACATATTCTCATTGTGGATCAGGATGTCCCCCCTTCCAGTGATAATTTTTGGCAGCTGATCAACAGGGCAAGCGGCCGGTTTACTATCTCCCCCACCAAACCCCAAACCCCGGCGTTGTTGCATTTCACCAGTGGCACCACGGGAAAACCCAAAGGTGCTTTGCACGTCCATAACGCCGTGGTGGCGCATTATGCCAGTGCTCGGTATGCACTCGACCTCCGTCCAGGTGACATATTCTGGTGCACAGCCGACCCTGGTTGGGTGACCGGAACCTCATATGGAATCATTGCCCCACTTGTCATCGGTGCAACTCTACTTGTTGACGAACAAGAGTTCGACCCGGGGCGTTGGTGTCAGCTCCTGCAAAGCTACCAGGTAAACGTCTGGTATACCACCCCAACCGCAATCCGCATGATGATGCGTCTCGGGATCGATTTGATTCGTTGTTATGATTTTTCAAGCCTGCGCTTTGCTGCCAGTGTCGGTGAGCCACTCAACGCGGAGCTGGTTTTATGGGGGAAAGAGGCTTTTGGGATACCGTTACATGACAGCTGGTGGCAGACTGAAACCGGAGCTATCATGATTGCTAATCACTCGAAAATAGAAATTAAACCTGGTTCAATGGGGAAACCATTACCAGGGGTTGAGAGCGCTGTTATCAACCATATTTCTGAGCATGAATTGGAGATAATTGATGCTCCTGACCAAGTCGGTGAATTGGCTTTGCGCGTGGGCTGGCCATCGATGTTTGTTGGCTATCTTAATGATGAAGATCGGTACCGCCTTTGTTTTATCAACGACTGGTATCTGAGCGGGGATATCGTCCGGCGGGATGTTGATGGATACTTTTGGTTCGTTGGCAGGGTGGACGATGCTATAAAGTCATCAGGCCATCTGATTGGCCCTTATGAGGTTGAGCGCGTACTTCTTGCCCATCCTGCGGTAGCAGATGCGGGGGTGATTGGGCTACCGGATCCCGTTATTAACGAGACTGTCAAAGCCTATGTCGTATTGAAAGCGGGTTATATCGCCAGTGACGATCTGAAGCATGAGCTGCGCGCCCAGGCGCGTAAAGCACTTGGCCCGTCTGTGGCTCCCCGTGAAATTGAGTTTTGTGCTAAGCTGCCCAAGACACGTTCCGGCAAGGTCATGAGAAGACTGTTGAAAACAAGGGCGTTGGGGTTGCCGGAAGGTGACTTGTCGACGCTCGATTCTAATTTGTAAGAGGATATTATGAACCAGGATCAGATCAAGAAAGAAGTCATTGCCGCATTGGTAGAGGTTGCACCGGAGATAGACGCAAGTAGCTTGGATCCCGAGAAAAATTTCCGCGACCAATATCCGCTGGATTCGATCGACTTTCTCCACTTCGTTATGGATGTCGAGAAGAGGTTGGATGCCAAGATCCCAGAAACGGACTACCCTAAATTGTCATCGTTAAACGGAGCCATAAGGTACTTAAGTATATTTTTCGATGACTGAAAATTCTTGGCCTCGTAAAAACTATGAAACCGAGGTGCTTGCAGTTTTAACCCTGTTAATATCAAGGAGGATGGAACAATGGCAAAATGGCAATATATCCGTTTTTTCGAAGAAATATGTATTGATGATATTCCCCTGGTCGGAGGGAAAAATGCCTCACTGGGAGAGATGTATCGGGAGCTTACCCCAAAGGGCGTTAAAGTTCCCCATGGATTTGCTATTACCGCTGATGCCTATTGGTATGTCTTGAAAACTGCCGGGGTCGAGCAGCAATTGCGCGAGGCCTTGGCCGGCCTTGACCCCAGTGATATGAATGACCTGAGCAAAAGGGGAGCGGCGGCTCGACGGATCATTTATGAAGCCGGAATCCCCGCCGATTTGGAAGCTGAAATTGTTGCAGCCTATGCTGATCTGCAAAAAGAATATGGTCCTGAGCTCAGCCTGGCGGTTCGCAGTTCGGCGACGGCTGAAGACCTCCCCGATGCCAGTTTTGCCGGCCAGCAGGACACCTATCTTAATATCAGTGGCAACGGATCGCTCATTGATGCCTGCCGCCGCTGTTTTGCCAGTCTTTTTACCGATCGTTCCATCCATTACCGGATTGATAAAAATTTTGATCATTTCAAGGTTGCTTTATCGATCGGCGTGATGAAAATGGTCCGTTCCGATCTTTCCGCTAGCGGGGTTATGTTCTCCCTGGATACCGAAACCGGTTTTCGGGATGTCGTCTTTATTACCGGGTCTTATGGTCTGGGGGAAAACGTGGTTCAAGGCAGTGTTGATCCGGATGAATTCTATGTCTTCAAGCCGACTTTTTCCAAAGGGTTTAAGAAGGTTTTAAAACGTACCCTTGGGCCCAAGAAAATTAAAATGATCTATGCCGGTGGTGGAACCAGAGAGGCCACCCGTAATGTCCCGACCCCAAAAGCGGACCGGGAAAATTTCTGCATCAGTGATGAAGAAGTCATGACCCTGGCAGGCTATGCTATTGACGTGGAACAGCACTACAGTAAAAGAGCCGGGTATGACAAGCCTATGGATATGGAATGGGCCAAAGATGGCCTTGATGGTCAGATATATATGGTCCAGGCCCGGCCGGAAACCGTGGTCTCCCAGCGCCAAGGAACTTCCCTGGAAGAATATGAAATGAAGGAGCAGGGTCGGGTGTTGGCTACCGGTCGTTCAGTCGGGACAAAAATCGGTGCCGGTAAAGCCCATGTTATTAAAGATGTGGCAAATATTGCGGAATTCAAGCCGGGAGAAGTGTTGGTGGCCGATACCACCACTCCAGACTGGGAGCCGGTCATGAAGACCGCGGCTGCTATTGTGACCAACCGTGGTGGCCGTACTTGCCATGCAGCTATCATTTCCCGGGAGCTGGGAATTCCGGCCGTGGTCGGTGCTGATAATGCCACCACCGCCATTTCTCCGGGAGAAGATGTTACCGTATCCTGCGCCGAGGGCGATGTTGGTAAAGTATACCAGGGTACGTTACCTTTTGTGGTCAACAAAATCGACCTTGCCGAGATAGAAAGACCGGCAACGAAGATCATGATCAACCTCGGCAATCCTGAATTGGCTTTCAAATTGAGTTTTCTCCCCCAGGACGGCATCGGACTTGCCCGGATGGAATTTATCATTAACGAATATATCAAGGCTCATCCCATGGCCCTGCTCCATCCTGAAAAAGTCGAGGATGAGGAAGAACGGCGGCAACTGCGGCAACTGGCTCGTGGCTATGAGCATCCGGAAGATTTTTTTATCGAGCGCCTGGCGGAGGGAGTAGCAACCATCGCCGCGGCTGTGTACCCCAAACCGGCGGTCGTCCGCATGTCTGATTTTAAATCCAACGAATACGCCAGCTTGCTGGGCGGCAAATGGTTCGAACCTACCGAGAGCAACCCCATGATCGGCTTCCGCGGAGCCTCACGCTACACTCATCCGGCCTATGAGGAAGGGTTTGCCCTTGAATGCGCGGCCATGAAACGGGTTCGTGATGAGATGGGGTTGACCAACGTTAAACTGATGATCCCTTTTTGCCGTCGGGTGCAGGAAGGCGAACGGGTAGTTAAGCGGATGGCAGAACTGGGTTTGCAGCGCGGCCAGAACGGTCTCGAAATATATGTTATGTGTGAAATACCCAATAATGTTGTCCAGATTGATGCCTTTTCCCGGGTCTTTGATGGTTTTTCCATCGGTTCAAATGATCTTACCCAACTGGTGCTCGGTGTTGACCGGGATTCAGAAATTGTTGCCTTTGACTATGACGAACGTGACCTGGGAGTACTTGAAATGATTAAACTGGCGGTGGAAGGCTGCAGGAGAAATCAACGTCATTCAGGTATTTGTGGACAGGCACCGTCGGATTATCCGGAAGTGGCGGAATATCTTGTCGGTCTGGGGATAGATTCCATCAGCCTGAATCCCGATACCGTGGTTAGGACTACACTGCATGTGCTGGAAGTGGAAAAAAAGCTTAAGGCTTCGTAAGCGTATCATCTTCTTTGTTATGCTGCAACCTTCGTCATTGCAGCATACGGTAAAGTACGCCTTATGACTCAGTTTTTGCCTGCCGCGAATATGAAGTTCTTACTGTGCCATAAGTTTTGTGAGTTTTTATGAAATCATCAAAGTTGCGTGCTGAACCAATTGCCAAAAAAAGTAAAAACAGGGGAAATCAATAATGTATTCTAATAGATACTTGCTGCGCGCGTTGCATGAGCCACTATCCGGCCTGGCCACCCTGGCAGTAGACATGCGCTGGAGCTGGAATCATGCCTCGGATGCCCTCTGGCGAAAAATTGATCCGGAGTTGTGGGAGTCTACCGGCAACCCGTGGTTTATTCTCGAAAGTGTCAGTCAGACCCATCTTGAAAGTTTAGCCGCTGACGAAGAATTTCTCAGTGAATTGCATCACCAGCTTGCCCAGCGCCAGGCCGCTCTCAGCCAGTCAAGCTGGTTTACGGAAAATTTCGGCAAAGATGATTTGTCCGGCGTTGCCTATTTCAGCCTTGAGTTCGGGCTTAACGAAGCCTTACCGCTTTATTCCGGTGGATTGGGAATCCTTGCAGGAGATTTTCTGAAAACGGCCAGCGATCTTGGTGTTCCGGTCTATGGTATCGGCCTTTTGTATCAGCAGGGATATTTCCGCCAGGCTTTTGATCGGAACGGCAATCAGCTTGAATTTTATCCTTATAATGACCCGGCAATATTACCCATTACCCCTCTGCGTGACGCGGTCGGCAACTGGATTAGAATTGTGGTTGAACTGCCGGGCCGGAAGTTGAATCTCCGGGTCTGGGAAGCCAAAGTCGGCCGGGTTTATCTGTATCTGCTTGACAGCAATGATCCCCTTAATTTACCCCAGGATCGCGGCATAACCGAAAAGCTCTACGGCGGTGGCCGGGAAGTCAGGCTACAGCAGGAAATCGCCCTTGGCATCGGCGGTTGGCGGTTGCTGGCTGCCAAAGGCATTGACTGTGATATCTGCCATCTTAATGAAGGACATGCCGCTTTTGCCGTTCTTGAACGGGCCCGCTCATTCATGGAAAAAACCGGGGTTAGCTTTGATATTGCCTGGCGCTGCACCCGTAGGGGTAATATTTTTACTACCCATACTCCCGTTGATGCCGCCTTTGATCGCTATCCGATTCAAATGATTAAACAATATACCCATGACTATGTTGAGGCTTTAGGCGTTCCCGATGAATACCTGTTTGGTCTTGGACGGGCCCGACCGCAGGACCACGAGGAACCTTTCAATATGGCCTACCTGGCGCTCCGCGGCAGTGGGGTGGTGAATGGTGTCAGCCAACTGCATGGAGAGGTCAGTCGCGAGATTTTTCAACCCCTTTTCCCCCGCTGGCCACAAAGTGAAGTACCGGTAACCCATGTGAGCAATGGCGTCCATATGCCATCCTGGGATTCGGCCATCTCTGATGTCCTGTGGACAAAAAGTTGCGGCAAAAAACGCTGGCTCGGCAATCAGGAAACTATGGAAGAAGAGGTCAATAAAATAGACGATAAAACGCTCTGGATATGCAGGTCGGCAGGCCGACTCACATTAATTGAAAATGTCAGAAAACGATTGGCGCAGCAGCAGGCAATCCTGGGAATCAGGAAAAAACGTCGGAAAGAAAGTGCCGTTATCCTTGATCCAAATGCCCTGACCATCGGTTTTGCCCGGAGGTTTACGGCCTATAAACGTCCAAATTTGCTGCTCCGTGACCCGGAACGGCTAACCGGAATTCTCACCAATCTGGAGCGTCCGGTTCAGCTGATTATTGCCGGCAAAGCCCATCCCGATGACCTGGAAGGAAAACAATTGGTGAAAGACTGGGTAAAATACGCTGAACGTGATGAGGTTGAAAAGTTTATTGTTTTTATTCAGGACTACGATATGGACATTGCCGCCAAATTGGTGCAGGGGGTGGATTTATGGATTAATACCCCCAGACGACCATGGGAAGCAAGCGGTACCAGCGGCATGAAAATATTGATTAATGGAGGACTTAATCTCTCAGAGCTTGATGGCTGGTGGGCGGAGGCATATTCCCCTGAAGTCGGCTGGGCTCTTGGAGATCAAAAAGAGCATGGCATTGATCCGTCTTGGGACGCCGCTGAAGCAGCGGAGCTTTACCAATTACTTGAAGATGAGGTCATCCCCGCCTTTTACGAAAGGGATGAAAATGGGATACCCACCTCCTGGGTAGCCAAGATGCGGGCCAGCATGGCACAACTGACGCCCCGGTTTTCCACCAACCGAATGCTGCGACAATATACCCGGGAGATCTATCTCCCCAGTGTCCGGGCTTTTCGGCAGCGGAGCAAAGATAATGGTCGATTGGGCGGTGAACTGGAAAAGTGGCAAAAGAAAATTGACGATCACTGGCAATATATACATTTTGGCAAAAAAGTGGTCAGTAAAACAGATGATTCCGGGTATAACTTTCAGCTACCGGTATACCTGGATGATCTCAGCCCGGAAGCGATCAGAGTAGAGCTGTATGCTGAACCTCTTGAAGCCGGAAAAGGACCGGAACGAATAACCTTGGAACAAAGTAAACAGCTTTCCGGAACCGTTAATGGCTATCTCTATGTGGCGACCATTACGCCCCGAAGGTCTGCGGATGACTACACACCTCGAATCATTCCCTACCATCAGGATGCGGTAATACCTCTAGAGGATAACCATATTCTTTGGTACGCCTGATCCCCCCGGCGGGTATTTTATCATTAACAACAAAGAAAAGAGATGAACATGATTAAAAAAAATTACACCAAAACAGCCAATCGATGTCGGGTAACCTTTCAATACTCAAATGAAGAGGATGTCGATCAAGTAGCTCTGGTGGGCGAGTTCAACGATTGGGATCTCAATGCCAATCCCATGAAAAAGCGTAAAAGTGGCAACTTCTCCACGACTATTATGCTGGAAGCCGGGTGTCATTATCGATTTCGTTATTATATTGGTGATGAACGTTGGGCCAATGAACCCGAAGCTGATCAACATATATTCAACTGCTATGGTAGTGAGGATTCCGTGGTAATTATCTGATGTCGGGAAGAAGAATGTAATCGGAGTTGCACACGATGTGCAGCGAGAATGAGCGAGAGCCATGCCGGAACATCCTTTAACAAAATTTTTTCAGCTGTTTTTTCATAACTCAGAAAGTTGAGTTTAAATAAGCAGATATAAGAAATGTTGGAAGAAATCAATTTACAACCCGCAGAAAAAAACACTCGATAAAGTCTGAACAATGATGCGCAAGATCTGGTAATCGAGTTTTTCATGGCCAAATTCGGAGGGAATAATGACAGGACGTCAGAATCATGACCATGCCTGCCAAGTATGTCATCAGACCAAACCGATAAATCAACTCTTGCCGGCTAAAATGGTGAGGGGAGGGGTGTTGCAGTTAATTAAAGAGGATATTCCGGCATGGGATAAAGACGGCAATATCTGTTTCAACTGTCTCAATCAATATCGCACCAAATATGTGCAACGGCTGATGGAAAAGGATCTTGGCGAATTGGATGAACTCGAAAAAGAGGTTGTCAAAAGTTTGCAGAAAAATGAGCTGCTTTCTGAGAACATTAATGAGACATATAAGCAAAGCCGCAGTGTTGGTGATCGCATCTCCGACAGGGTGGCTGAATTCGGCGGCAGCTGGAAGTTCATTATTTATGCTGGTGTATTCCTGGCTGTTTGGATTGGGATTAATTCTGTTTTTCTTTTATGGCATCCTTTTGATCCTTATCCTTTTATTTTACTGAATTTAATCCTGTCATTGCTGGCCGCGATCCAGGCTCCCATCATCATGATGAGCCAGAACCGGCAGGAGGATCGTGACCAGATGCGTGCAGAAAACGATTACCAGATAAATCTGAAAGCGGAAATGGAAGTAAGGATTATCAATGAAAAGCTTGACCAGTTACTTCACCAGGTAATGCGCCGTTTCATGGAAACCCAACAGATTCAGATGGATATGCTTAATGAGGTTCATGATAAATTGAAGTAAAATGTGCTTAAGCTTGCAGGCCTTCACTCCCACGGTTTCGCTAAACTTTTTTCATGGTGATGGAAGTTTTTTTTGAAGAGGACCCTATTTCTTGGACAGCCTGACCATGTGAAGAAAAGCTGAAAAGTGGTTACAGCACTATTAACAGCGATTAACGCGCCTCGAATGCCGGCTGTCGCTATATGATAACTGGGTCCTCATTGTTTCCTGGGGAAAACGACGGAGTTTTTACGAAGTCACCAAATTTATTTGACCACGTCAGAGAAAGGTAAAATTTTATGAGTGTTCACCTATTGGCAGGAAAGCTTCCCCCCTCATCCATGTTGGTTAACGTCCCGGAATTGATTTCAGCATATTTTACCTTAACACCGAATGTTCAACACGACAGTGAACTTATAAGTTTCGGGACCTCCGGCCATCGCGGCAGCTCACTGAAACGCAGCTTTAATGAGTACCACATCCTTGCTGTGACTCAGGCGGTTTGTGATTTTCGCAAAGAGGCGGGTATTAAAGGTATTCTTTTTATGGGCATGGATACCCACGCTCTCTCCTGGCCAGCCCAGCTTACCGCGCTGCAGGTTCTTGCGGCTAACGGGGTTGATGTACGAATTGCTGCTGATTTTGGCTATACGCCTACCCCGGTTATTTCCCATGCTATCTTGACCCATAACCAAAATGGCCAGGTTCGCTGCGATGGCATTATTGTTACTCCCTCACATAATCCACCTACGGACGGAGGTTTTAAATACAATCCGCCTCATGGCGGTCCGGCAGATACTGATGTGACGGATCAGATCCAGACCCGGGCTAATATAATTCTTGAAAATAATCTTGAGGCAGTTAAAAAAATATCTCTTCCGGATGCAATGAAGTCTGCAAACATTCAGCAATACGATTATATAACCCCCTATGTTGAAGACCTGAATAATGTGATTAATATGGATAGTATTGCAAAATCCGGAATCCATATCGGTGCTGATGCCATGGGTGGCTCCGGTTTGGCATATTATGCTGCGATTAAAGAACGTTATGGGCTTACTATGGAGATCTTCCATGATACGCTGGATTCAACGTTCTCTTTTATGCATTGTGATAGGGACGGCAAAATCAGGATGGACTGTTCTTCACCATATGCCATGGCCGGACTGGTGGCGTTGAAGGATGATTTTGATATTTCCTTTGGCAATGATACGGATTTTGATCGTCATGGCATTGTTGCGAGAAGCGTTGGACTTATGAGACCGAATGACTATCTCAGCGTCGCTATCGCTTATCTTGCGCAAAATCGGCCTCAGTGGAGAACTAATCTGGCTATAGGTAAGACATTGGTCAGTAGCTCAATTATTGACAGGGTGGCAGCTGATCTGGACAGAAAAGTGATCGAGGTTCCGGTCGGTTTCAAATGGTTTGTTCCGGGTCTTCTCAGGGGGACCATTTTCTTTGGTGGCGAAGAGAGTGCCGGTGCCAGTTTCTTGCGTAAGGATGGCAGGGTCTGGACTACGGACAAGGACGGAATTATCATGAATCTTCTGGCTGCCGAGATTATTGCTGAAACAGGATCCGACCCTGGAGAACATTATAAAGAGCTGACGGATAAATTCGGGGTTCCGGTCTACGCCCGCATCGATATCCCGGCAACAGCTGAACAAAAAGCAATCCTGAAGAAAGTTGTCCCCGGGGATGTTACAGAGGGAACCCTTGCCGGTGAGCCGATTGAAGCGATTTTAACCAATGCCCCTGGAAATAATGTCCCTATCGGCGGTTTGAAGGTCGTTGCCAAAAATGGCTGGTTTGCTCTTCGTCCATCCGGGACGGAAGATATCTACAAGATATATGCCGAAAGTTTTATCGATGAGGATCATCTGAAATGCATTCAGGAAGAAGCCAAAGTGATGGTAGACAAACTTTTGTGAATTTTATTAAGGGTTGATGCAAAAATAAATCAGTTTAGCCGTTTAATTTTTCACTTATGAGGATGCAATAGATGTATCACTGGCTAAGAAATCATCGGAGGAAAAAAATTTTAAAAGAACCATTTCCTGCTAAATGGAGAGAAATTCTTGCGGAAATGGTTATTCTCTATCCCTTTTTGAATTCTGATGAAAAGATTCACCTGGAACAATTGATACAAGTGTTTATAGCTGAAAAACATTTTGAAGGATGCAATGGGCTGGAAATTACAGACGAGATCCGGGTTGTTATTTCAGCTGATACATGCATGCTGATTCTTGGTGTCCCTCATGATCTTTTTAGAAAACTTGAGACTATCCTGGTTTATCCCTCAACGGTTGTTATCCCGTCTTCAAAAGTCGGGGTATTTACTCGAAGCCCGCTTCTTGAACGGCCTGATACGCCAATCTTCGGTCAGGCATTTATGGGAGGGCCTGTGATTCTCGTATGGGATGAGGTTAAAAGAGAGGCGCGTCATCCTGAATCCGGGCATAATGTTGTATATCATGAGTTTGCTCATTATCTTGATATGTCTGATGGAAGAGCGGACGGAACGCCTGAGCTTCATAGTCAAGAGCAATACAGGATATGGGCAAAGGTTTTTTCTGAAGAGTTTTTTGAATTGCGCCATAAATTAAAAAAAGGGGAAAAGACATTTCTAGATCCCTATGGTACTCTAAATGAAGCTGAATTTTTTGCCGTGGCAACTGAGTTCTTTTTTACCAAACCTGTAAAAATGCAAAAAACCCATAAGGCTCTTTATGATGTCCTTTCAGGATTTTATCAGCAGGATACTGCGGAACGGGAAAGGCGCAGCAGAAAAACTGGTAGTTCAAGCCAAACCGGGAAAAAGCTTTACCAGCCCTAAAGCAATCATTTGTATTCCAATAGCTGCCAGGAGCAAGCCCATGACCCGGGTGGCGATATTCAATCCGGTAATCCCTAGTTTTTTACCAATGGGTGTCGCCATTTGTAGAACCAGCCATACCGCCATCGCCACAAGGATGATTCCTGCGCTCATTATCAATCGGTCAGTCCAGTTGGCCGCCTGATGCGCATCAACAATCACCAAGCTGATGGCTCCCGGTCCTGCCATCAGTGGGATGGCCAGGGGGACGACGGCGATATTGTCTTTGTTGCCGGCCTCATCGGCTTCTTCCGGACTTTGTCTGGTGTGGCTTTGCTTGGCATGCAACATGTTAACCGCCATCAAAAGGATAAGTAAACCGCCACCAACACGAAATGCAGGGATGCCTATGCCGAAAAATGCCAAAATGGCCTCTCCGATCCACGTTGCAAGAATCAGGATTATGGCAACTGAGAATGCGCTTATACTGGCGATCTGGCGACACTCTCCAAAGGTTCGATCACCGCTCAGTGAGAGAAAGACAGGGATAGCTCCTAATGGATTAACAATGGCCAGAACCCCGATCAGTGCTTTTGCATATAGTTTATATTCTGGAGAAAAGGTCATTATGCTCTTAGCCTTTTTATTTATGTTTCTTATTTTAACTGCTATTCATTAAATCGTGTCGTATATGAAGATTTCTGCCTTTGACCCTTTGGTGTGATAACTTTTGGCGACAATGGACTTTCTTTTGAAGTCAACTCTCAGCGGTTGATTTGTGACGGCTTTGTTCTCTCTATGAATATCGTCGATAATAGCACAACTGTTTTTATCAATCATAGAATTTTTTTCAATCAAAACTATGGGGGGGGGTAAAGAGATAATGTAATGGTTGCCCCTTATTAGGAATCTGGTGATTATGCCGCTGGAATAAATCTGATTGCCTGAAATTTAAATGGCAAACAGTTGGTCAAATTGTTATAAAAGTATTCGAAGTAGCAGAAAAATGCGATCTTGTTGCATGTATACTTTTTGCAAAGAAAAACCCCTATGGAATCAGGAGGGGGGAAGTATGGAAGATATCAAGCGTATCCTTGTTATGAGTAGATCTACAAAATCTTGTCATAAAGCGGTTCATTATGGATTTAAACTATCGAAAATGATCGGGGCCGAATTATATGTGGCGCATATATATACTGACATTTTTAACATGGGGGGTGGAAATATTGCCACTTCACAGAAGGACTTTCGTGAAGAGTATAACCAGATGCAGAATCAAACCAAGACTGAAATTGATAAGTTAATTGCTGCGGAGCAAGACAACGAAAAACCAGTTAAAGTGAAGGAAATTATCGCCAATGGGCCTGCGTATGACGAAGGTTGCAGCATAACGAAAAAGATGGAGTTTTTATGAAGCCATCAATACTACCTTCTAAAACACGAAATTTTAGTTGTTATCCATTTACATGATAGTGCAACGATGGATGGAACTTCAGCGCCATTATATCTCAACCTCATTGACCATATCTGCTCATAAGATTCCTGCTTTTTGATGGCGGAAAGTAATTGATTGGTGGATCATGAACAACGTTGGAACCGTTATTTCCGTCCGTGGCAGTGTGGTGGATGTCCACTTTGGCAAACACCTGCCATCACTTTTCAACATCCTGCAGGGTGGAGAAAAACAGGAAATTATTATTGAGGTGGTTTCGCATCTGGATATACATACGGTAAGGGGCATTGCTTTGACCTCGATTCAGGGATTGGCCCAGGGATCAACGATCATTGATACCGGCTGCTCACTGGAAGTACCGGTGGGCAGGGAGCTGTTGGGCCGGGTGTTCAACGTTTTTGGTGAACCTATTGATCGCCTGGGACCGGTGGAAACCGGAAAAAAGCGTGCTATTCACCAGCGGCCGGTGCCGCTGAACCGGCAGATAACCACGTCGGAGATTTTTACCACCGGAATCAAGGCTATTGATGTCCTGGCGCCTTTGGAGCGTGGGGGGAAAGCCGGTCTTTTCGGTGGTGCCGGGGTGGGCAAAACGGTGCTGATCATGGAGATGATTCATAACGTGGTCGGTGGACATGGGGGGATAAGCCTGTTTTGCGGGATTGGTGAAAGACTTCGCGAAGGTGAAGAACTCTATCGGGAGATGAAAGAAGCGGGGGTATTGCAAAATACGGTCATGGTCTTCGGCCAGATGAATGAACCTCCCGGGGCCAGGTTCAGGGTGGGGCACGCGGCCTTGACCATGGCGGAATATTTTCGCGACGATGCCAGACAGGATGTGTTGCTGCTGGTTGACAATATCTTCCGCTTTATTCAAGCGGGGATGGAGGTGTCAGGCCTTTTGGGACAGCTTCCCTCGCGGTTGGGATATCAACCCACTTTAGGGACGGAGCTGGCGGAGCTGGAAGAAAGAATCTGCTCTACCGCCACCGGGTCCATCTCCTCGGTGCAGGCAGTTTATGTTCCCGCTGATGATTTTACTGATCCCGCTGCCGTCCATACCTTTGGCCACTTGACCGCTTCTATCATCCTGTCCCGCAAACGGGCCAGTGAAGGGTTTTATCCCGCCATCGATCCACTGGCTTCCAGTTCCAAAATGCTGGTCCCTCAGATTGTCGGCGAACGTCATTATCGCCTGGCACAGCGGATTCGGGAAACCCTGGCTGAATACGAAGAACTCAAGGATATCATTGCCATGCTGGGCCTGGAAGAGTTGTCCCAGCGGGATCGGCATACGGTAAACCGGGCCCGGCGTTTGGAACGTTTCCTTACCCAGCCATTCAGTGTGACGGAACAGTTTACCGGTCATGCTGGCAAAAATGTTCCTTTGGCAGTGGCGCTGGATGGTTGTGAGCGGATTTTAAACGATGAGTTCAGCCGCTATCCGGAAAAATCCCTCTATATGATCGGCAGCTTGGACGAGGTGAAAAAAGAATGAAGCTGAAAATTATCCTGCCAACCAGAATACTCATTGATGAAAAAACCAGCAAAATTACTGCTGAGGCCCAGAATGGTTCCTTTTGTCTGCGCCCCAGGCATATTGATTTTGTCGCCGCCCTGGTTCCCGGTCTGTTTTCTTTTGTGAACCATGAAGACCGGGAAACTTTTCTGGCCGTGGATGAAGGCGTGTTGCTGAAATGTGGTCACCGGGTGCTGGTATCCACCCGTCGGGCGGTGCCGGGAACGGATCTGGGAACTCTGAGCCTCCTGGTACAAGATGAATTTCTCATCCTGGATGACCGGGAAAAAACGGTTCGTTCGGCTATTTCGAAGATCGAAGCTGATTTTATCCGCTCTTTTTTGGAGATTCAAAAACATGGATGACCGGCATCCGGAGAAAAAAGAGCAGGTAACGGCTGAGTTCAGTCGGCAGATTGCAGCCAAGGAGCAGCGGAAGCTGAAAGGGCGACGGCAAAAAGGGCAGGATGTCTGGTTCGGCCTCGGGATGTTCGGCCTGGTTGGCTGGTCAGTGACCATTCCTACCCTTCTTGGCATCGCACTTGGTGTCTGGGTGGATAAAACCTGGGAAAGCCAATATTCATGGACCTTGATGGGTCTTTTGATCGGCGTTATTTTAGGCTGTTTGCAGGCATGGTATTGGATTAAGCAGGAGAGCAAACGTTAGGCCGCCTTAAAGTCAGAATCCAGAAGGTAGCATTCAGGAGGTGAAAACATGATGATTATCCACAGCACTATGTTGGATATGGTATTGGCTTTTGCCGTTGGTCTTGGCATTGGCAGCTTTTATTTTCTTGCCCTGTGGTGGACTGTTCGCCGTTTGCCAAAGGCTCGTTTCCCGGCCTGCTTGACCCTGGGTAGTTACCTTATCCGCAGTGCGGTCAGCATGGCCGGTTTCTACCTGGTCATGTCCGGTTGTTGGGAAAGGCTGCTTGCCAGTTTATTGGGTTTTATTATTATGCGTTTTATTCTGGTTCGTTGGTTTCAGCCGGAAAAACCATTTATTCCTGCCGGGAGAACTTGCTGATGGATATCCAGCTGCTTACCCCGGACCAGGTGGTTTTCTGGCGTTGGGGGCCGGTTTCGATTAATGCAACCCTGGTTTTTACCTGGGCGATTATGCTGCTGCTGGTAGGTGGTTCATGGTTGGCAACCAGGAATCTGTCAGGTGATCTGCGCTTATCCCGCTGGCAAAACCTGTTGGAAATTGTTGTTGCTGGTATCAGACAGCAGATTCGGGAGATAAGCCAGCGGCAGCCGGATAAATTTCTGCCTTTCATCGGCACACTTTTTATTTTTATTGTGGTCTCCAACCTCCTGGCCGTGGTTCCCGGTTATATTGCTCCCACCGCTTCACTGTCCACCACCGCCGGCTTGGCCATCGGTGTTTTTCTCGCGGTACCCTGGTATGGTATCCGTGATCAGGGATTCAAACAATATTTGCGTAATTATCTGCAACCGACGATTTTCATGTTGCCATTTAATATTATCGGCGAGTTATCCCGTACCCTGGCTCTGGCTGTGCGCCTTTTCGGCAATATCATGAGCGGGGCGAAAATCGCTGCGATTTTTCTGGCCCTGGTGCCGTTGATCTTCCCCATCTTTATGCAGGTCCTGGGACTTTTGACGGGGCTCATCCAGGCCTATATCTTCGCTATTCTGGCGATGGTTTACATTGCTGCCGCCCTCCGTGTTCATGAAAAAAAACAACTGAATAAAGAACAGAAAGGAGAGAATTCGTATGGATAGTCTTTGTCTTATCGGTATGGTTTCAATTTTTACCGCCGGCCTGACCATTGGTATCGGTGCCATTGGCCCGGCCCTGGGGGAAGGCAGGGCGGTATCTCAAGCGCTCAGTTCTATTGCCCAGCAACCGGATGAAGCCAACACCATTACCCGAACCCTGTTTGTCGGTTTGGCGATGATTGAGTCCACTGGAATCTACTGCCTGGTAATCTCCATGATTCTCATTTTTGCCAATCCTTTCTGGAATTACTTCCTCAGTAAAGTGGGAGGCTGAACCGTGCTGATTGACTGGTTTACTGTTGTTGCCCAGATGGTCAATTTTATTATTCTGATGGCCCTGCTGAAACATTTTCTTTATGATCGTATCATCAAGGCGATGGATGAACGTGAAGAAAAGATCCATTCCCGTTTGCTAAAGGCGGAAGCCCTGCAACAGGAAGCGGCGCAGGAAAGTGAGCTCTATCGCCTGAAAAACCAGGAAATTGATCAAAAACGTGATCAGGTTCTGGCCCGGGTCGAAGCAGAAGCCGCCCACCGCCGGGAAGAACTGGTGCAAAATGCCAGGAACGAGATTGATCTTTTACGGGATAGGTGGCGGGAATCACTGCAGAAGGAGCAGGAATCATTTCTGCAGCAGCTTCGCCTGACCGCCGCCGGCCAGGTTTTTGCCATCAGCCGCCGGGCGCTGGCGGATCTAGCCGACAGTGTTATCGAAAAAAAAGTGATTGATACATTCCTGGCCCGTTTGGAGGCCATGGATGGTGCGAAACGCCAGGAGGCTGTGAAGTCAATCATGAAGGAGGGTGGACTGGTTGTGGTCCGCAGTGCCGGGAAAATGTCCCCGGTTGATCGACGTAAAATAACCGCCGCCCTGCATCGGCTTCTGGACGAGGACATCAAGGTGGAGTATGAAACCATGCCGGAGATGATCCTGGGGGTTGAATTAGTTAGTCGCGGCCAAAAGATTTCCTGGAACCTGGTGGATTATTTGGGACGACTGGAGACCCAGGTGCGGGAAACCTTGGAAACCGAGGAAGAAAGCCATATCCAGGGAAAACAGAAACCGGCAGCCGACAGGGGATCTTCCGCATGAATAAGGAAAAGAAGCTCTTGGAACTTTCCCTGGCGCATTCTTTCGCGACTCTGGAGCAGTCCCTGGAAGATTATCAGCCAGAGTTGCGGTTGGAAAAGGTGGGGACCATTACTTTTGTGGGCTCTGGCATTGTCCAGGTTAAGGGACTGGAAGGGGTGAAGGCGGATGAAGTCCTGAGCTTTCCCGGTGACCGCTTGGGATTGGCCTTCAACCTGGATGTCCATGAAACCGGGGTTGTGCTGCTGGATGAAAGTGAAGGATTGCGGGCCGGCAGCGAAGTGCGGCGGACCGGGCGGGTGCTGGATATTCCGGTTGGCGGAGCGCTGCTCGGGCGGGTTATCAACCCCCAGGGCCGGCCCCTGGATACTGCCGGTAAGATATTGCTGACGGAACGGCGGCCGATGGAACGGCCGGTTCCGGCCATTATGGATCGGGCTCCGGTCAAGGTGCCGCTGCAAACCGGGTTGAAAGTTATTGATGCACTGATTCCCATTGGCAGGGGGCAGCGGGAACTTATTCTGGGAGATCGGCAGACCGGCAAAACCGCCATTGCGGTGGATACGATCATCAATCAGAAAGATAAAGACGTTATCTGTATCTATTGCGCCATCGGCAAACGAGTGACATCCGTTGCCCGGGTGATTGCCACCCTGCAGGAGCACCAGGCAATGGATTACTGTATCTTTGTCGTCGCAACAGAAAGTGATCCCCCAGGGGTGCAGTTTGTCGTGCCCTATGCGGCGGCCACCATCGGCGAATATTTTATGGAACAGGGTCGGGATGTGCTGGTGGTTTTTGATGACCTGACCCATCATGCCCGGGCTTATCGGGAAATTTCTCTTCTGCTGCGCCGCCCACCCGGTCGGGAAGCCTTTCCAGGCGATATCTTTTATATCCACTCCCGTCTCCTGGAGCGCTTTACCCATTTAAGCCTGGAACTTGGTGGTGGTTCGATGACCGCTCTGCCGATTGTGGAAACAGAAGCCCAGAATATTTCTGCCTATATTCCCACTAATATCATTTCCATCACCGATGGACAAATCTACCTGGACCCCATTCTTTTTCAAAAAGGCATTATGCCGGCGGTGGATGTGGGGAAATCAGTATCCCGGGTTGGCGGCAAAACCCAGCTGGCCGCCTACCGGAAGGTTGCGGGTGATCTGCGGCTTTCCTATTCCCAGTTTGTGGAACTGGAGGCCTTTTCCCGTTTTGGTACCCGCCTGGATGATGAAACCGGCAAAGCCATTGAGCGGGGACGCCGGGTGCGGGAAATCTTAAAGCAGTCGCAATATGCTCCTCTGCCGGTTGCTGCTCAGATTACCGTCCTGGTGGCGGTGACTGAAGGGTTTTTCGATGAACTGCCCTTGGCCGATATCCCGGCGGCAGAAAAGCACCTCTGCCAGGCCATAAACCATAATCTCCCAGAGCTGGTGCAGCGGATAGAGAAGGGAGAGCTGTTATCCGATGACGACCTGGAAAGTATGCGGCAGGTGATGAAAAAAGATCAGGAGAAAATAGCTCCGGAAATACAGGGATAAAGCAGTATGCGCAGTATTGAAAGCATGAAAAGCCGGATCAGGAGTACAGAGAAGCTTTTTTCGGTGGTTAAAACCATGAAGTCACTGGCAGCAGTAAATATTCGGCAGTATGAACAAGCCGTTGAGTCTGTGGGGGATTATCGTAAAACGGTGGAAATGGGATTGCAGGTGGTCATGCGTCATCGGGATGATTTGCAGATTGGGGCGCGTGTCGCACCCCGCCAGAGTCTGGGTGCCGTGATTATCGGTTCCGATGTGGGTATGTGCGGTTCATTGAATGATCAGATTGCAGCCTTTTCGTTGGCTACCATAAAAAACTACCTGGGGCTTGACCCTCAAAACCGGCCGATACTTGCAGTAGGAGAAAAAGTTGCTGACATCTTGGGTGATGAAGGGCTGCCGGTGGAGAGGACGTTTAGAGTTCCCGGCTCGGTGGAGGGTATTACCGGAATCGTTGAGCAAATTCTGCTTGATATAGATTCCTGGCGCCGGGAGCGGCGGATTGACCAGGTATTTCTCTTTTACAACCAACAGGAATCAGGGGTGAACTACCGGCCACAACAGTTCAAACTGCTGCCGGAAGATCAGGAATGGTTGAAAAATCTGCAGCAAAAAAGCTGGCAGGGACGTTCACTTCCCACCTATACGATGGATTGGGACCCTCTTTTCTCCGCTCTGATCCGGCAATATATTTTTATTTCCCTCTTCCGCTCTCTGGCCTATTCTCTGGCTAGCGAAAATGCCAGCCGGCTGGCATCCATGCAGCGGGCGGAAAAGAATATCGAGGAAAAACTTGGGGTATTGAACAGCGAATTTCACCAACAGCGACAGACTGTCATTACCGAAGAACTCCTGGATATTATTTCAGGTTTCGAAGCCTTGAAAAACGGATGATCCTCGACCAGTATATATAAACGTCCTGCTAATTAGTGTTCATCCGGAAACACTGGTTTTCGGATGGAAGCTAATTATAAACTAAGGGGGGCAGTTCTTGAAATATAAACACCATATTTCAAGAACTGCCCCTTTTTTTTGCGATGGCAATCGGCAAATTTTATTCGTCAGCCGAGCCCTGATATTTGCAGGCGTTTTTCATGTGATCACAAATACATGCTCCTATTGTATATGCACTTGTATATTTACTGGAGGTGCCGGCGGTACATCATCCTCCGGGATCTCGACTGTAATGGTTATTTCTTCTGAATCGCTTTGAGTCGAAGTACCATCGTCGGTTACCGTAAAGGTGACAGTGTAGCTTCCCGATGTGCCATAGTCGGGAGTCCAGCTGAAGCTGTGCTGGTTGGCATCAAAGCTGGCGCCGGTAGGCAGATTGCCGGCCGTATAAGTCAGAGTGTCAGCATCGGGATCGCTGGCGGTGATCGTGAATTCAAGAGATTCGTTTTCATTGACGGTTTTTGCGCCAATGGAATTGAGCACCGGAGGACGATTGACATCACCAACCGTAATGGTTACCTCTTCTGAATCGCTTTGGACTGGAGACCCGTTGTCAGTTACCGTAAAGGTGACAGTGTAGTTCTCTGACGCGCCATAGTCTGGAGTCCATATGAACTTTTGCTGAGCGGTATCAAAGCTTGCTCCGGTTGGCAGATTGCCGGTCGTATAAGTCAGAGTGTCAGCATCGGGATCGCTGGCGGTGATCGTGAACTCAAGAGATTCGTTTTCATTGACGGTTTTTGCGCCAATGGAATTGAGCACCGGAGGACGATTGACATCACCAACCGTAATGGTTACCTCTTCTGAATCGCTCTGAGCTGGAGAGCCATTGTCGGTTACTGTAAAGGTGACGGTGTAGTTCCCCGATGTGTCATAGCCGGGAGTCCAGCTGAACCTTTGCTGGGCAGCATTAAAGCTTGCTCCGGTTGGCAGATTGCTGGTTGTATATGTCAGAGCGTTACCATCGGGATCGCTGGCGGTGATTGTGAAATCAAGTGATTCGTTTTCATTGACGGTTTTTGCGCCAATGGAATTGAGCACCGGAGGACGATTGACATCACCAACCGTAATGGTTACCTCTTCTGAATCGCTCTGAGCTGGAGAGCCATTGTCAGTTACTGTAAAGGTAACGTTGTAGTTCCCCGAGGCGCCATAGCCGGGAGTCCAGCTGAAGCTTTGCTGGGTGGCATTAAAGCTTGCTCCGGTTGGCAGATTGCTGGCCGTATATGTCAGAGCGTCACCATCAAGATCACCGGCGGTAATTGTGAATTCCAGTAACTCACTCTCATTGACGTTTTTTGTGCCAATGGCGTTGAGCACCGGAGGACGGTTGACGTTGCCAACCGTAATGGTTATCGTTTCTGAATCGCCTTTGGCTGGAGACCCGTTGTCGCTTACTGTAAAGGTAACGTTGTAGTTCCCCGAGGCGCCATAGCCGGGAGTCCAGCTGAAGCTGTGTTGGTTGGTATTAAAGCTGGCGCCGGTAGGCAGATTGCCGGCTGTATAGGCCAGAGTGTTACCATCGGGATCGCTGGCGGTGATTGTGAAATCAAGTGATTCGTTTTCATTGACGGTTTTTGCGCCAATGGAATTGAGCACCGGAGGACGGTTAGGCAAATAACATGCTTCTGCGCTATCTGTACTTTCGTTGTCCGACGTATCAAACGCTCTGACGACAAAGTAATACGTTGTATTATCATCTAAATCAGAGATTATACATGTAGTTGCCGTTCCTTCATAGGTAGGACTATTATAGTTGTAACTTTGGCCTTCTTCCCGGTAGAAAATGCGATACCCGGCAAGGTCATCTTCGGTGTTGGCGTTCCATGTCAGAGTGGCATTGACTGCCCATACACTGCAAGGAGAGAAAAAGAGAGAAAACATACAAATAGCGAAAACCAGGAAGCTTGCTGAGGAAAGGAAGGTTTCTCGAGATATTACATTCTTTTTTGTCTTGGATCGTTTCATGCTGACACCCCCGTGTGTTTTTGACCCGCGCGAAACACAGCTTTTTTGGAGTGCTGCATCAGCCCGGCAACCCTGCTGCCATATCCATTTAAATTTTGGACTTAGGCCAGTGGTTTTGCGTCCCACCCTTTCAAGTGGTTTGCCTTTTTCGAACGTTTATATTCTGTTAATTTACATACGCAAAGTCACTTTCTTGTAATTAAGCAATACTTGTACCATGAAAGCGCCAATCGCGTAATTATTAATATTTCTTTAAATATCAGGTAGTTATAAAGAACGTGACCATTTCTCTAAATGGTTTGAAAAATGGGCTTGAGAAGAAACCGTACTTCAAAAAATACATAAAGAGAGATATATTACAAAAAGAGTAATAGGGGCGAAATTTTTTGCGGATCATTTGACAATTCGTTATGTTTTGGTTGAAATTGACGTCGACAGTAAGGAATGATGAATCAGCTGGGTTTCTCTGTTTTATAGTTTCACTGGACGCCAATTTAATGTAAAACTTAAAAGCGCCTTCAGTCCGCTTGCTGCGGCCACACATCTATAAGTAGCGAAATCTTTCTCAAAAGATGTTCCGGCATGGCCCTCGCTCATTCTCGCCGGCCGTCCATGGCCGGCTCAGAGGTGTGCGCCGCAAATCACCGTCCTGGTGATTTGTTCGGCGCCTAAAACCGCTATGGTCCAAGCCTGGACATCTCTGAAATTTGCACTTACATAGTGAAAATGCAAGTGAAAACAGGGCTAATAATATTAAGATGTTACAATTAGTTACTCAGAAGTGGCAATGAAAATTTCATAAAGTATTGCATCTTGCTGAAAAAAAGGATACGTGCGCCTTTTTTCCCTCTTTCTTGCTCAACTACTTGTTTTTGGGCGAGAAAATCTATTCATCAAGATATGTTTTCGACATTTATGCCTTGTCAGGATATCTACTGGTGATAATAATCTTACAGGAAATAAGTTCTGCGCAAAAGGGATCATGCTCCATCCATAATTGCCACTTTCAGGTATCATTATGGGGCAGAGTCAAGAAGATTTCACTGGCGTTTCATCACGAATTCTGGTTGCAGACTTCCTGGTTTTTTACAAGCCATCAGTTATAGGATAAACGAGCTTCCTCGTCCACTAATGTTGGTTGAATAATTTCCTGCCACTTGGGATCATTCCAGGTGCCCAACTGATTGTGCATGTTGAGGTACTTTTGAGGTATGGGATGCGTGCCGTAAATGATTCCCAAGCCATATTTTGTTTTGATAAAGTCACTAAAATACGAAATATGAGGGCAGGGAAGATAGCCGACAAGCTCAACTTCTTTATTCCTGTAGCGGCTGAATGCCCCATCCCTGTTCCGCAATGATCTGAAGCATTTCCCGCCTGCACACCTGCGGTATCGATCACAGATAATTATCCTGATTTTTGTTTTTTCCTGTATATCACCTCCTGCGGTGTATTAAATGGATTGTTCCGCTCCGTTTTCTGTCAGCCCGAGCTCTGCCAGTTTTTCTGCTGTCGGGGTGCCGTTCTGGTCCCAGCCCCTGAGGGCATAATAATGGTCCAGCATGGCATCCAGGTCTTCCTGCGGGCAGTATCTTCCTTTTGCCGGGCCGTCCGGAATTGGTTCATGCATGACCCGGTAGGGGAGGGTGTCGTTTTTTCGGCTCCGGCCGCGTTTTATATTGATTAAACGTTCAAGATTGTAGATGCGTTCTCCGGCTTTTTGCAGGTCTTCTGCCGTGAGGTTCCAGCCGGTCACCAAATTGACAATGGTCGCCCAGTGGTCATTGATCAAAGGGCCAAGCCCTGTTTCGCTGGTGAAACGGCACATGATCAGTGAATCGGCCACAGCGCAGGACGCCTGGCTTTTGATCATGTATGCCGGTTGGGGCTCAAAGCCGGGATCAGGTTCTGCCGGGGCGGCATAGTTGGGTCTGCCATCCTGGTGGCTGCCTCCTCTGGTGGAGGTGGCGTAGGCCAACGACATTTCTCTCAATCCTCGGGCGGAGTGGGCGGCGCATTCAAGCCCTTGGCTGGTGTACAGGTATTTGTATGATTCCCGGCCAAATTTTTCTGCCAGCCTCTGGGAACCCAGGGCCAGATATTTGCCAATTCCTTCCTTCATGGCCGTTTTCCGGATCAGGTTGACCATATCTTCACCGTCTTCAAAATGTACCTGACCACCCAGCTCAGCGGTGGAGATGACTCCTTTTTCCAGACATTCGGCCACAAAGGCCAGGGTGACACCCATGGAGATGGTATCGATTCCCATCAGATCACAGAGATGGTTACCGTTGAAAATGGTAACCAGATTATCGTTATCCAACATGGTTCCCAGGGCATAAAGGGTTTCGTATTCGGGCATTTTGACGTTTTGTCCCGCAAAGTCACCTGCCGGTACCCGAACATTTTTGCCGCAGGCCACCGGGCAGCCGAAACAGGCGGTGTTTTTAACTGTGTAGTTTTCCTCTATCACTTTTCCGTTTATCTTGTCGGTGTTGGCGAAGGTTTCCCGGGTATTGTTGCGGCTGCAGAGGATTCCCCTATCATTGACCATGGTCAGGATGGTGGGGGTTCCCTGGGCGGTGAGCATGGCCGTTTTCTTTTTCATGACTGCCGCCTGTTTTTTGAGAAAATTTTTGAGACTTTCAGGATTGGCGATGGCCGTTTTACAGCTTCCCTTGACCACAATCGCTTTGAGATTTTTCATCCCCATGACTGTGCCCATGCCGGCCCTCCCCGCGGTTCCGAACCTGCCGCCCCCGAAGAGGATGCTGGCAAACAGGACTCCGTTTTCGGCTGCCGGTCCGATGGCGGCACATACCGCGCCCTTTCCTTCTTTTTCTTCCAGTTCCAGGATTGTTTTTTCGGTATTTCCTCCCCAGAGAGCGGCGGCATCTTTCAGTTTGCCGCCTTCTTCGTCAACCAGTAGGTAGACCGGCTTAGGTGATTTTCCAGTGATATACATGACGTCGAAACCAGTTCTTTTCTGGGCGACGGCAAAATTGCCACCATAATTGGAGTCGGCAAAAAAGTTGGTGTAGGGCGATATGGTGGCCACGTGTCCCCGGCTGGTGCCCCATACGGGTGTGTCGGTCAGGGGGCCGGTGGTGAAAACCAGGGCATTGCGGGGATCATCGGGGGTGATATGGGCAGGGACCGTATCATGGATGAGTTTTGCTGCCAGACCATTTCCTCCCAGAAACATTTTAGCATCCTGTTCATCATAGGATTCTTTCCATATTTCACCCGTGCTTAAATCAATCTTGATAATTCTGCCATGGTGTCCGTACATTGTTTTTCTCCCTTTGGCTTTATTTCGGCAATTCTTCCAGTTCGTTCCATCTATTGTAGGCTTCTTCCACCTCAATTTCGATTGTTTGTAAGCGCTCTTTCAAGCCACTGATCAGTGAACTGTCTCCTGCTTTATAAATTTTTGGGTTGGCCATCTGCTGGTGGATTTCAGCCTGCTCCGATTCAAGGGTATCAATTATTTTCGGCAGTTCCTCCAGCTCTTTCCTTTCCTTGAAGCTTATTTTTCTAGGCCGTTCTTTTTGTTGAAGTGGTTTGCCTTTTTCTTTTTTTGTTGGTACCGGCGTTGTTGCCTGAGTCTTGAGCCAGTCATCATATCCGCCGATCATTTCTTCAACGTGTCCATTGCTGGCAAAAATCAGGGAACTGGTTACGACATTGTTCAGAAAACTGCGATCATGGCTGACCAAAAGAACTGTACCCTGGTAGTTGAGCAGCAATTCTTCCAAAAGATCTAATGTTTCCATGTCGAGGTCATTCGTTGGTTCATCCAAGATCAGCAGATTGGCTGGTTGCGTAAATAACCTGGCCAGGAGCAGGCGGTTTTTTTCGCCGCCAGACAATATCCGAACCGGAGTGCGAGCGCGTTCCGGAGTAAACAGAAAATCCTGCAAGTAGCTGTAAATATGACGTGGTTTGCCATGGATCAAAACATGGTCTTGGTTGCCGGCAATATTCTGTTTGACGCTTTTCTCTTCATCAAGCTGTTCCCGGAGTTGGTCGAAATAGGCGATCTGCAGATTGGTTCCGTGACGCAACGTTCCCTCAGTTGGCTTAAGCTGCTGCGTAAGGATTTTTAGCAGGGTTGTTTTGCCACTGCCGTTCGGTCCGATCAGGCCAATGCGATCCCCGCGTAGAATGAGCAAATCAAGCGAATCGATAATGGTGTGGTCGCCATAGCTGAAGCTGAGCTGTTGTGCTTCCATGACCAATTTTCCGCTTTGTGTCGCTTCATCCAACTGCAGGCGGACTTTGCCCGTCCGTTCCCGGCGCTGCCGGCGTTCTTCACGGAGCTTTTGTAATTCGCGAACCCGTCCCATGTTGCGGGTCCGGCGGGCCTTTATTCCTTTGCGGATCCAGATTTCTTCTTCTGCCAGTTTCTGGTCCAGGCGGGACCATGCTTTTTCTTCAACATTCAAAGTCTCTTGGCGGCGTTCCAGGTAGGTATCATATCGACAGCGATAGTCGTACACCTGGCCGCGATCCAGTTCGACAATGCGATTGGCCAGATTTCTGACAAAGGTGCGGTCGTGGCTGACAAAGATCAGGGTTGTGCGCAACCGCAGGAGAAAGTTTTCCAGCCAGCAGATCGCGTTGATATCCAGATGGTTGGTCGGTTCGTCCAGTAGCAGCAGGTCAGGGTCCTGGACCAGTGCTGCCGCCAGTAAAACCCGGCGTTTCAGCCCGCCGGACAAGGTGGTAAGCTCTGCCTCGGGATCAAGGTTCATCTGAGTCAGGGTCTGGTCGATGTGGATATCAGCTGCATGCGATTCCAGCTCTTTGGTAGCCAGGATTTGTTGTAGGTAATGGCGGATTGTTC
>CAYZIS010000033.1:0-24833 GCA_964478545.1 uncultured Thermodesulfobacteriota bacterium
TTTGTCCACGATGTCATGGCACTAAAAAGTGTCCACGATGTCCTGGCATTTAACACTTACTCATTAACCTCCAATGTTTTGTTGTAACTCAATTCATAATGTTCAGAATGCTGTCATCGGACATGAATATACTTTTCATGAAACCTTACAACCGTTTCCTGCAGATTTCCGTCAAGAATATTCATTGCTGTTTCAGCAATGTCTTCCGGCAGTTTCCCATGAAAAGCTTCGGCGATACCGCCGGTAATGCGGGCCATGGTATCGCTGTCGCCGCCCAGTGAAATGGCATTTTTGATGGTATTCTCATAGTTTTCAGCTTCCAGGAAAGCCGTAATCGCCTGGGGGCTTGACTTTAAGCATTAAATATTACATACTATAAGCATCACATAGAACGCCAATAAAACATTGCGAGGTGATTAAATGACCCTAAGCATAACTGAAGATATTCGTTCAATTACGGAGTTGAAAAGAAACACCAATTCAGTTCTTGAACAAATTCATAAAACCAAACGTCCTGTTGTTCTAACGGTGAATGGCAAAGCTGAAGCCGTGCTTCTGAGCGCGCCGGAGTATGAAAAAATTGCAAATGCATTTAATTTACTTAAACTTCTTGTTCCGGCAGGGGAGGATATAAACCACAACCGCTACCGGGAAGCCAACGCCTTTTTCGAGGAATTTAAACGTGAAAAAAAGATTTCGGGTTAATTTATCGCAACAGGCACAAAACGATCTTGAGCAAATCTTTTATTACATCACGGACGACAACATCAACAATGCCACAAATTTCATCCTGCAACTGGAAAAGAAAATCTACTCTCTTGAAAATTTCCCGCAGCGGCACCCATTGATACCCGAGAATGAATTCTTCGGCACTAACTACCGACATCTGATTTTTAAAAAATATCGAGTAGTTTACCGGATCACTGAAAAGTCCGTATTTATTTTAAGAATATTTCACGGCGCTAAACTTATGGACCTGTAATTTTCCCCATTTTCCATCATTTTCAGCCACACTCTGGCGGTCAGCCGGACATCATCAATCAAACATACATATATTTATCATAAAACCTGGCAACTATTTCCCGCAGGTTTTCGTCAAGAAAATTCATTGCTGTTTCAGCGATGTCTTCCGGCAGTTTTCCATAAAAAGCCTCAGCGATGCCGCCGGTAATGCAGGCCATGGTATCGCTGTCGCCGCCCAGTGAAATTGCATTCCTGATGGCATCCTCATAGTTTTCAGATTCCAGGAAAGCCGTAATCGCCTGGGGTACGGTTCCCTGACATGAGACATCAAACTCATAATCCGGCCTGATTTCATCAATGGTCCTGGTTAAATCATATTTGAACTGCCGGATAATGTATGATTTTATCTCTTCCCTTGAAGCCCCATTTCGGGCGAGGAAAATTGAGGCTGACGTGGCTTGCGCCCCTTTGATGCCTTCCGGGTGATTATGGGTGATAGCGGCATAGTATTCCGCCTGGCGCAAAACATCGTCCAGATTTTCAAAGGCATAGCCGACAGGGCTGGTTCTCATCGCCGATCCGTTACCCCAGCTATTATAAGGTTTAGGGTCAGCTCTCTTTGCCCACTTGTGGAATGAGCCACCATATCCAGCATCAGGATAACGCCGATAATATCTTCTCATGATCTGTCCGTAATCATCTTCATTTAAGATTGCCTCAGCCAGAGCAACCGTCAAAACACTGTCATCAGTGAAGAATGCTTTTGGACTGAAAAGAACGAATTCTTTACTTTTGATATTATTCCATTCATAGACGGAACCGATAATATCACCGGCTATTGCTCCGAGCATATGACCTCCTATCGTGTTTCGGGTTGGTTGACAGTCACCATACCACCCGCCTTGCATTAAATTATTGCTGTGTAGCCAAGAACAACTTTCTTGATTTCAAATGTAACATTCTTGTTTGAGGAACTGTAATATTTGGCCACTTCATCAAATCGTGAATGAAAACAGTTGTCCATTTTCTTTACTGGAGAATCATCATAGCAGGGGTGGTGGCTCACAGGATGACCCTGCCAACTATTTTTTATAATTTTTTAACGTCAGTTCCAAACGTTCCCTTACTTTTTCCCGTAAACTTTCCGGCTTCAGCACTTCCACCTCGGGGCCGTAGCGCATAATGTCCATCAGCAATTCTGTGTCGTGGGAGCAGGGCATCGTGGATTTGGAGACTTCCAGTTCATCAATAAACCGGCGTAATGATACAGATTTTCTTTGTTTAAGGAGTTTGTCAATTTTATAGAAACGCTCGGTACGATCCATATAATCCGCCTCCTGAAGCTCTTCCTCCGTAATTGTAACATTATTTTATTACAATATCCATGTCTATCTTATTGATTTTTCTCCTTTTCACCAAAGGGAAATATCTGGAGGGAAATTCAGTGATGATATTGAAAAAGTTTTTGCTGATCACAGCTTCCATATCCTGCATTTTCCCCGGCAGGTTTCAGAACTGCGCCCCGCAGGGGCCGGGGCGTAAGCCGATCTGTGGGATTTGTCGTGATTGGCACTGCCATCTTTATCTCTACTGTGATAAACCTTCTTTCTGGCTGTCGTAACAGCGTTCTCTCTGTGATCTATTCCAAAAGATTGGAGCATTGAGCCAATCTCGAAACTATTTTTTTCGTGACTGCAACATTATCTTACGGTAATATCCCTGTATATTTATTGATTTTGTTCTTTTCACCGGAAACATTCCTGAAAACAGAAAGGGATTTTCATGTCAGCAGATAAACAAAGGGTACCTGGCAACGTTTCTGTCATTGTACTTGATTTTGAAACCACCGGGTTGTCGCCGAATTACGGTGACAGAGCCATTGAAATCGGGGCCGTTCTGATTGAAAACAAGCGGGTCACTGATCATTTTCAAAGCCTGATGAATCCCGGTTTTCGAATTAATTCCTTTATCGAGTCATACACCGGTATCAGTAACGAGATGGTAAAGGACGCGCCGCCCTGCGAAGAGGTGATGAAGCAGTTTGCTAAGTTCATAGATGGTCATCCGCTTGTCGCCCATAACGCATCTTTTGATCGAAAATTTCTCGACGCTGAATTCAATTTGATTGGAAAATCACCCAACAACCGGATAGCCTGTTCCATGCTGGTGGCCCGCAGATTATATCCGGATGCACCAAATCATAAGCTGGGAACACTCGTTCGGTACTGCAATATACCTACCGATGGAACCTTCCACCGGGCTCTCGCGGATGCCGAAATGACCGGTCATCTTTGGCTTTCAATGATTGATAAAATCAGGGAAGTTTTTGACATTAACCAGGTATCATTCGGACTGATGCAAAGATTATCCAAAATAACCAGGTCAAAAGCACCGGCATACCTTAAAAAGGTTGCGGGTAAAAATCGTTAACCAGGAACAGGAGGTTATGGAAACATTACCACCTAAAAAAAAGGAGGTTATCATGGGAGAAGATTTAGCAGGACTGCAGAAACTTTATGAAATGCTGATAGAATTTATGGTCAATTACAGCTTCCAGGTAGTCGGAGCCATTATTATTTTGGTTCTCGGTTTTCTGGTTGCCCGAAAGGTCGGAAACCTGGTTTCCGGATTCTGCCTGAAACGTAAGCTGGATGTAACCCTGTCAAAATTCTTCGGCAATGTCACCAAGATGATGGTCCTCGTTTTTGCCATCATCATCACCATGGGCAAATTTGGCATCTCCATCGCCCCCTTTATTGCCGCCCTCGGCGCTCTTGCCTTCGGCTGTACCTTTGCACTGCAGGGGCCACTTTCCAACTTCGGAGCCGGGATTACCATCATCCTTACCCGTCCTTTTGTGGTCGACAATACCATCACCATCCAGGGAGTCAGCGGAATCGTCAAGGAAATAACCCTGACCTCCACCATACTTGACACCGAAGATGGAGAAGAGATCACCATCCCCAACAAACATATTGTCGGTGAGATTCTCCGTAATTCCTTTGCCAACCGGGTGGTGGAAGGTTCCATTGGCATTGCCTATCATGATAATCCTGATGAGGTCATTAAGATCATCAACAAAACCCTGGCACATTTCCCCCAGGTGGTCAAAGAGCCTAAACCTCAAATTGGCATTCAGGAATTTGCTGATTCAGCCATCACCATCGGCATGCGCTACTGGGTACCGACCAACAAATATTTCCAAACCCTTTTCCAGGTCAACCAGAATATTTATAAAGATCTTATGGACGCCGGGATCACCATTCCATTTCCACAGCAGGATATTCACCTTAAGACCCTGCCGGCCAACATGCGTGAAGAATGCAAAATTGTCGGACAATAGCAACCATAAACAATGTGTTTTCGGCTGGACAAACACGAAACTTCGGTTATAATGCTTGACTATGACTGAGAAAAAACTTTCCTGGAAAGCAAACCGGATTCAAAAAATTGCCATTGCGGCAGTTTGTGTGGTTCTTATCTACACCATTGGCGGCTTTTTTCTCCTGCCGCCACTGGTAAAAAGCCTGGCGGAGAAAAAGCTCAGCCAGGCTTTACAGCGTCAGACCACTATCACCAGGGTCAAAATCAACCCCTACCTTTTGACCTGTACCATCGACGGTTTTACCATTAAGGACCAGACCAGCAATGAAGCATGGATCAATTGCAATCATCTGTTTGTCAACCTGCAGGCAATCTCCCTGTTCAAATTGGCGGTAGTGTGCAAAGAGATACAGCTGACCAACCCCTATGTAAAAATCACCAGGAATGAAAATCTTTCATATAATTTTTCCGACCTGCTGCCGGCAACAGAAAAAGCTGCCCCAGAGCAAAAAAAACCGCTACGCTTTTCGCTGAACAATATCCAGATAAGCGGCGGAAAGATTGATTTTATCGATACTCCCCGGCATACCAACCACCAAGTTGCTGAAATCAACTTGGGATTACCGCTGATTTCCAACCTACCTTATCACCTGGAGACCAAGGTACAACCGGCATTTTCCGCCAAAGTCAACGGAACCCCAGTACAATTGTCTGGAGCTACAAAGCCTTTCGCCAATTCACTGGAAACATCGTTCAAAGTCAACATTGACCAACTCAACCTGCCATTCTATCTTGCCTACCTGCCAGAAAAAAGAAATTTCACCGTCACCGATGGCTCTCTGGACACCCGACTGACCCTGGCCTATGCGCAGCCGGCAAAAGAAAGCGCCTATTTGAAGCTTTCCGGCAGTTTGAAGGTAGAAAACCTGGCGATCAGCGACAATTCATCCCGTCGTTTCCTGGCCCTCCCACAGCTACAGATCAGCTTCAACCCCGCAAATCTGCTGGCCGGTCAGCTCCATATTGCTTCTTTGGACATCACCAAACCCCAGGTCGAGGTGGAACGCCAGACCGACGGCTCCCTACGGCTGCCGGAGCTCATCTTGCCGAAGGAGCAGAAAAAAAAGTCTCCTCAATCCCAACAGAAGCAGAAAAATTTTTCTCTTACCATTGATCAACTAAGCTTGGATGACGGACAACTGACTTTTCTCGACCAGCTTACAAAACCACCTTTTTCGACCCAAATCACCCCGGTCAACCTGACAGTCAGCAATTTCAGCACCAAGCCTGAGCAACAGAGCGGCTTCACTGGTTCACTGAAAAGTGCGACCGGAGAATCCGTGGATCTCAAAGGTAATTTTTCTTTTCAGCCACTGCGGCTCAGCGGCCATTTCGACATCAACGATGTAACCCTCAGCACCTACTTTCCTTATTACCGTGACTTTTTCAGCGGCATAATCGAACAGGGATCACTCTCCGGGGCTGGAGATTTCACCCTGATTCCCGCAGCAGCCGATAAAACCATGCGTCTTGAACACGTAAGTGCTGAGCTGAAAAATCTGGGAATCAAGGAAGACAAAGCCAAGCAACAGCTGGTTAACATTCCCACATTCACCATCCAGGAAACATCCATTGATCTACTCAAGCATCAGATTGTCATCGGCAAACTGGAATCAACTGCCGGGGCCATCAACCTGATACGGCAACCGAATGGACGAATCAATCTTCAGGATCTGCTGCCTCCACCGGCCACGACACCCTCGATAGAAAAAAAAACTGAAACCGGGGAAACAGTACAAGACAAACCCAGCCCCTGGCAGGTTGATCTTACTATTGGCGCCATAGATAAGTACCAGTTACAGTTTATCGACAAGACCCCCTCACCTCCGGTTACCGTCAAGCTGGACCATACCACCCTGGCACTTGAGCGGCTGACAACCAGAAAAGCTCAACCGGGAAACATCAAACTTTCCTTCAAACTCAATAAAAACGGCATATTCGGCATCGGCGGTAAACTAAGCCTGACACCTCTGGCTGCAAACCTGACCTATAAGGCCGACCAAATAGCCCTGCAGCCTTTTCAACCCTATCTCAACGACTTTTTTGCCTTGGACATTACCCGCGGGCTGGCCGGCAGCGAAGGAAGCCTGCAACTGAGCATCAATGATCAGAAAAAACCGAAAATCACCTACCAGGGCCGTCTGGCCATCACCCACTTTACCAGTGTCGATACCATAAAAGCCCATGATTTCCTCTCCTGGAAATCCCTCAAAATCCATGGCATCAAAGGCGACAGCCAGCCACTGTCGCTGACTATTGATGAAGTTGCCATGGACGATCCCCACACCAGCATCATCGTTGCCCCTGACGGCACCCTGAACCTGCAGACAATGGCTAAAACTGCCTCCGGGGAGGAAGTATCAACCAAAACAGCAGAAGCCAATAAAACCAGTACTGATCAACCGGCCCTGGCGCTGCGTATCAACCAGATCAAAGTAAGAAATGGTCAGCTGAAATTTCTTGACCGCTCACTGAACCCGGCCTACTCCATGTCAGTGAGCCAACTGAACGGTTCCGTTGATCACCTCAGCTCCAGCCGCGGCCAGCCGGCCAAGGTCAACTTCAACGCCAAGCTCAACGGACATGCACCGATAAAAATTACTGGCACTATCAATCCCCTGCCCAAAGAGGATATGTTTGCCGACCTTACGGTCACCTTCAGCGATATTGACCTGAGTCCCTTTACACCCTATTCCGGCAAATTCGTCGGCCAGACCATCAGCAAGGGAAAACTTACCCTGGACATGCACTACCTGATTGACAAATCAAAGCTGAGGGCTGAGAATCACCTCTTTCTCGACCAGTTTACCTTTGGTGATTCGGTGGACAGCCCCGATTCAGTTGGCCTTCCAGTCAAGCTGGCGGTTGCCCTGCTGAAAAACCGCCAGGGAGAAATTAACCTTGACCTTCCAGTCCGGGGAGACATGGCTGATCCGCAGTTCAGCCTGGGCGGAATTATCTTCAAAATGATTTTCAATCTTATCAGCAAAGCCGTCACTTCACCATTTGCCCTGCTGGGATCCATATTCGGCGGTGGCAAGGATGTTAACCACATAGCATTTGACCCCGGCAGCATCCTAATCACGCCGGAAAATCAGAAAAAACTGGCGGCGGTGGGTAAAGCACTGTATGAAAGACCGGGATTGAAGCTTGACATCCAGGGACAGGTGGATCCCGAAACCGACCGTCAGGGATTGAAAGATTACCGCTTCCAGCACCTGCTGAAAGCCCAGAAACTGAAAAAGTTTCTCCGAAAAAGCACTACTGACATCGCTTCCCTTGACAAGGTAACCATTGAAGCGGCAAAATATCAAAAATACCTGATAAAGGCTTACAAGGCAGCATCCTTTAAAAAAGCTAAAAACGCCATCGGCCTGCTGAAAAAACTGCCTCCGGAGGACATGAAGCAACTGCTGTATGAACATATATCCGTAACTGATGGCGATCTGCGCCTGCTGGTCTATCAACGGATGGAAAAAGTCAAGAGTTATCTGGTTGCAAACGGCCAGGTGGAAGCGGAACGAATTTTTCTGACCGAACCGGAAATCCCCGGGAAAATGGCGGAAAAGGCGATCCCACCAGCACGGGAAGTTACGCTAATTATCAAATAGCCTACATATTTGACCTGGCCTGTTCATCAAACTTCACATCATCTTCTTTCATTCCCCACTTCTACCGGTTGCAATATCCCTTTTTTTGCGGTAAGTAATGCCATCTGAATAAGGGGGAAATATTCATGGAAACATCCGTACCAGTGGTTGTAGCAACAATCAGTCAATCGCTGGCAACTTTCATTAAACAGGAACTGGCAGAAACCAATACTGCCGTTCACCTTTTGACTGACCCCAACCTTTTTTTTAAACAACTAAAGGGCATCAAGCCCAAACTTATCCTGCTCGATGCCAGCTACCCAACCGGCGAGAAAAGTTCCATCCTGGCAAAGACCCTGCAACAGGAATTAGCCTGGCAGGATATCCCCCTGGTTATCATAAAAACATTTTTTGAACCTCTTGATGAGTCTTTTCCCGAAATCAATGCTGATAATATTCTCACCCAGCCATTTACCCTTGCCGATTTACTGACTATTTTGCAGCGGGTATCACCACAGGCAATCAATAACCACCGACAGAATCAGGATGTGTCAATGAAGAAAGAATCAGAAAAAGTGGCGGCAGACGAAGCTTCAACCAGCCAGCCGGGAAGTATCATCGAGCTTACCGATATGGTGGAAGAAGGACTGCCGTTGGATCAGCTGCCACCAACTGAAGAAGAAACAGATGTCGGCACCGAGACGATCACAGAACCGGCAATTGAGATGCCAACCGATACGCAAGAGGATGAGCTGGAATTTCTCAGCAATGAAGCCATAGACGGATTGGATTTTATACCAGCTGAAACCATGGAAAGCCAAAATAATGCAGATACTTTAGACAATAAACCGCTGATCGAGGAAACGGTGGATAGTGAAAAATCGGAAGCACCTCCGGAAGAAAGTTTGGAGGTAAAGCAAGCGACAATGGACAAAACGCTGGAGATTGAACCGACTACTATCCCGGCAGAAGACCTCAACCTTGAAGCGGAAAAGCTGGCAGCCGCTGATGAGATGTTTACCACTGAAAGCCCGGATGATTATCTCGTTCCGGACGAAAAAAAATTGTCTGAACCAATGGAAAGCGAATTGTTGCCGCCGCCTCCGGCTGCCGCGGCAACTCCGGGAACAGAACAACGAGAGCAAACCGCCCGTCCATCAGTAGTCACTGAACCGGAACCGGCTGATTTTTCCCACCAGATCGAAGGCCTCACCCAGGAATGGAGCAAAAAAATGCTGGTCAGCACCTATGCCAGCATGGATAAACTAATCCAAGCCCTCGGCGATATGGCCCCCACTATTGTGGAACAGGTGGCCAAAGAAATCATTCCACCATTGGCGGAAAAAATAATTAAGTCCGAGATACAACGACTGGAAGAAAAAATTGAGGATGACCATACATGAGCAATAATCAAGAGCCGATAAACCTGGACAAAATCTACGACCCCAATCTGGTTGAAGACAAATGGTATAAATTCTGGGAAGAACAAAACTGTTTTGCCGCCCGCACCGATAGTGACCGGCCACCGTTTTCCATGGTCATTCCGCCACCCAACATTACTGGCTCCCTGCATATGGGACATGCACTGAACAACACCCTTCAGGATATTCTGGCCCGCTACCGGCGGCTGAAAGGTGACAATGTCCTGTGGATGCCGGGGACCGACCACGCTGGGATTGCCACCCAGAATGTGGTTGAGCGACAGCTCCACGCGGAAGGTCTTGACCGCCATCAGGTTGGGCGGGAGAAATTCATCAAGCGGGTCTGGAAATGGCGCCAGGAATCAGGCAGCACCATTTTAAACCAGCTGCGCCGCCTGGGAGCCTCCTGCGACTGGAAACGTGAGCGCTTCACCATGGACGAAGGACTGTCAAAAGCGGTACGGGAAGTTTTTGTCACCCTCTATGAAGACGGGCTGATTTACCAGGGCGATTACATCACCAACTGGTGTCCCCGCTGCCATACGGCACTTTCCGACCTGGAAGTAGAATATGAAGAACATGAAGGCTCGTTATGGGAGCTGAAATATCCCCTGGCCGATGGCAGCGGCGAGATCATCGTCGCCACTACCCGGCCGGAAACCATGCTTGGCGACACGGCAGTTGCCGTCAATCCCGACGATGAACGCTACCAGAATCTCATCGGCTCCGAAGTTATCCTGCCCCTGATGAACCGCCGCATCCCAATTATCGCCGACGCCTACGTGGATAAGGAATTCGGCTCCGGGGCGGTAAAAATCACTCCGGCCCATGACCCCAATGACTTTGACATCGGCCAGCGCCACAACTTGCCGTCCATCAAGGTTATGGATGAAGACGGCAACATGAACGAAAATGCCGGTGACTACCAGGGGCTGACCCGTGAAGAATGCCGCCAGCGGGTAATTGAAGATCTAAAAGCCCAGGCTTTATTAAACCGGATTGTCGCCTACGGCCACAACGTCGGCCACTGCTACCGCTGCCGCTGCGTTATCGAGCCTTACCTTTCCAACCAATGGTTCGTAAAAATTAAACCGCTGGCCAAAGAGGCCATTGCCGCCGTTCGTGATGGCAGGACAAAAATTATTCCCGCCAACTGGGAAAAAACCTATTTCAACTGGATGGAAAACATCAGGGACTGGTGCATTTCCCGCCAGATCTGGTGGGGACACCGGATACCGGCCTGGTACTGTCAAGAGTGTGGTGAACTCATCGTTTCCCGCACGGACCCGGACCATTGTCCCCGCTGCCAAAGTACCAATCTGGAGCAGGAAACCGATGTCCTGGACACCTGGTTTTCTTCTGCTCTCTGGCCCTTTTCGACCATGGGCTGGCCGGAAAAAACCAAGGAACTGGAAATATTTTACCCCACTTCGGTGTTGGTAACCGGCTTTGACATCCTCTTTTTCTGGGTGGCCCGGATGATGATGATGGGACTGAAATTCATGGGGGATGTACCTTTTCATGATGTCTATATCCATGCCCTGGTGCGTGATGAGCACAACCAGAAAATGAGTAAATCAAAGGGGAATGTTATCGATCCCCTGATCATGATCGACAAGTATGGCACTGACGCCCTGCGTTTCACTCTCACTGCTTTTGCCGCCCAGGGACGGGATGTCAACATGTCCGAAGCCCGGATCAGCGGCTATCGCAATTTCTGCAACAAAATCTGGAATGCCGCCCGCTTTGCCTTGATGAACCTGGAAGACTACCAGGTTAAAAGCCAACTTAATCTTGACAGCTGCTCGCTTGCTGACCGCTGGATTCTCCACCGTCTCCAAGAAACCATTAGTGCAGTGGATGAAGCCTTTACTCAGTATCGTTTCAATGAAGCCGCCCAAGCCATTTACCAGTTCACCTGGCATGAGTTTTGTGACTGGTACCTGGAATTGATCAAACCCGACCTGTTCCAAAATGACAACCCCAAGCGCCGGGCCACCACCCAATCGGTACTCCTTTATACCCTTTCCGCCCTGGTGCGGCTTTTGCACCCGATCATGCCCTTTATCACCGAGGAAATCTGGCAGAAACTGCCGGGCACCAGTGGTTCAATCATGCGGGCAACATTCCCACCGGCAGATCCTGAGCACCTGCATCCGGAAACCGTCAGGATGATGGAGCAGATGATGGCCGTCATTGGCGGCGTTCGTAATATCCGCGGTGAAATGGGCATTGCACCGTCTCTCAAGGTGGAAGCCATTGTTTGCTGTACCACGACTGAAAAGGCGGCGGAAATCAATGCCACCGCTGCTTATATTTGCAACCTGGCCCGGTTGAAATCATTCTCCTGCAGTCATGGGGGACAGGCCCCGGCCCAGGCAGCTTCAGCGTTGGAAGCCGAAATGGAAATTTATGTTCCCCTGACCGGGATTATCAATTTTGAGTTGGAAACCGCCCGTTTGACCAAGGAACTTGGCAAAGCTGAAAAAGAGCTGGCCCAAGTGGAGAAAAAGCTGGCCAACGAAAGATTTCTGGCCAAAGCTCCGGCTGAAGTGGTAGCCAAGGAAAGGGCCAAGCAAGAGGAACTGGCAGCAAAAGTAGGAAAAGTCAACGAAAGCCTGGAAAAAATCAGGCAGCTGGCCGCCGGGCAGCAACCCCGATCATGACACATCAGGACTCGTCAAACCAGGACTTGTCAGGCCATGATGACCAGCATCTATTTACTTATTCCGGACCACCCGTTCGCCTGGACCATTTCCTGCATCGACAGTTTCCTGATATTTCGATTCAAAAATGGAAACAGGCGATCGGCACGTCCATAGTTATGGTTGACCATCGACCGGGACAAAAAGGAAGTATCCTTTCAAACTCTACCAGGGTAAACCTGCCGGCCTGGCTGCCGGCGTCTTTAACCCCCGGCCCACCAAGGGCTGATCCAACCATCAAGCCGGTAATCATCTTTGAGGATGATGAATTACTGCTCATCGACAAACCGGCCGGAATCCACACCCATCCCCTGAACAAAAATGAGCTTGGAACCTTGGCCAATGGCCTGATTGCCCATTTCCCTACACTTGAGGGAATTGGCTTTTCCCCTTTGCAGCCGGGATTGCTGAACCGGCTGGACCATGACACTTCAGGCCTGGTGCTGGTGGCAAAAACCAAAAAAAGCTGGAGGAAATACCGACAGCTATTTATAGCAAGGCAGCTCACTAAAATCTATCTGGGCATCGTCCACGGGATCATTGCCGAGCCTCTTACCATCGACACTCCATTAATTCATGATCCACGGCACCGAGGGAAAATGGCTGTCCATATCCCGGATAATTTCCATGGCCGTCGCCTGCCAGCCACCACTTTCATAGAACCTCTCAGCCAATCTTCCACTACCACCAGGGTCCGGTTGACGATGAAAACCGGGGTTATGCATCAGTTGCGAGTGCACTCCGCCGCTGCCGGTTATTCCCTGGTGGGAGATTTGGTCTACGGAAACCCCGAAAACAAAATCATTGATGAACAAACCGGCCGCCTGCTGCTCCATGCCTTTCAATTGCAGTTTCCCGACGGCCGGCAATTTACCGCACCGTTGGAATGGGATGACTGGTCATGATTCAAAGCCGGGAAAAGCATGTTATTTACCTGGGAATGGCCATCAATATCTTTTTAATTGTTATCAAACTAGCGGGTGGCCTGCTGGCTTCTTCCCTCTCCCTGGTAGCTGACAGTATCCATTCATTTTCAGACTTAATCACTGATTTCATTATCCTCTGGGGCCTTTCACTGGCTGCCAGACCAGCCGACAAAGGACATCCTTATGGTCACGGAAAGCTGGAGACCCTGGCTTCCCTGTTGGTAGCTGCTCTGCTGTTTTTCGTCAGCTTTGGAATCATGAAAAAGGCATTTTTCTGCTTTCTCCAGGAAGCGCCTCATATCATTAATAACCGCTGGGTAATTGCCATTGCCTTCCTGTCAATGATCGGCAAGGAATTTGCCTATCGGAAAACTATAAACCTGGGAACCAAGCTGCACAGCCCGGCCCTTCAGGCTAATGCCTGGCATCATCGCTCCGACGCCCTGTCATCCATGGTGGTTCTTATTGGCGGCCTGGCCGGCTGTCTGGGCTGGTCCCGGGGGGATCCCACCGCCGGTTTTATTGTCGGAATGATGATCGCCTATGTGGCTTTTCGTTTGACCCGTCAGGACCTTGGCCAGTTACTGGAAAGTGCGGTATCACCGCCAATCCAGCAGGAGATTGAAAACGCCATTAACCGTTTTCCCGACATTATTTCCTGGCATCACCTGCGCACCAGACAGGTTGGCAGAGAAATTTTTCTTGATTTCCATATCCTGGTTGACGGCAACATGCGCGTTGCTGACAGCCATGCCCTATCTCATCGGCTGGAAGAATTTATTAAAGAAACCCTCGATTATCCCCTTAATATTATCATCCATATCGAACCGGGAGATGTGACCCCCTAAAATCATAAAATTTCCCCTCCTATTTTTCTCTTGACAAGCGGAATAAAGTTTTCTATAGTGTATTTTGTTAGGCACTATTAACATATTAATAAGGATCAAACAATGACCACTGTTATAACTCCTGATCTTTCGCCAACTCAGGAAGATTACCTGTCAGCCATTTACCAGATTATCAAAACCCAGCAAGTGGCCAGAGTCAATATTATAGCCAAAAAACTGCGGGTCGGCCTGTCTACGGTTACCGCGGCTTTAAAAAGCCTGGCGGCGAAGGAGCTGATTCATTACCAACCATACAGTTATGTTACCCTGACGGAAACCGGCACTACCATTGGCGAACAGTTGGCTCTAAAGCACCAGGTAATAGTTGATTTCCTCACCTCTATCCTGGCTTTGCCTCTTGATGAGGCCGAAATCAATGCCCATCGCCTTGAACACGCGGTTGATGAGGAAGTACTTCAACGCATCATCAGCTTTATTCAGTTTCTGGAAGAATGTCCCCGGGGAGGAATGGACTGGATTAAGGAGTTTCACCATTTTTATGAAACCGGTTCCCGTTCCTGCCAATGTGAACAACGTTTCAACAGCTGGCTGACAAATATTTGTCCCCGCCAGATAAACACATCGGCACCAAAAGGAGAAACAACAATGAATGTAACCTTAGCAGAACTCAAGCCTTCGGAACAAGGCACCATCATCACGGTCCGGGGAGCCGGACCAACGGGCAAACGATTAATGGAAATGGGGCTTACCCCGGGAAGTACGATCACGGTGGAAAAAATAGCCCCCCTGGGTGATCCCATAGATGTCAAAATCAAGGGTTACCACCTGAGTTTGCGCCGGGAAGAGGCTGCCGGCATTAAAATTGAGAAAATCATAAAATAATGACCATGTATCCGAAAAAAGGAGTTTCCATGAGTTTAACCCAGATTAAAACCGGAGCAAAAGTACTGGTGGAAAACCTCAGTGCCGGGCAGCGTTTTCGTCACCGGATGGCGGAGTTGGGCATATTCCCCGGGGCCTTGATCAAGGTTCTCAGAGTACAACACCGTGGACCACTGTTGATCCAGGTTGCCGGCAGCAAGCTGATGCTGGGACAGCGGATGGCGGAAAAAATCATCGTTAGATAAAGGCAATTTTTTTTGCCCCCGTTCTTAGTCGTAACTAACTATATTTATACAGTAGAATTTAAGGGAGAAATTAATATGAAAAACAAGATTACCGTCGCGCTGGCCGGCAATCCAAACAGTGGAAAATCAACAATTTTCAATCTGCTCACCGGTGCCCACCAGCATATCGGCAATTACCCCGGAGTAACGGTGGAGAAGAAGGAAGGAACCTGTGGACACCTTGATCATGAACTGCTGATCACAGATTTACCCGGCACTTACAGCCTGACGGCGCACTCAGCAGAGGAAGTGGTAGCCAGGGATTTTCTCATCCATGAGCGGCCACAGGTGGTGGTTGATATCGTCGACGCTTCCAACCTGGAGAGGAACCTGCTTTTAGCCACCCAGATGATGGAAATGGATACTCCCCTGATTATTGTCCTCAACATGATGGACATGGTTGCCAGACAGCAGCTGAAAATTGATTTAAAAGCGATGGAGCAGATGCTCGGTGTCCCGATTGTACCAATGGTGGGCAATAAGGGGGAAGGAAAAGAAGAACTGTTGCAGATGATCATCGCCGTGGCCACCAAACAGAAAAAATCGGCACCACGCCCTATCTCCTACCAAGAGGATATAGAACAGGCAATCGACGAGATAGCAGCCATGATTACCACCAACCCCCTGCCAACTCTTCCGAAAAGATGGCTGGCGATCAAAATGCTGGAACTCGATGACAGCCTGCTGGAAACCCTGAGCCGGGCCGATCCGGCCCCGGAAGTTTTCAAAAACAGCGTTGGCCGTATATATCAAAAACTGGTTGTTCACCTGGATGAAGCCCCGGAGATGTTGATCACCGAATGGCGTTACGGTTTTATCGCCGGTCTGATCAAGGAAACCACCAGCACCCCGGCTGGCGACCGGCGCAGCATATCGGACAGAATAGATCAGGTAATACTTAACCGAGCCCTGGGGCTGCCCATTTTTCTCCTGCTCATGTACCTGGTATTCTATCTGACCTTTACGGTGGGAGGACCGCCGATGGATTGGATCGATGCCAGATTTTCCTGGCTGGGTGATGCAATGACCACCCATTGGCCGGGGAATCCTGATAGTGCGCTGTTGTCCCTGCTGGTTGATGGCATCATCGGCGGCGTTGGTGGAGTCTTGATTTTTCTCCCCAATATCATCTTTCTTTTCCTGGCCATAGCTATCCTTGAAGGAACCGGATACATGGCCCGAGCGGCGTTTATCATGGACCGGGTAATGCACAAAATCGGCCTGCACGGCAAAAGTTTCATCCCTTTGCTTACCGGTTTCGGTTGCTCCATACCCGCCATTATGGCCACCCGGACCATTGAGAACGAACGCGATCGGCTGACCACCATTATGGTAACTCCACTGATGAGCTGTGGCGCCCGCCTGCCCATCTATGCCCTTATAATCCCGGCATTTTTCCCGAAAGTCTGGCAGGCCCCCATGCTCTGGATAATCTATGTGATCGGCATTATTCTGATGATGCTCTCCGCCTGGCTGCTGCGCGCCACGTTATTCAAGGGTGAAGATGCACCGTTTGTCATGGAACTGCCACCCTATCGCCTGCCGACCTTAAAATCGATTATTATCCACACCTGGGAAAGGGCCTGGCTGTATCTGAAAAAGGCTGGAACCATCATCCTGACCATTTCTATTATCCTCTGGGCCATGACCACCTATCCCGGCACTCCGGCAGATAAACTGGCGTCTATCCACTCGGACGAAGCCCGACAGGAACTTCAACTGGCCAATTCCACTGCCGGCCGCATCGGTCACTGGCTGGAACCGGTGTTAAAACCTATGGGTTTCGACTGGCGCATTGGTACAGCGCTGATCGGTGCTTTCGCCGCCAAAGAAGTTTTTGTCTCCCAGCTGGGAATAGTTTATTCCCTGGGCGAAGCAGATGAAGAATCCGTCTCCCTGCGGGAAAAACTGCAACAACACTACAACCCCCTGATCGGCTTTTGCATCATGCTCTTCTGTCTGATCAGCGCCCCCTGCATGGCTACCATCGCGGTTACCAAACGGGAAACCAATTCCTGGCGCTGGGCGCTCTTCCAACTGACCGCCTTGACCGTGATGGCCTGGGTAATAACCTTCCTGGTTTTTCAAATCGGTAACTGGCTGCAGATTGGAGTCTAAATATTGGAACAAGAAAGGAAAAGAAAATGGAAATCATCGGCATCATCACTATTGTCAGCCTGGCCCTGTTATTCACCGGCCGGGCCTGGCGACAGACTTTCAAAAATAATGACCAATCCGGCTGCACCCACAGTGACAGCTGCCAGGGATGTTATGGCTGCAGCACGACACCAAAGACGGCAATCGGAAAAAAAGATATGCAGGATTAAACCATCTTCAACTAAAACAGGAGTCTGCCATGTCAATTCTCATCGTGGGTGCCGACCAAATCAAAGCCATCACTCCTAAGCTTGAAGACCGGGGAATTTCCCGGATCACTCACTGGACCGCCAGAAAAAAGGTAACCTCCAAGTTTACCATTCCCCAGCATATTGAGGCAGTCATCTTTTTCACTGATTTCTTACACCATATAGCTGCCCGAAAAATAAAAGCGGAAGCCAAAAAAAGAAATCTGCCCACTATTTTCTGCCGCCGTGCATCCAGTGAATTGATACAAAAAATTGAAATACTAAACCAACAATTACAAAGTAAAATCATTTTTTCCCCTTGACAAAAACCGGATATCAACATTATAGGACAGGTGGATTTCAAAGGGAAGCCGGTGCAATTCCGGTGCTGTACCCGCAGCTGTAACCAGGAACGAACGTCCAAGAAGGACCACTGGATGGTAGAAAAATCGGCACCCCGCCGATGAAACCATCCGGGAAGGTGGACAGTAGGCCGCCTGGAAGCCAGAAAACCTTGAATTCATTGCCTGACACGGTACCGTCACCCGGTATCGGGTCCCCGGGAAAAGGGACCGGAGAGGATTCATCTCTGCCACTATTCATTTCTCCGGTTTTTCATAATCATTGCTATGGTTGGTTCCAGTCGCTGCACGCGTGGAATCTTCGTGTGTTTCTGTGCTCTAGGTCAGCTGTTTGTTATGTTTCATTAAAATAATATTACAAAAACCTACAACTACAACAAAAAAGGAGGAAAATGGTTATGTGGAAACAAACAACAAAATGGTTCATCTCAATGGTACTGATACTGCCGCTGTTGCTCTGCATGCAGGCAATTCCAACCCACGCGGCCAGCGATGAACTGCTGATTGAACTGCAAAACCTGAAAGCCAAGCTGGAACAACTTGAGCAGAAAGTTGCCCGGCAGGACAGACTGCTGGCCAACCAGCAGCAGCAAGTCTCCCGCCAGAACGAAAAGATTGAGGCCCAGGAAAAAATTAATACCGGCCTGGAAGAAATCAAGAACGCTCTGGGAGGCATTGAAATCGACGCTGATATCACCATGATTGGCCAGGGAACTTTCGACGACGATGATGAAATGGGCTATGACAACGGCACCGACGCTTCCTTCTCCTTTGACTTGGAGGTAGCCAAGTCCTTCTCCTGGGGCGGTAACGCCGCCATCATCCTTGAGGGTGGTAACGGCGAAGGCATCGACGGCCGAATTGACAGTTGGAGCGGCTTCAATGATGACAACGACGATGACGAAACCGCCCATGTTACCGAAGCCTGGTATGAACAATCCCTGCTGAATGAAAAGCTGACTTTTACTTTCGGTAAAATCGATTTGACCAACTATTTTGATGCCAGCGAAGTCACCAATGATGAAACCACCCAGTTTCTATCCACCGGGTTTGTCAATTCCCTGGCGGTGGAATTTCCCGACAACGGCCCCGGAGCCCGGATAACTGCTTCACCCAGCAAACTGGTCGATATCAGTTTCGGCTGGATGGCTGTAGATCAGGACAACGGGGACTCATCCTGGGATGACATCGGTCGCGGCTCTTTTGCCATCGGTGAGATTGATTTCAAACCGGTGTTCGCCGAGTTGCAGGGAAATTACCGCTTCTATGCCTGGTACATGAATGCCGACCACGAAGAATGGGATGGTAGTGATGACGATGAGGAAGGCAGCGGCTTTGGTCTCAGCCTTGACCAACAGTTGATTCCCAATTTGTTGACGGTCTTCGCCCGGGCAGCCTGGCAAGACAAGGACTTGTATGAAATCGAAACCCACTATAGCGCTGGCCTGCAGCTGAGCGGCACATACTGGAGCCGGAACAATGATATTGTAGGTCTGGCCTATGGCTTCGCCAAGATCAGCGATGAATTTGAAGACTACAACCATGCCATCGGTGACGATGATATTGATGATGACGAACAGCATGTGGAACTGTACTATCGCCTGGTCTTCAACAACCATTTCGCCCTCACCGCCGATTACCAGTGGATTACCAACCCGGCGGGCAACAGCGATGCCGATAATGCTTCCGTTTTCGGCCTGCGCTCCCAGATCGATTTCTAATTCAGCTCCCCCTTCCTCGGCTTTCATAGCCATAACGTTATAAAGCCGGTCCTTAAAAAGACCGGCTTTATAACGTTGCCATGCCGTTTTTCACGTCTCATAAGCCTTACAAGCTCAACTTTCTGAGTTATGAAAAAACAGTCCTGCCTGTCGCCGTGCCTGCCGGCAGGCTGGGCAGACACGGCTATGAGCCAAGCCCAAACATCCTGACAATGTATTCTGGCAACACAAGTCAGAAAGTTGAGTTACAAACTTATATCGTTATCCTTGGCCGCATCTTTAATATGCTCAACATAAATCTCACCCCAGCTCAGGTTTTCACCTAATCCATGAATGACACACTCAACCCGAACACCAACTTTTTTGAAAGTACTCTTCCATGAATCTTCGTCATCTCCAGCCATGTCGTTATTGGCATGATCTCCCGCAACGATCATCATGGGTTTCGGGAAGTCCCGGTTCCGGCTCCGGCGTTAAAACTGACGTCAACAGCGCAGTAGTATAAGGGTGCAAAGGCTTTGTGAAAAGATCTATCGCGAACGGGTAGTTTTAGCCGAAATCAGTACGCTCCAATTCAAGAGCATTCAGATCGAGGGAAAACCAGCAAGCTGATTTTTGTTCTTCTGCCCTCAAGATGAGTTTGACCACCAGCGCCGCCTGCAGGCTGGCAACGGCAGCCACCCCGGCGGCAAAACTATTCGGAGATGATTCCATCTCCGGCTGGGTAGGGTGTGGATATAACCTGGCTATCAGCTCTTCGCCAGGCGGCTGAACGGCCAACTGTCCATACCAACCAGCCACCGCACCATGGACCAAAGGAAGATTCATCTGTTTGCAAAGATCATCCAACTCCCGCCGGGCGGAAATGGAATCCAACGTGTCCACCACCACTTGCATCCCCTCCAGCAACTGTTCGCCATTTTCCTCCGTCAGGAATGCTGCCATTGGAATCATGGTCACCGCCGGGTTTATCCGGGCAGTCCGCGCCGCAGCCACTTCAACCTTGGACTGGCCCAGGGAATCCAGCGTGGCCAGCGTCTGCCGGTTCAGATTGCTCTCATCAAAAACATCCGCATCAATAACCAGCAGCCGGCCAACGCCAACCCGGGCAAGCTCCTCCACCAGAAAACCGCCAAGCCCACCACAACCAACCACTGCTACCCGGGCATGGAACAACCGCAGTTGCCCCTCGGATTGAAAAAGTTGATGCTGGGCGGCATAGCGTTTGGGAAACAAGCCTTGTTCCAGAACGGCCAGCTCAATATCAGCATAAGAAACAGCAAAAAGATGGTGGGCTGTTTCATATGTCTGCCAATCCACCAGACCGTCCATAGCTGCGGAATGCAAAAATGATCTCAAGTCTTCAGGCATTACTCATCCCCCCTATCTGTGGAAAAACGGCACATACATCTTTTTCATTTAAAAAATGTTCCAGCCCCACATGCCGACCATTCACCAGTAGAACGCCAAGTTTTTCTACCGGCAACTGCAATGCGGCAACCAGCTGGCCGACAGTATACGGAACCTTTACGTTCCAGGTCTCAACTTTGAAACGTCCCTCCCTGAATGTGGCAAAAAGCTTGACCGTTATCTACATAGCAAAACCAGTACTGTCCGGTATACTTTTTGCGTCGTGTTCAATGTCGGCAACCGGTACTGTTTCAAGCGCGACATCGTGAGATGCCGTTGCTTTTCCCGGTGATTGGAGCGTGAAAGTTGCCATGTTTGAGCCCTACAGGGCGAGTTTGGCAACTTTAGCGCAATGAGCCGCTGGAAAAGCAGGCAATCGAGCGCCAAAAAGCGCTGAAATCAGCTCCGGTTGACAGTATGCAACTTTCTAACCAGACACTGCTGTGGCAAAACGGAGAAAGCACCCTGTCCCAGACCACAGGGTGCTTTAAATGAATTTCAAGACAATAGCCTGAATCACTGCCGATAGGAACCGTGCTACTTGATGCTAATCTTAATCTGGTTTGCGGTACGCGAAACAATAATATTATCTTCGCGGGCCAGCCAACCAATGGCTGCGTAGAGGGCAAACGGTGTCAAATCAACAGTTTTTTTCAGCGCCCCGGTGGTCATTGTTCCTCCAGCCTTCAACTCTTTCCAGACCTTGCCGGCATCCAATCCAATTTGATTTTTCATAATTTTTTGCTCCTTCCACTCCTCAAACACTCAGGGTTTACTTGTTAACTCAACTTTCTAAGTTATGAAAAAACAATCCTCACCTGTCGCCGTGCCTGCCGGCAGGCAGGCTGGGCAGACACGGCTATGAGCCAAGCCCGAACATCATGATAATGTATTCAGGTAACACAAGTCAGAAAGTTAAATTGTTAATCTTCAGTTGGATATCATTAAAAATCCCAGAACGCGTCAATCTCTTCACCGGTAAAATTCCAGATTGCATCATGGGGAGATACCGGTTCTTCGAAAAATTCCGGAAGCCGGTCATCCAGGGCGGTAAAACCTGCCGCCTGATTAAAAGCACGCTCAGTCTTTAAAATTGACTTGCCCAGGCTTGTCACATCGGCAACAGTCAAGATACTGCCAAAACGGGCATTAATCATCTCCACCACCGCTGGCAGGGCGTCAGGATTATCCAACACCGCAAAAGCGACAAAGACACAAAGTCCCGTGCTGTCCACCGCCGCCGTGGCAATCTGCAGGTTCCGGGAAAGTTCCACCTGCCCCTCTTTCTGCAGTGGATCAACAAAGCCACCACATTTGAGGATATTGGTGGCCACTGTGTAGCCGGCCGTGTGATCGGCACCCATGGTGGATGTACAATAAGTAATGCCGATGCCCTTCACCGACCGGGGATCATAGGCAGGAATGGCCTGGTCTTTGACCACCGGCACCCGGGTTTGGCCATAGACTTTTCCAGTCACTGCAGCCCCGGACCCCAGGATGCGCCCCAAAGGGGTCCCCTGCTGAATTTCCCCCAACAAGCCAAGGAAACCAGCACCATCGCCAAAATCAATCACCCCGGCTTCCATAGCCACCCCGATGGCAACCGCCGTCTCAATGGTATCAATCCCCATATCATCCATCAAGTGGTCGGCTTCCGCCAGGACATCCAGATCATCAATACAACAACCGGCACCCATAGCCCATATGGATTCATACTCAAACCCCGAGGTCACATAGTTGCCGTCCTTATCAACAAAAACCTGGGAACACTGGATCACGCAGCCGGGATGACAACCATGCCTGGCTTTGCCACCCCGGGCATCGATCAATTCACGCATCTTCTCGCCGCTGATCTGGTCGTGGCCGTCAAACTGACCATAACGAAAATTTCGGGTGGGCAAACCGCCCACTTCGTTAACAATATTGATCAGGATATCAGTACCGTAATTTGGCAGGGCCTCACCTGAAACCGGATGGTCATGAAGGGCCTTGACAAACACCTTGGCCGCCACCTTGAATTTTTCCTCGTCCACCAGGGGGACAGTTTTCGGCGCACCCGCCGGATCGATAACAATATACTTGATCTTTTTCGATCCCATCACCGCACCCAGGCCACCCCGCCCCAGGCTACGCAATTTCCCATCGGGGTCCATGACCGAGATATTGGCCGCCGCCATCCGATTTTCTCCCGCCTGGCCAATGGACAAAACGCCTACATGATCAGGCAAAGAATCGACCACGGCAAAATTACCTTTGCCCACCAGGACCGTTTCTTCGCTGATCGACACACCTTGGGTACTTACCTTCAGGCTGTAAAAGATATCTTTCTCCGGCAGACCCTCAACAATCAGGGCCTTGATGCCCATGCGGGCCAACAACTGGGATGCCGTCCCCCCAGCATTACTCTCCTTAATGGTACCGGTCAACGGACTCTTAGCCCCGGCTGACAGCCGCCCGGAATTAGCCGCCCGGGTACCGGACAGCAAACCGGGGGCAAAAACCAGTTTATTATATTTCCCCAGCGGATGGCAGGCAGGCGGCACCTCGGTGGCAATAATAGTTGACGTCAGCCCACGACCACCCAGGCCCAGCCAGTCAGCCGGAACATCTTCAATGCTGACGGTCAAATCCGTCATGTTTACCCGAAAAATTCTATCTACCATTATCACACCTTCATCCGCTAAAAAGCTAATCCGTAAACATCGTGACAACCACCATCCCTATCGACAAACATCTTTGTATAAGCTGGCAAAAATGTACCACATTGTCAAGAAAAAGTTTCGTATTTTCTGCTGGTTACATAAGAAACAAATCCGGTACAGGCGAACAGCCCATTCATCTTCGTTGAAAAAAGCATCACGATCTTCATCATGGAAGATATAGTCACGACCGGCGGTGCGGCCCAGCAGCGGATTCCAGTAAAACAGCCGATCACCGTCGATATAGTCGGAACCATTGAACAATGGCATATAGACAAGATCGATATTCACCAGATCGAAGAAAACACTGATTTTTGCAGCATCGGAAAAAGCTTTCAGGTACTCGGTATCCCGACCGCAGAAAAATGACTTCCAATCCTTGGGAAAAAGATCATTGACAAACAGTAAATCACCAGTTCCCCAGGTCAACACTTGGCGGCCAATCTTGACATCAACAAAATCCAATGGAAAAAAATCAGGGACAGTTCCCGTAAGTCCGCAAGGTAATCATCGGTAACCGGATCAGCGAGGAAATCATTCTTGAACCTCAGCATCCCCCAACCGAAATCGACATTCAATTCCAGCTGCACCCGGGCTTCGGCCAGGGAGGTATGTTTTTCATCAACAGGATCAACCAAACGACGACCGGTCCGTAACTCAACAAAACCATTACTGTCAATCCCGGCATCGTCCAGGGACTGGCACACGGATGTCCAGAGGTTGTCGGCAACCGCCGGAGAAATCCCGATGGCACCAACAGAAAAAATCAGCAAAAGCAGGAAAGGCAAGAAGCGGCACAGGCGATTGATCATCTTCTCACTTCCCGTGGCGGACGGCGCAGGTAGCGTTCGGTAAAGATACGCTCTTTCAACCCGATATCATAGGTAATGCCGCTGAATTCACTCACCGTTTCTCAGCAGTGTCCGGTATGTTTTTTGCGTCAGGTTCAATGTCGTCAACCGGTGCTGTTTCAAACGCAACATCGTGAGGGTAGCCCGTTGCTTTTCCCGGCGATTGGAGCGTGAAAGTTGCCATGTTTGAGCCCTACAGGGCGAGTTTGGCAACTTTAGCGTAATGAGCCGCTGGAAAAGCAGACAATCGAGCACCAAAAAACGCTGAAATCAGCTCCGGTTAGACATATACAAGTTTTTTACCGAAGACTACTGACTAAAACTGCAACATGTCAGGAATACATCAGATTAACATTTCAAACAGACTTTGCACACCGTGATCTACTCTTGATGGACTCGTAAAAAGTCTAAATTGCCATAAAAGAAGGTTAACTGCTTGATA
>CAYZIS010000034.1:0-24462 GCA_964478545.1 uncultured Thermodesulfobacteriota bacterium
GCATATTGTGACACAAAAGAGCCGGTATTTTTCAGAATAAAGTGCAATACAACACTTGATCACCATTCTTCTTTTTCTATTGAGTTAAATTGCAAGGATGAAATAGTTCCATTTATCTCAGCTGATTGGTTTGAGTAAACCTCATCAAGCTGTTTAGTTATGTACTCAGTTGAGTGCTTTTCTATAAATTGAGCGACAGCTTGAGCGTACAACTTACTGCGAGATACACCATGGTTTTTTGCATATTGATCCGCGGATTGGAATAGCTTGTCTGGTATTGATATTGCTGTTTTCATAGGGGAGTCTCAATTTGAATTATTTTCAATCAAAATTATTCTTTCAATGGAAAAAGTATAACCGAGGTAATACTTGCTGTCAATCCTTATTTTGACTGCGCGAAGGGGGTCAAATCTTTATCGTTGACAAAATAGTGGAAGTTTATCCCGCTACCACGGTTTGCAGCCGAGTGAGAGCTTCGGTGGCGGTCAGATCAGTGATTTAATCAATTGCCCGAACCATTGAACCTGCACTGCTTGTTGATATTGAAAGCGTTGGAGATATTCTGGTGGTGGCAATCCCACCTCAAAACGGAAAACCATATTCCCATAGCGGGAAATTTTACCTCAGGGAAGGTGCTTCATCGCAGCAGTTGCGCGCATACTTTTTTCCTGTTATCCCCGCTCACCTTACGCTGTGGCCAAGATGTATGCTTATTGGATCACGGTAAATTATCAATTATGTAAAAATCATGGATTCAAGGCCTTTGATTATCATGAATGAGGGTTACGGAGTTCGTCCGGTTGGGAAATAAAGAGGAAATACTATCATGAATACGATGGAGCGCTCAGCCAAAATATATGTCGCCGGCCATCGGGGGATGCTTGGCTCTACCCTGGTGCGTTGTTTAGAGTCAGAAGGTTAGCGGCAAAGCCGCGTTGCTCAGTAAACCATCGCCGTATACGAAAAAGTTCCGGGAAAATAAGGATCGCATGATTTTTAAGTTTAAAAAGTGTCCAATAACTGTTGACCGATACTGAAATTGCCTTACGGTTGGATATCTGAAAACTGCTTGTCATTAAGATAATTCAATATTATACATTGATTAATCTTAATATCGTGTGGTGATGTGGGTCGACAGAAGGGTTAAGGAGAAAATTTTTCACTCAGCCAGCTCACGTCCGGTGGTTCTGCTGACGGGAGCTCGGCAGACCGGTAAAAATTCTTTGTTGAAGCGAATTTTTCCTGAGAGCAGCTATATCACTTTTGATTATCTCCGGCAGGTAGAAGCGGCGCAGGAATCACCGCAACAGTTTTTGCGGCAGTTTGAAGGGCAGACAATCCTTGATGAAATCCAGTATGTCCCAGAACTTTTTCGTGAACTTAAAATCCTGGTTGACCAGGAACGTGAGGTTTATGGCCGGTGGATTATTGCGGGCAGTCAACGGTTTGAACTGATGGAACAGGTCAGTGAAAGCCTGGCCGGACGTATCAGTGTTATCAATCTTGAAACCCTGAGCACGATGGAGCTGAGAGGGTGTGATATTAAACCGCTGGATAATTTCTTTTGGCGTGGCGGCTATCCGGAGCTTTGGAACAATCCGCATCTGGAACCCGAAGATTTTTTTGAAAACTATGTGAGGACCTATATAGAACGAGATCTAAGGCAAATTATTGAGGTAAAAAATCTTAATGATTTTAGAAGGTTTATCAGAGTCCTCGCGGCCAGGATTGGCCAGCTGATAAACTATCGTGATATTGCCAAGGATGTAGGGATTGCGGATGTAACCGTTAAACGTTGGCTTCATGCTCTTGTAATGGGTGATTTGGTCTATCTTTTGCCACCATTTTTTTCAAATATAGGCAAACGTCTGGTCAAGGCACCTAAACTTTATTTTAGTGACCATGGCCTGGCCTGTTACCTGCTTGGTATCGTTGATGCTGAAACCTGGTCAGACCATATGTCCTGAGGTAACTTATGGGAAAACTTTGTCTTGATGGAGCTTATAAAAAATAATTATCTGGTACCGGGTCGGGAGTTGTTTTTTTACCGGGATCAAAACGGTGTTGAGGTTGACTTTATCATCGAACAAGGCAGGAGGATTACGCTTTTAGAAGCGAAAACCGGTGAGAAACTTGGTGACCGGAAGTTGAATTTCAATAAAAGAAACTAAGGGAGTCAAATCTTTATCGTTGACAAGATTCTCCTGCGGTGCCTCCCCCCCTCAGCTACCCTTCCAGACTTATGTGCCGGCAAGCCGGATGGCACCCCACGCAAACTGCTGGATATCAGCTGCCTGCGACAACTGGGCTGGGAGGCAACCACGCCACTGCGTGAAGGATTGGAGCAGACCCTACCGCTGGTTTGTGGACCATAGTGAACTAGCGCGGCAATAGGTGGTTAATGTTGGAATTTACACCCCTGGAAGGATGGTGATCTTTCTTATTCATTTTGACCTTCTTTTATATTTTTGGCCGCGACATCAGAGGGCACGATACAATCATCGACCTGTATATGGTGGTTATTTTTAGAAAAGCTGACTTATTACAAGTTTATCAAACCTAATCAAAGAGAAAATCGGGGGGGGGGATAACATTACCATCTATTTTGCGGATTAATGCGGGAATTTCTCTGCGTGGTAAAAGTGGAGAGATTGTGCAATTAACAAAGTGACAAACTATTCCTTAATGCCTGGTCAATCTTTTTCATGGAAGCACTTGGAAATGTGCCTAATTTTGGAATAATCAGCCTATTTTTGTCAATGGTTCTTATCTGCGATAAATTAACTACTGAATCTCTCTTCAGGCCATTTCCCTTTTTGATGGCAACACAGATGGGATAGGATGCTTTTTTTTCTGAATATTCAGTAATTACGGCCACAATGGTTGTTGGTGAGTACAGGTTGCCAATGTCGTTTTGAATCACAAGCACAGGTCGAGTTTTGCCTGTTTCCCTTCCCACAACCGGATCAAGATTAGCATAATAGATATCACCACGCTCGACTTGAATAACAGACATTAGTTTACCTCATTAAAGGTTTTCGGCATCAACGTATTTGAAATCCTCTGAAATTTTCAGATTCTCCTTAGCCAGCTCCTGATAGGCGGACTTCATTTTGTCCTCAAATATCTTTTTATCTATTTGTTTTAGCTTGTATTCAATAGATTCTCGAACCAGGGTAGAAACTTTTTTGCCTTGAGAAACGGATGTTTGGAAAAGCTTGTTTTTAAGCTCTAAAGAGATTTGAACATTAAGTCTGGCTTTTTTAGGTTGTGTATTTGCCTGCATATTTTACACCTCTTTTTATGGATAAAAGTTACATAAAAAATCTATCATATATTTAGTGCAAAAAACAAGCTAATAATAGCTCAAATATTTGTGGTCAAACGGTATATCCGCACGGCAAAGAGAACGGACGGATAACGTATAATATTTTTCGCTTTTATTAAAATGACAGTACCCCCACAATGGGCTTGAACTGCGTACTCACCTGATAATAGATGCAAGCGCAGTTATATTGAAGCCAATATCATCGATGCCGCTTTTATGCCGGGGTGAAAAGGCTGCTGTTCCTGGGTTGGTGGTGACCAGATCAGTGATTCAAGCAATTGCCCACAGCGTGTAAAGAGGTCAGGTCTCAACATCTGACATCATCCATATCAAGGGGGTCAAATCTTTATCGTTGACAAAATATAGAAGTTTATCCCGCTACCACGGTTTGCAGCCGAGTGAGAGCTTCGGTGGCGGCCAGATCAGTGATTTAATTAATTGCCCGAACTATTGAACCTGCACTGCTTGTTGATATTGAAAGCGTTGGAGATGTTCTGGCGGTGGCAATCCCACCTCAAAACGGAAAACCATATTCCCATAGCAGGAAATTTTACCTCAGGGAAGATGTTTTATTGCAGCAGTTGCGTGCGTACTTTTTTCCTGTTATCCCCGCTCACCTTACACTGTGGCCAAGATGTATACCTATTGGATCACGGTGAATTATCAATTATGTAAAAGTCATGGATTCAAGGCCTTTGATTATCATGAATGAGGGTTACGGAGTTCGTCCGGTTGGGAAATAAAGAGGAAATGCTATCATGAATACGAGGCCGTCAGATGTGACCCCATATTCTTTCAGATTGAAACATCTGTTGGATTTCTAAGCTGTCAAGTATTACCATGAATGATAGTATTACCGTATTATGTAAATTCGAAAAGGAGCAAGCCATGCAAACAGCCGTAAGCAAACTTACAAAAAAGTATCAGGCTACCGTACTCAAGCTTGTACGAAAAAAACTCAATCTCAACGCTGGTGATGTCATTGCTTTTGAAATCGATAATGACACCATTAAACTCAGAAAAGCAAGACCCATCGATATTGAATTTAACAGCGCTCTTGTCCCTACTCTAAGCGAATGGGAATCTCAAATTGATGAGGAAGTATACAATGACCTATAAACCATTAGATGTTGTGGTTGTACCGTTTCCCTTCACTGACTCGGCCCAAACAAAAAAGAGACCGGCTTTAGTGCTGTCACATAGCACAAATTTCGGCAGCAAGATCGGACACTCTGTGCTGGCGATAATTACCAGTCAAAAACACGAACCTTGGCCTCTGGATTGTACCATTAAAAACAAAAAGCAGACCGGACAGTACTGACTAAGAATGGGATTAACTTGGGAATTTAATTCCACAACCTTAAAGTTGTATATCTATAAGTGATTGCCAGCCATAGATAGCAGTACCTTCCTGGTGGCGTTTTTCCTGGCCGCCGTAGATTAACCAGGCATTTTCAACTCGATCACCGGCCAGTTTGCGAAAATAGTTCAGGCCTTTAAAGAAATCGGCCGTGATTGTTGCTCCGGACTTTATCTCGACGGGCAGCAGGCGATTGCCGTCTTCCATGATGATATCGACTTCATTCCCTTTACTATCCCGAAAAAAATAAAGATTGTCAGTTTTCCCAAGGTTAAATCGGTGTTTCAGCAGCTCCGTAAGCACCAAGGTTTCAAAGAGCTGGCCTCGTAGTGGATGGGTGCTGATTTGTTGAGGGTTTTGAATGCCTAAAAGAAAAGCAGCCAGGCCGACATCAAGAAAATAGAGTTTCGGCGATTTGATCAACCTTTTTCTCAGATTGTTGTGGTAAGGTTGCAACAGTTTAATGATATAGCTGGCTTCCAGCATGGAGATCCAATGGGCAATGGTATTGTGACTGACACCGCAGTCATTACCCAGGGAACTAAAGTTCAACAGTTGACCGCTGCGACCGGCACAAAGCCTTAGGAATGTTGTAAAGCGCGAAAGATCCCTGATGTTAATTAAAGTTCTCAAATCTTTTTCAATGTAGGTATTTACATAGAAAGATAAAGCTTCCGTGGGATCAAGGTTTTGATCATGAATCCGGGGAAAAGCGCCGGCATAAAGAAGCTGATCAAGAGATTTGGGAGGGGTGATCCGGTTGATTTCAGCCAGGGTAAAAGGCAGCAGCCGGGCAATGGCCGTGCGCCCGGCCAAGGATTGGCTGATACTGTTTGCCAGGGTAAAATTCTGGCTGCCGGTCAAAATGTAGCGGCCTGATTGTGGTTCTTCATCGACAGAGACCTGAATGTATGAGAGCAGGCTGGGAACATTTTGAATCTCATCGATAATCACCCCTTGGCTGAATCCAGCGAGATAGCCCTTGGGGTCACGGGCGGCAAACTCACGATTTTCGAGGCTTTCCAGATTGCTGTAAACATACTCGGGAAACAGTGCTTTGCACAGGGTAGTTTTGCCGGACTGGCGGGGGCCGGTTATCGTGACTACCGGGTATTGTCGGGCAAAACGCTTGATGGTGGCTGAAATATCTCTGTATATCATTGAAGTTTTCCATGTAAACGATGAAAATTGATTGTACTTCTATCATATATAGTGCAATATGTCAACTAAACTTACAAATTGCACTATATTATGGGGGGGTCAAATCTTTATCGTTGACAAAAAAATTTTGTTCCGTTTAAGATATAATCTTATATTCCTCTTATTAGCCGTCGGCGACAAGCTGCGTGACCAGCCTGGGCAAGGTTGGGATTTCCGTGTGCGGCAACATGGTTATTTTTTCATGGACGGGATAGCTGTGGTCTCCAGGATAAATGACCCAGAAATGCTGAAGCCCAAGATCATGCAAAGCACTGCGCATTGACTTGCTCACTGTGGGCGCTTCGTTGAATTTGAATTCCACCCCAAACCGCTTCCCGCCGGCAAAGAAGAGCAGGTCAAGCTCGGCGCCGCTGTAGGTTGCCCAGAAATAGGCTTCCGTGGGGCGCAGTATGGACAAGACCTGCTCCAGGGAGAACCCTTCCTAAGACGCCCCCAGCCGGGGGTGCCCTAATAATTCATGCCGATTGGAAATGTTGAGCAGACTGTGCAGAAGACCGGAATCACGCAGGTAGATTTTTGGCGCCTTGACCTGTCGTTTCTTGAGGTTTTCATGCCAGGATTGCAGTTGTCTGACCATGTAGGTGCCGCTGAGGATGTCGAGATAGGCGCGTACCGTTTTATCGGTCAGGGACATGGAGCGCCCAAGCTCAGAAGCATTCCATGTCTGACCGTGCAGATGGGCGAGCATGGTCCAGAAACGGCGCATGGCGGGGGCTGGAATGGAAATTCCCAATTGAGGGATATCCCTTTCGAGAAAGGTGCGGATAAATCCCTCGCGCCAGGCCAGGCTGTCTTGTTCGCTGGTGGCAAGAAACGAGCGGGGAAAACCGCCTCGCAGCCAAAGTTTGTCGCTTTGGGCTGCTGGTAATTCAGTGAGGTCAAAGCCGGATAGCTCGACAAATTCAACCCGCCCGGCCAGGGTTTCAGAAACATTCTTGATGATCTGAGGGGAGGCGCTTCCCAACACAAGATAACGAGTTTGATGGTTTGGTCGATCGACCAGAACTCTGAAGATATTGAAAAGTTCAGGAACAAGCTGAATCTCATCAAGGATGACCAGACCGGAGAGGGAGCTCAGTATCAACTCTGGATTTTGTAGCCTCTGCCGGTCGGAAGGGGCTTCAAGGTCGAAGTAGTGGACCTTGTGTGATTCAGCAAATGTGCGTGCCAGCGTGGTTTTTCCGCATTGACGTGGACCAAGCAGGGCAGTGACGGGGGAACGTCGTAAAGCGTTTGAAACAGCGTCATGGTAGAAAAATCGGCTAATTATCACAGAAATGTATCATTGAAAATTCGGAATGTCAATCCGAATTTTCATGGTAAATTTCAGGGGGTCAAATCTTTATCGTTGACAAAAAATCCTATACCATTTAGGAAAGACTCATGGCTCGCTCACTCCGCATACAATATCCTGGTGCTTTCTACCATGTGATGCACCGTGGTAATGGGGGCGCGAAAATATTTATCGATAATGTGGATCGATTGTCTTTTCTCGATTTTCTCGCCAGGTCCATAGATATTTACGATATTCAGCTGCACTGCTATGTCCTGATGGAGAATCATTTCCATCTTTTGGTGGAGACCCCTCAGGGGAATCTTTCAGAGTTTATGCGGCATTTTAACATCTCGTTTACCGCTTATTTCAACAAACGGCACAAGCGTACCGGGCATCTTTATCAAGGGCGGTACAAAAGCGTGTTGGTTGAACGGGAATCGTTTTTGACTATGGTGTCACGATATATTCACCTCAATCCTGTTCGAATCAAGGCACTTCAAGGGGCGTCGGCTGAAGATTTGATGGAGTATTTGCGTAGATATCCATGGAGCAGCCTCAACGGATATGTCGAGGAAAATGCAAAAAATGAGCGAGTAACCGTTTGCCATGAACTTGTTCTTGGAGAGTATGGTGGCCGGAACCAAGGGGGACGGTTGGCTTATCGTCGACAAATCCTCATGGATCTTACTGAAAATCTGGATATCAAAGACAAGATTATTGGGCAAAGTATTATCGGAACAGAATCTTTTGCCCGCTGGGTCAAAAACAGCTTCCTGCCCCAGGGCAAAGATAGGGAACTGCCAGCGGTCAGGAAAGTTTCCAGCAGCCTGGCACGGGATGAAATACTTTCGGCGATTATTGCAGAAACTGGTGTTGATTTCGATCAATTGAAGCGAAGAGGGGTGGAACGGCAGATTGCCATGGATTTGTTGTATCGGCTTGGTGGCCTGAAGGGTGCTGAAATTGGAGCTCTTCTGGGAGTTGACTACAGTACCGTCAGTCAAAGCCGGAAGCGCCTGCGGGAGAAAAGGAAAAAAGACGTAAAGTTGGATGATTTAGTCCGGCGCATTGAAAAGAAATGTCAACGATAAAGATTTGACCCCATGAAAGGGTGCAGAAAATCATGAAACAGGCAAAGAGACCCCTCTTTTTTTGGACATTGTTGTTGTTATACGTGTTTGCGTTCTTCCTCTGCAGCGCAAAATCAGGAATATGTCAGGCGTGGACTGACATGACAATACGGCTTCTTCCTGATTCCAGTTTTGCCGGGGTGGAGATCACAAAAGGCAAAAAGATACGGCATTGTCCCCATCATGATGTCAATGGTAGGTTGGATGTGGAGCAGTTAATTTATGTGCTGGGTACCTTTGACAATGAGCGATGGATTGATCAGAAAAACAGGGAGGCAGCCCGAAAGCATTTAACCAGACATTATGATAAATTTATCACGAAGACGGAGAAGCAAGGTTTGCACGGTCCCGTCAATATCAACCATGCTACTTTGACACAACTGGTTGCTCTTCCCCAGGTAGGTCCGGTACTGGCGGTAAAGATTGTCGCATACAGAAAATCTGTTTCTTCGTTTGAAACCATCGAACAGATAAAAAAGGTTGAAGGAATTGGCGCAGCAACGTTTAATGCCATTAAATATTATATCAGCATTAAATAAATGTGGGGGTCAAATCTTTATCGTTGACAAATTTCTGGTCAGAAGTCACTATAAAAGGTGGTGAGGTTGATCGATCATTATTACGGGATTGACAGGATTGGCGAGAGTGGTGTCGTGTTAGCCAAAGCCGTTAGCATTTGTAGGAAAGAGAAAAAAAGACCGTAGCCGGATTACTTGATCATGCGTTTTCAGGGAAAATGTCAACGATAAAGATTTGACCCCCTGCTGGCGGATGCTGTGGCGTCTTTGGTTGACAAAATGGGGCTGGTGCCATCGTCCAGAGGCCAGCTAATGCCGATTTCAGGATCATTCCAAGCCAGGGAGCGGTCAAATTCAGGGTAGTAGTAATCAGTGGTTTTATAAAGTACCTCGGCGGTCTCGGAAAGGGTCAGGAATCCGTGGCCAAAACCCTCTGGAATCCATAATTGGTGGCGATTGGCAGCCGAAAGGCGGATACCGACCCACTGGCGGAAGGTTGCTGATTTTTGTCGCAAATCGACGGCAACGTCGAAAATCTCGCCCACCACCACCCTCACCAGTTTCCCCTGGGGCCGGTTGATCTGGTAGTGAAGGCCGCGCAGGACATTTTTTTGCGAGCTTGAATGGTTGTCCTGGACGAACGGTCGTTCTAATCCCGTCGCATCCTGCCATTTTTTCTGGTTGAAGCTTTCAAAAAAGAAGCCGCGATCATCGCTGAAAACCTGGGGTTCAACAATCAAGACCTCAAAAATCTCGGTGTGAATGATTTTCATGCTCAGGTCTCCATCTCCGCCGATGTTTCCACCAAAACCCGTTCCAGATAATCCCGATAGGTTGATCTGGGGGTTTTTTCCACCAGCCTAGCCAGCTGCTGCCGGTCGATATAACCCATATCCAGGGCCACTTCCTCAAGACAGGCAATTTTCCTTCCCTGCCGGGCATCCAGGGTGCCGATAAAATGACTGGCTTCCAGGAGGCTTTTGTGGGTGCCGGTATCCAACCAAGCAATGCCGCGCCCCAGCCTTTCCACCATCAGCTCTCCCCGGTGCATATACTCCAGGTTGACATCGGTGATTTCCAGCTCTCCACGTTCCGACGGCTGTAGATTTTTACAGATTTCCACCACCCGGTTGTCATAAAGATAGAGGCCCGGAACCGCGTAACTCGAGCGCGGCTGGGCCGGTTTTTCCTCAATTCCGATGGCTTTCCCCGTTTTATCGAATTCGACGACGCCATAGCGGCTAGGGTCAGTCACCGGGTAGCCGAAAACGCGGGCACCGCCAGCAAAAGATGTACAGATACGCTTAAGTCCCAAGCGGCCATAAAAAAGATTATCACCCAGGATCAGGCAGACGGAATCGCTGCCGATAAACTCTTCGCCGATCAAAAACGCCTGGGCGATGCCCTTGGGCTCCGGCTGCACGGCATAGTCAATAGAAATACCCCAGCGTTGTCCATTGCCCAGCAGCTCCTGAAATCGGGGAATGTCCTGGGGAGTCGAAATAATCAGAATATTGTTAATGCCGGCAATCATCAGGGTGGCCAGCGGATAGTAAATCATCGGCTTATCATAAACCGGCTGCAGCTGCTTGCTAGCCACCAGGGTCAGGGGATAGAGCCTGGTGCCAGCACCGCCGGCGAGGATAATTCCTTTGGTTATGGGAGCCATTATATCCCTCTATTTCCGTACATTTTCTTATAATATTCTTTGTAGGATCCATCGATAACCGCTTCCATCCAGGGACGATTCTCCAGGTACCAGTCGATAGTCTGCCGGATACCGTCATCAAAGGATACCTGTGGCTGCCAGCCCAGCTTCCGGGCAATTTTCCCGGCATCAATGGCATAGCGCCGGTCATGGCCGGGGCGGTCTTTGACAAAGCGGATCAGAGACCGGCGGGGCTCTTTGTTTTCCAACTGTCCTATTTTTTCGTCCACCAGATCGCAGATAGTTTTGACGATGGTAATATTTTGCTTTTCATTATTTCCGCCGATATTGTACGTCTCTCCTGCTTTTCCCTTTTCCAGCACCGCCAGCAGGGCTTGGCAATGGTCGGTGACAAAAAGCCAGTCACGGACGTTTTTGCCGTCACCATACACGGGCAATTCTCGGCCTTGCAAGGCATTGTTGATGATCAGGGGGATGAGTTTTTCCGGGAACTGGTAGGGACCGTAATTGTTGGAGCAGTTGGTTACCATAACCGGCAGACCGTAGGTGTGGAAATAAGCTCGGGCCAGGTGGTCAGCGGCCGCCTTGCTGGCTGAATAGGGAGAGCGGGGATCGTAGGAAGTAGTTTCGGTAAAATAACCCGTAGCCCCCAGGGAGCCGTAGACTTCATCGGTGCTGACATGAAGAAAACGGTAGCTTTTTGCCGTGACCCCCTCCCCGTCCTGGTTCTGTTCCTGGCCGATCCATGCCTGGCGGGCGGCCTCCAGCAGGGAAAAGGTTCCATCTATATTGGTGCGGATGAATTCTCCCGGACCAGTGATGGAGCGGTCTACATGGGATTCGGCGGCAAAATGAACCACCGTATCAATCTTTTCTTCGACGAAGAGGCGATCTACCAGTTGCCGATCATTGATGTCGCCATTGACCAGGCGATAGCGGGAATTTTCCTCGTACTCAGCCAGGTTAGCCGGGTTGCCGGCATAGGTGAGTTTGTCCAGGTTGATAATCCGACACTCCGGCAGCCGGTCGAAAGCCAGATGGATGAAATTGGTACCAATGAAGCCACAGCCGCCGGTGACCAGGATTTTGTTTTGAAATAATGGACCCATATATGATATAAAATCTTTCGCTCGGATTTTTATGAACTGCAGATCGCTATGTAGCATGAATGATTTCAAAAAATCAAAAGTAAAATAGGGGAAACAACGGACATCATGGGTTTTTTCCTTGTTCTCAGAGGAATCGATGGCTAAAAAGAAAAAAAAGCGAAGCAAAAAATCTCGTACGCCGGAAAAGCTGTTGTCGGTTGTGGAGTTGGAAGCCCAGGCTGCGGAGAGTTTTAAAACCGGTAATTTGCGCCAAGCCGTCAGTGCCGCCCAGCATTTGTGTGAGCGTAACCGGGAGCACTATGAACCACTCCTTTGTCGGGCTCGTGTAGCTTTGGTTGAGGTTTTGCTGAATAAGGGGAAGATGTCCCAGGCTCGCACCGCGTTTGCCCCCCTCAAGGCAATGCCGCCAACGCCGGAGATTGATGATCTGGCCCTGCACCTGGCCCGGGAAAGTGGTGATTTTATTAGTGTTGCCGATACCGCTGTCCGCCTGCTCACTTCTGCAGCCCGGGAGGATGATGATTGCCACCGTCTCCAAAAACTGCGGGCGGCTGATGTCCTGGTCTTATCTTTTGCTGATTTCCCCGCGTCCCTGGCCACCGGGCATCCCGAGTTGGCAGCGGAGCTGCGCCAGGTTCACCAAGCCCTGGAGCTGGTCTGTCAACAATCCTATAATGAAGCTCTTGCTGCGGTTATTTCCCTGGGCCGTCGCTCCCTTTTTGCCCCCTGGCGTCTTTACATCAAGGGACTGGTGGCATTCTACCGGGGCGAGGACGAGAAGGCCAGGGAGGCATTCGCGCGTTTGCCGGAGGACTCCTGGCTGTCGGGCGCGGCGTCCCCCTTTTTACTGCTGCTTTTGCCGCTTGACAATGTGCGTTGCCGGCAACTGGCCAAGGACGAGGCGCGGTTGCGGGATGTCTGCCTGCTGGCCGGCCAGCCGGAATTGGCTGATATTCTTCCCCGGGCAAATTATCTCTGGATGACCGGCCGCCACCGGGATTCTTTCCGCTACCTGCACCGTTCACGGATTAAATTTCCTACTGAAACGCCGAATATCTACGGTTCCCTGACCCGCTTTTATTATAATGCTGTATTTTCTTTGGGAAATGAAGCGGCTGAGAGCTACATTGATTTTGTCTTGGAAAAGGCGACAAAAAACCCGGAAAAAAATCAAATAATGATTTTGCAGGGATTGCGTATAGCCGTTCTTTATTTTGAACCTGAGGATGAAGATGGGTGTGAGGTTATTTCCCTCTGGCAGGATTTTATCCGCCTTCAACAGCATTTTTACGGTGAAAATAAGCGGCTCACCAGCATGATTTACGCCCACTTGGGAGAATTTTTTGCTCGGGAGATGGTGGATGAGCCGGGGATGGACCCTTTTCAGCTGCTGCGCCATCCGGACCACCGTTCGGATGAAAAGGAATTTTTTGACCCCGAAGAGGCGGAAAGGTATTTTCTCCTCAGCGTCGAAGAAGATGCCGAAAATCGCCAGGCGTGGCTGGCCCTGCTTGATCTCTATGATGGCGCCGGCTGGAAATCTAAACGTAACCGCCTGCTGGATGATATTGTCAAGCGTTTTCCCGATGATCAGGAGACCTTGCTCAAGGCTGGTACCGGCTGCTGGGAACGTAAGGCGTTGCACAAAGGCCGGAAATATTTTCAGCGGGCATTGGAGTTGAATCCCCAAGATGCCTTTTTGCAGGAAAAATTTCTGTTGGTCACCGCCGCCCTGGCTCACGACCAGGTTTGCAAAGGTCATGTGGATGCCTGCCATTCATTGTTGGCTGAAGTCATGGAAGTTGCCAGGCCCGAGCTGGATAACATAAGTTGTGGGTTTTCCTATTTATTGGGGCGCTGGTCGGTTTTTTTCCTGATGGTCAATGAAGAGCGTGAAGCCTGGGACTGCTATGAACGAGCCCGGTCGCTGGCGCCGAATCCTGACAAGTTCCTCTACTTTACCTGGGTGTATGGCCTGAGCCAGGGGCTTGGCAGCCGTTCTCTGTCCCCGTTGAAAAAACCTTTGCAGAAGTTGTTTGCCGCTGCATCCACCGAAACCGCTTTGGATTTTCTCGAGGTGTTCAAATATGGCTGCCGTTTACTTGAGAATGAAAAGTATACCTCCCCGCGGCTGGAAAGTGAGGAAAAACAGCTGCGGAAACTGCTTGCCAAGACAATGCGCAATGCTGACAACCGGCAGGTGCTGGAGGTGATAGAATACGCCCTTGATGATGCTATCGACGGCAAACGCCTGATTCGCGCCTGCCTGCACCGTTTTAAAGCCATTAATGCCCGGTCTCCCTATTATCTTTTTTATGAATATGTCGCCAGGCATATGATCAAGGAAAAACCACCGCAACCTGAGGATATTGTGCTCTTCAGGGAAATCCTGGTGCTGGCTGAGGAAACCCGGGACCAGGTACTGATTGGCAGGGTCAAGGGTCAACTTGAGCGGTTTGAATCCCTTGTCAAAATGTATGAAAGGTTTAAGGAGTTTAGCGACGACCCGGACGATTATGTTGATGAAGAAGATTTGGATGCTGATGTCGGTGGTGGCTGGCGTATGCCTCTGCCGCCGGGAGCCCGCCAGGCGCCGTCTTCCTGGAGGGAATTATATCCACAACCAAAGAAAAAAGACCAACCAACGTCGGCCCCCGACGAGCTTACGGAAGCTCCCAGTTTGTTTGATATGTTTGATGATTAACGAAGGGAGGGGGGTCAAATCTTTATCGTTGACATTTTAAAAAAAATGTCAACGATAAAGATTTGACCCCCCTTCTCTTAGGAGGAAAACCATGACCCCTTATGAGATTTTGGGTATTGATCGCCAGACTGATGATCAGATTGTCCGGCAAGCCTACCTGGAGCTGGTCCGGCGCTTTCCGCCGGATCGTTATCCGGACCGTTTCCGGATGATTCATGATGCCTATGAACAATTGAAAGATGAGAAAAGCCGGTTGGCTTTCTATCTGTTTGATCGTGAACCGGGGATGCTCTTGCCTTTCGCGGTTTTGCGGGAGCAAACGCTTGATGATGACTCCCGCGTACCGCCGGATTTTAACCGTTTACAGGCGTATCTTCGCCGATGGATGAGCCAATGAATGTGGAGAAAGAGAATAATGAGGATGGAACGATGCGCCTTGCGGCTTCCAAGTTTGCTCCGGTCATCCAGGAGGTTGACGGGGAAACTTCGACTGTTGGCAGCGAAGCTCCTGATAGCAAGTCCCAAGCGCTGGATTGGCGGCGGCAGATTGAAGCGCAATGCCAGGTCTGGTTGGATTCCCTGGCGGGAACACCGCCGGCTGACCAGCCGGAATCAGAACGGGAGACAGGTTCCGAAACCCCGGATATCTATTCTTTTTATGCCGAACTTTGCGCTATGCGCCACGAATTTCGCAAACAATCCCGGCGGACGACCGATGGCTTGTCCCGGTTCGGCGGCATCCTGGATGAATTCGAAGAAGTTTTCGGCCGTCTCCTGGCCAGATTGGACCGGACAGATAAATCGGAACGACAGGTGGCCGATATGGAGTCGAAACGGGCCATTTTCCTCCCCCTGGTGGATGTGTATGATCGTTTTCAGCGGCTCGAAAAGCGCCTGGCCGATCCACCTCCGATGGGATTTTTCGGCGGTCGTCTCCGGCGGCAGACCTGGACGGGGGTAAGTGATGCTTTTGCCATCCTGCGGGACCACTTCTCCGCCCTGTTACGGCAAGCGGGAGTGGAAAAGTTGGTTACCGTCGGCCAACCTTTTGATCCCCGTTCCATGAAGGCAGTGAAGGTGCAGGAAACGGCTGACGCCCCTGCGGATGTAGTGCTGGCGGAACTGGCGGCCGGTTACCTCTATCAGGGGCAGGTTTTGAAATTGGCGGAAGTAAAGGTAGCTAAAAAATCGGAACGGAAATAACGTAAACAAGCAGGAACAACGACCGGAGATGGGAAGATAAAAAATGGGACATATTATTGGTATTGATTTGGGAACCACCAATTCAGAGGTGGCGGTGATTGTGGATGGGCAGCCCCAGATTATCCCTGTTGACGGGGAATCGATTATGCCCTCCTGTGTTGGCCTCGATGGTCAGGGGAAGGTAATCGTTGGTCGGGAAGCAAAAAACCAGATGCTTTTGCGCCCCGATGAAACCATCCTTTCCATCAAGCGTAGCATGGGTGAAACGGAGTCGGTGGTCCTGGGCGGTCAATCCTATCTTCCCGAAGAGATTTCGGCCCTGATTCTGGGGAAATTACGTGACGCGGCGGCGGAATTTCTGGGGGAAGAGATTGCTGCGGCGGTAATTACCGTTCCGGCCTATTTCGATGACCGGCAGCGAAAAACGACACGGATGGCGGGAGAATTGGCCGGCTTGGAGGTGCGGCGGATTATTAATGAGCCGACGGCGGCGGCACTAGCCTATAATATTGAAAAACGGGATAACCAGACCATCCTGGTTTATGATCTTGGTGGCGGCACCTTTGACGTTTCCCTGGTAGTGGTGGAAAACGGGGTGGTGGAGGTGAAAGCCAGCCATGGTGATACGCAGCTTGGCGGTGATGATTTTGATCGTTTATTGATGGATCAGGTGGCGGGTACATTCCTGGAAGCACACGGCACTGATCTACGTTCGGACAGCCAGGGATATAATCGTCTCTGGTCGGCGGTGGAGCGGGCCAAAAGAGAGCTGTCGGATCATCCCTATACCACCATCAAGGAAGAATATATCAGCGGTGAAAAACACCTGGTCGAGGAAATTTCCCGGGCCGCCTATGAAGAAATGATTCAACCCCTGTTGCGAAAAACCATTGATTGTGTTCATTCCTGTTTGCGGGATGCCGCCATGTTGCCCGGGACCATTGACCGGGTTCTGATGGTGGGTGGATCAAGCCGCACACCCCTGGTTGCCGAGTTGCTTGCCCGGGAGCTGCGGGCCGCAATTAATGATGAAATTAATCCGGAGCTGATTGTCGCCCTGGGAGCAGCTATCCAGGGAGGAGTGATCAATGGTCTGCCGACAACGGCGGTGCTGATTGATATCACTCCCTATTCATTTGGGGTCAAGTCATGTGGTGATTTATATGGTTTTTTCAGCGAAGATTGTTTTGCCCCGATCATTAAACGCAATACCCCTCTGCCGACCTCCAAGAGCGAAATGTTTGCCACCATGGTTGACAACCAGAAATACATCGGGGTGGTCGTGTACCAGGGGGAGGAACCGGCAGCCAGTGCCAATACGCTGGTGGGGGATTTTATGGTGGAGGGCCTCAGCCCGGTTCCGGCAGGGAATCAGATCGTTATTGCCCTGCAGTTGGATCTGGACGGTATTCTGGCAGTGACGGCCAGCGAAAAAAGTACCGGCCTAGCGAAAACGGTGCGGATGGAAACCGCCGTGGTTGATGGCCGCGGTCGGTCGGTGAAGAGCCTCCTGGCTCAGAATGGTGAGCCGGCTTCCATGGCCGGGAATGTGAATGGGGATGATAATGATGTGTCTAATTTTCTTGAAACCGGGGAGGCTGTTAATCAGGCCCGGGAGCTGCGCCGGCGAGCGACAAAGGTGCGCAACATTGCCGATGAAACGGATGCCGAAGAGATGAAATCGTTGATTACTGCCGGTCGGGAAGCCATCGAGGCTCGGCAATGGGAGCTGCTGGCCGAGTTGAATGAATCCCTGGCTGATCTGCTTTTTTACCTTGAAGATTGATGGTTTGCAACCTTGGCGTGGAGGTTCGACAATGAACATTATCTGCCCCGCTTGCGGTAAACGTAATGGGTTGGAAAACAAGATTTGCAGCCGTTGTTCCTGCGGGTTGGAAGAGCTGGCGGCAATTCTCCGGCTGGCTGCGATGTGCTGCCAGGAGGCATCAACCTGCCTGCGGTTGGCTGATGGCCCTGGGGCCCTGGCGAAGGCCCTTAATTCCTGGGATCTTCGACACAGTGCCGAGGCCGCCCGCCTGGCTTTCCTGGCCTCCCTACTGAATCACGATTTCACTGCCGCCACCCATTGGTATAAGAATTGTCAAAGAGGGGGGTCAAATCTTTATCGTTGACATTTTAAAAAAAATGTCAACGATAAAGATTTGACCCCCCTCTTAAACAGTGGCTTTGAAGAAGCGTGGTGGTGGGGGATTTTTGTCTTCTGGCTGGTACTCTTTGAAGAGCTTTCGGTAGGTGTTGATATTTTTCAGCAGTGGTACCAGTTGTTGTTTGATCGCCTGGCCCCGGGCAAGAAGCTTGCGGTCATGTTGTTGGATGAGCTCGATCAGGTCCAGCTGTTCACGGATCAGGGCCTGCAGCTCCGCGGGAATATCGGCAACCGAGGGAAACTGCTGGTTCATCGCGCTGATGCTGGCATTGACTTTTTCCAGGGCCGTAAACACTTGCTGGCGATGATCTTGAAAACGTTGTAGTTTCTCCTGGTTCCACTCTTCCACCGGGGTTTTCCCCAGCAGGCAGCTGGCGGTTTCAACCTCCCGGTAAAGCTCCCGTGCTTTTTCCAGCTGCTGGATGAGTTTTTCCATGTTTCTTTCTTTTACGTTGTTGACTCCTGCACCCGGTAGATGCCGTAGTGCATCTCGGTATCGGCGCGATGAGCCTTGAGATCGACAGCTACCGCATCGATGCGGACTCCCAGGCTCTCACCCTCTTCATTAATGCGCTTGGTTAAATTCTTGTCAACTACATCAATACGCTTTGTCAGCTTCTCACCAACAGCATCAATGCGAGTGCTTAACTTCTCATCCAGCGCCTTAATCGAATCAGAGTTTGTTTTGATCAAATCGCTGTTAATCTTGATCCTGGTGGTATTTTCTCCAATCTTTTTGCTTAACGTCTCTTCCATCCGGCGAATATCATGACGCAGTACTTGATGACCCTCCAGCACCAGCTCAAATTTGCTGTTCATCTCCTCCATCAGGATACTCAAATATTTATCTTCCACCACAAAACCTCCCTTGCGCATTGTGGTAAAAATAATATCCCATAAAGATGCACCTTGTCAAATTAAAATGAATTGATCGCTGTCCTTTGTATTGCTGAAGGCTGATCGCTGACGATTTAAATCACAAAAGAAAGGGGAACTTCGCCGGCAGTTGCCGGGTTGCTGCCGCTGGCCATCATCCCGTAGATTCCGGTAGCCGGTCGGGGCTGGGGTGCGACTTCTTCCATCACCGGCATCGGTGCAGATTTCTGGCTGGTTGTCGTTTTCTCTTCACTCATGACAACTTCCACCCAGTTTTTACGCAGGTTTTCCACCAGCCGGTAAACATGTCGGAGGATTTCGGGGTTATTGTCCAAGTTGGCTTCCAGCAGTTTATGCATCATGTGGGCGTACATGGCTTCCAGGAAGGGAACAATCTCCTCGTCCAACTTGCGATCCAGGCAGCTGTTCAGCTCACTGATAATGGCCAGGGCCTTGCCGATATGGATGGTCTTTTTCTCAATCTCCTTCTTTTCCATCGCTTTCTCCGCAATGGTCAGAAACTTGAGGCAGCCGTCATAGAGCATGAGAACAAGTTTTTTCGGGTCGTTGCTGGTGCTGACTTCCATCTGTTGGTATTGGTTATAGTGGTCTCTGGGAGACATACATAACTCCTTATATCCATTAAAAATGCTTAGTTATTAATTTCTGAATTGAGCGGTTAGCTTTTAGCCGTTAGCTATTAGTTTAATGATTATGGTGCTTTTAGCATTGCACGCTGCCACCTATTGGGTGTTTCTTCGCATTAACACAAAGCATTAATTTTCCTAAGCTAAACGCTGATAGCTAACAGCTAATCGCTTAATTTAGCTAATCATTGTTGGAAAAAAGGTTTGACAGGCTTTCAATCTGGAGGCTCAGGGCGTTGCCCTGGGATTCCATGCTGCTCATGAATTTATCCAGTTCTGTAAAAACTTTGGCCATGGTTTCATAACGGGCATCAAGACGTTCCTGGGCCGTCTCAATCTGGTCATCCAGCCGATCCATAGATGTCTGCACCCGAGATTTTTCATTGTCAATCAGGCCGTTGTAGTTGGTAAGAAATCCCAGTTGATCATCCAGCCGAGCTGCAAGTCCATCAACCGATCCACTGCTGGTGCCGACAAAAAACTCTTTAACGCTGTCCGGATTTTCAGCCAGGGCGTTGTTCAGGGTGGCTTCGTCGATGCTGATGCTGCCGTCCCGGTTGTATTCGAGGCCCAGATCAATCATCGAATCATACTCTCCGGACAAGCCATCAATAGAGTTGAAGAGGATGTTATTCAGCTGGGCCTTGATACTGGTAAATGATGATAATCCATTCAACAAGCCACTTTCCTTGGTTTCTTCATTATAGGCGGCATTGGTGCTGATTTCCGCCATTGCCTCGTTGTAAGCCTCGACCAGGGAAGTAATTTTATCACCAATAGCGGAAGTGTCAGCACTGACCTTGACGATGCTGGAGCCTTCACCGACTAAATCAAGGGTGATGCCGGTGATGGCGTCGTCAACGGTGTTGCTGCCCCGCTGGTAGCTGATGCCATTGAGGGTGAATTGAGCGTCCAACGTGTCTGCCGCCTGAATTTCATTGAAGGTCAGATCGGTGTTATTGGTATCGATGGTGACCGCGTTCTCTTCCCCGGTTTCCTTGCTCACCAAGACCAGATGAAAGGCGGTGGCATCGCCGCTGCCGTCATCCATAATCGAGGCAGTGACCCCCAGGTTGTCCTCATCATCATTAATGGCATTCATCAACTGTTCCAGGGTCATGCTGGTGGTTACCGCCACGGTGGTTTGCTCTCCATCGATGGTATAGCTGAAATCGCCGGCGGTAGTGGCAATGGCACTGTCCCGGGCTTCAACCCCGCTGGTCTGCCAGCTGTTTTTTTTGGCCAGCGCCGTCACCGTCAGGTCGTAATTGCCGGTGACAGCCGAGCTGCTGCCGGTGGCGGTTAAAATATCCGTATTGCTGCTGGTGATGGATTTGCTGTCAAAGGTATCATTGAGAGACAGGCTCAAGGCCGCAGTTTTTACCGCCAGCAGCTTGGTGCTGACGGTGTCGAATTCAGCCAGCTGGCTTTTATATTCCACCTGCCTGGCCTGTTTGTTGACAATCGGCAGCTGATCAACCGCCTTGAGCTGGTCGATAATGTTCTGCAGATCAAGTCCTGATCCAATCCCTAATGTGGAGATACTTCCGGCCATGGTACGTTGCCTCTCTTTAGCCTTTAACCTTTATCCTTTATCCTCTTTTATACTTTCTGGTCCACCAGCAGGCCGACCAATTCGGCCATTTTGGCCCGCATCGCCAGAATTTCCTTGGAAGGAATCTGGCGGATAACCCGGTTGGTGTCTTTCTCGATAACGTTGACCAGCATTTCACTGGCCTGGTCATCAAAACCGAAGCGGATACCGTATTTGAGCAGAGACGACATCTCGTTAAGCGAGTCGGTGGTTTCCTTCACCAGTTCTTTCAGCTTTTCAGGCGACAGGGTTTTTTCCGTTTCTTCCGACTTTTCCTGCCTGGCTGTTTCAACCAGCAGGGGACGGGATCTGGCCTGGGAATCGCTGGCTGGGAGATCAATGGGGGTTGCCAGTTCCGCGGCCGCTTTATTGGTCTGTAACATGGCAATTTCCATGATGTTCCTCCTTCTGATACCCTAACTAAAAATAAGGGAATCGTCAAGCCGGCGGGAAGGTTTGTTTTATCATCCCTTCCCGCCAACCGACGTGTAATGATGATTAAAGGTTACTGCAGCAGACGAAGAACGTTCTCCAGACTGGCGTTAGCCTGGGCCATGGCGAAGGAACCGCTCTGGGCCAGAACCTGGAACTTGGCAAAGTTGGCGCTTTCGGCCGCGAAGTCAACGTCGCGGATGTTAGACTCAGCCGAGGTAACGTTGACCTGGGTCACCGTAATGTTACGAATCGTCGATTCAACCTGATTCTGAGCTGAACCAAGCTGTGAACGAATGGTATCCAGAGAGGTCAGGGCCGAGTCGGACCGCTGAACGGTAATCTGGGCGGCCGAAAAACTGGTTACGTCGGCATCAGCGATACCACCGCTGAGAGTGCTAACCGAACTGGTGACTGTACCATCACCTAAACCAAGAGACTGCAAGGTTGTCGCATCACCAGTAATATTGATGGTGCTGTTGGAAACGAGACTCACCTGTCCATGGTGGGCGTCATTTTGTACCGTATTGAAGTTAATAGCCCCAGAAATAGTGTCAACTGTCTGAGCGGCGGCAAGAGCAGCGGTGCCCACGGCGATATTGACATCTTGGCCGTCTGTTCGGGTAATAGTGACATTGCCGCCGGCATCGCTGGTAAATGCATAGTTACTGTCGACGGTTCCTGCCGTTACAGCCGCATTCAGGGAAGCAAGCAAAGCGGTATCATCTGCGGCGGCGACACCGGATGCATCCCACGAAATATTGACTCCATCCAGGTAGAAATTTGAGGTTGCGCTTTCTGCCGCAGCCGTTCCTGCGACCACTACAATGGCTGTCGAATTGTCAGCAAATCCGGCTCCCAGTGCAGTAAGACTATTTCCAGATAATTGAATGTTCCCACCGTCCGCCGCAGTCAAGGTCAAAACTCCCGAAGAGTCAACTGCAGCGGTAACGCCGGTATCGAGGGCTTTGTCGTTGATCGCTGTGGCCAAGTTGCCATTGGAATCCTTGTCGACCACAGTGACTGCGCCAATATCTACGCCATTAATTTTAATATCTCCTGCACTAACAGTGGCTCCGACAACACCTGTGGTACCGGTGCCGGTAAATTCTGTTACAGCCGTAGCCGTAACATTGGTGGTGGTTGCCTCGTTAATTGCAGCGGCTATACCTTTGGCGGACAGCTGATCTCCTTCTTGTCCGCTCAGGTTGCCCGCCATATCAACCCCATTTACCTTAAAACCTGTGGTTGTACTTGTTGCGGCAACTAATTGGGCAAAGTTGCCAGCACTTGTTGCGGTCACATCAGCAGGAGCCAGTTTGGCCATTTCTGTGGTGCTTGTTGCTGACGAGGAAACAGTTGCCAATCTACCCACATGACTGGCATCAGCATTGGAAATGCTGACGGAAATTGTTTGATTGGCATAGGCCCCAACCTGAAAAAATTTGTTCTGAAAATCGCCTTTCAGCAGAGTCTGGCCATTAAATGCGGTGGTGTCGGCAATGTTGTTCAAGGATCCCAACAGCTTGTCGATATCCCGCTGGATGGCAGCCCGGGAATCAGTGCTTTGGCCATCGGATGCCGCCTGCAGGGCCTTGGTGCGAATGGTGTTAACAATGTTGATGGATTCTTCCAGCGCCCCATCTGCTGTCTGAATTACGGAAACGGCGTCATTGGCATTGGAGACTGCCTGTCCCAAACCTAAGGCCTGGGCTTTCAGGGCGTCGGCAATGGCCATCCCGGAAGCATCATCGGCAGCCTTGTTGATGCGCAGGCCGGATGAGAGTCTTTCGAGGGATTTTGACAGTCCGCTGTCGTTTTTGATCATGTTGCAGTGGGCGTTGAGGGCGGCGATATTGGTATTTATTTTTAATGACATGGTACTAACCTCCTTGTTAGTGTGGTTTCAGGCCATCCTTGGCCATGGTAAAAAACGGTTTAGGGTTTAAGGTGTACGGTTTAAAGTTGAAAGATTAAATGAAAAACTTTTGGTTTGATGTTGCCGGTAGCCTCCTTTCCGGTTGAGGGTTTTTGTTCTTTACTTGTTTACCTCATCGGAAAAAGGAGAGAAAACTTTATTATTTTTTTGAAAAGAGGGTCCTCCCATTAAAAAAAGGGTGTCACATCTTAAATATTAAGTAATCGCTTTCTGATTTCATCTATTTTTTTATAAACTTGGATATGAAAGCCAGTTCCAATGCTGATGGTTTAAGATGAACATCGTCCAGATGGTAACGACTGTGAGAATAATTATCCTGACCACAGGTTAATCGGTGTAGATCCAAAAAAGCTAAACCGTTCTCTGAAGCCTCTTTTTGTAACAGTTTATTAAATAACTTTGGCACAGCGGCATAGTCGGCAATCTCTGCTATGGCAAGATGGTTGGCCCTGCATTTCATGGGCGCGGGGATGCCACATATAATTATATGGAAATCCTTTTTTGTTGTTGCCTGCAGAACAAAACGGACATATCCCTTGATAACGTTGCTGATGATCTGTTCAATGGAATTGTCGTGGTACTTTTTTTTCCAGACATCATAAATGCCTTCACTCGTCCGGCAGTCAATTTCACCAATGGAAAGAAGGATGGTGGTATTTGAGGGGATTGAGTAAATTTGACGAATAAAAGCCTCTTTAAAACGATTATGTTCTTTTTTTGATAGATGATATGCCTTGCAGCCGATTATCGGTTTTGCTGTAACTTGGTGGGGTATGTTGTCAAGAAGTACCGAGGTGCCGGCGAAACATAAACTATGACTGTCGCCAATTATATGGACAGGAGGTAGGTTGTTTTTGTCATACATCTCCTGGTGTTTATTTCTGAAATCCACCAACCTGGTCAGCAAAGTATAATATGCCAGACGGCTTATTTCAAATTTTCCGGATGGTTTTTTATATTTGACCGAAACAGCTTTTCGCAAGCATTCCTGGCAGGCTACTGTATTTCCATCTGCCCAGGCGATAACGGCTTTTTGGATATACAACCAGTTGCGATTGGGTTCGGAAATGTTTTTGTTGGCCAGAAAAGTTGAGGTGTTCTGTTCAAACTGTGGTTTATCAGCGCTTAACAGCAAGAGCGATGCCAACAGCATATAAACCTTCTCGATTTCAGGGTTGATTGATAGCGCTTGGCGACATGAATCAATGGCCGCATCCAGCTTCCCTACACGTGAGTAGGTGTTGAATAACTATTTATTTCACCGCCTATTTTTCAAGATAAAATACCTC
>CAYZIS010000035.1:0-24440 GCA_964478545.1 uncultured Thermodesulfobacteriota bacterium
TATTCTTTAATACCAAAACATTTTTAACTGTTGCACTTACGAGTTGAATCTAAGCCTTACATCTGCCCATATTTTCCAGTTATTTCGATATCGAGAAATTAATATGGATAAAGATATCCATTTATTACCTCTTTTTGATCTTTCACCTTTCAGGTAACATCACTTTATCCTTCTGTCAAATCTCCATTAAGGTGGACTAAGGAATGTTCTGACATGGCTCTCACTCATTCTCACCGGTCAGCCATAGACGGCTTTCGCAGCCGCCAAAACCACATTTACTAAAGCTGCCCACCCTCGTTAACTTTTAGGCAAAAGTTAACGAGGGGGATTCACGGAAAAAGCTAATGGTTCCAAGAAGATACCGCCATTATTGCCGATTTTAGCAAATCATCTTGATTTTGTTTCGTTAAGTTTTACTAAAAAAATGACAAAAAGTTAGTGATAGTTAGGTAATCAAATTTCTGTGTCCGCAATGGACTGAGGCGGAAGAATTGAAGGAGCTTACGGGACAGTTCAGGAGAGGTTGACATCTAAAATCTCAATTTGAAAAAAATCGGTGGCGGTATTATTTGCTGCTATTGTCTGGTGCTGCGTGGTCTCCTCACCGTTCCAACCCTGTCCGTGTGTGACCGGCAAGCATTTTCTTGATGGTCTTAGTATTCCAGATCAGTTCAACCGTGAGAAAATTTCACCTTGACTTTTCAGAATATTGTCTATATTTTTTAGACAAATGTCGAAAGGAGTCTGAATTATGCAATTAGCACAGATAGAGAAAATCTTAGGCGGTCAAAAAATTCTTGGTAGAAAGCTCGAAAACAAAATGGATTTAGTTGAGCTGGGAAATATTGGCATTACTAAAAAAGTAATATCCCATTTAGCAAATTACCTTTCTTTATCCTGGAAGCAAGTAGCCGAATTGCTCCCTGTAACAGACAGGACACTTCAGAGGTATACATCACAACAGCATTTCAATTCAGCAGTATCAGAACAAGTTCTCCATATCGCGGAGGTTTTGGCTAAGGGAACTGAGGTTTTTCAAGAAAAAGAAAAACTGTTAATGTGGTTAAATACTCCACATAAAGTTTTTTCCGGAAAAACCCCTTATGATTTGCTTGGTTCCCATTTTGGTACAGAGTTGGTACTGGAAGAATTAGGTCGTATAGAGTTTGGGGTTTATTCGTGATTAGATTATATCGAATATGTAGCTCCAAATATAGTGATGATATATCTGGTACAGGAGCAAGGATTTATGGAGGGCATTGGAATCATCCTGGATATCCAGTAATTTACACATCAAATAATCGTTCTCTTGCTGCCCTTGAATTTCTGGTTCACACTCCTATGGCTCTTGCACCTGAAAATTTGAGCATTGTGGAAATTAATATATCAGGTAAAGTTAAGCGGGAATTAATTTCAGCGAAGCAGTTACCTTTAAATTGGCATGATTATCCAGCACCTGAGCAATTAGTAAATATTGGTACAAATTGGATAAAGTCAAAAACATCATTACTGCTGGATATCCCATCAGCAGTTGTTGATAAAGAAGTTAACACTTTGATAAATCTGTTGCATCCAGATATGAAGTGCGTGAATATAGCAAAAAAGGAAAAATTCTTATTTGATTCACGGCTGGTAAAAAATGAAAAAAGGTGAAAACTGGAATCATCCGGTCAAGGGTTCCTCGATTACAGTCAAGCCGATCCGGAGCACCAAAGACATCAAGACCATCAAGAAGATGCTTGCCGGCAACCCCCGGGATCTGTGTATTTTCATCCTGGGGATCAATACCAATCTCCGGGCCAGTGATATCTTGAACCTCCGTGTCCACGATGTACTGGGAAAGGATGAACTGGTCTTGAAAGAGAAAAAAACCGGTAAGGCCAGGCGGATCACGCTGAACAATACGGTCAAAAAAGCCATCAAGAACCTTCTGTCGTCCAGAAAGGACAAGGAGGATGATTATCTCTTCCTGGGGCTGCGTGGAAATCCCCTCACCGTTCCAACCCTGTTCAGGATGGTCAAAGACTGGTACCAGGCGATCAACCTGAAGGGCAACTATGACTCTCACAGTCTACGGAAAACTTGGGAGTATCACCAGAGGGTCAATTTTGGAATGAGACTGCCAGAACTAATGGTCTGCTTCAACCACAGCAGCCAGCGGCAGACATTGGACTATTTGTGCGTCCAGCCGGAAGAAGTACGGAGTATTTACCTGAATGAGGTGTGAATCTTAACTTGAGGACACCCCTAATCGATTGGCTACTTGAGAAAGCGAAAGACCACTAAGCTCCCGTTTTCTTAGTAAAAGTAAACTCACCAAATGTTTTGATTCTAAAGAACCGACCTCGAAAGTATCTTTTTTTTTCTTAAAAACATTAATTTAAAAATTCTCTTTGTTAACCATTGTTTCCAGCATATCAGCAACCATCTCGTATGCTTCTTTCTCGGTTCGTCCTTGGGTCATTAAGTCAAGAATAGGTATTTCAGCTAACCAGAACTTCTCATTTTTATATATCCTTCCAGAAAATCTCATGGTTTAGCCCCTTTTTGTGCTTTGCGTAAAACGGCCAATTCTCTTTCTTCTACTTTTCCATTTTTGTATTGTTCAATTGATTTCGCAAGGTGAGGCCGGGAAGCTGGTAAACCCGATATCCCGCTAAAGAATGGAACCCACCATTCTTACGGCTCACAGCTTGCCGCTGCTGGCAACAGCCCTGACATGATCGCCTGGGCCATGGGACACAGCAACACCAATATGACCAGGGATTATGTCGGCTCGGTGGTGGAATTGCAGAAACTCATGGGTGGTAACTCGGTGGTAAATGCTGATTTTAAAAAGTCAAATGATTGAAATTATTACTACTTTTTAGATACTGTGTTAATGTCACCTTCACACGGTGGAAGTCACTGGTTCAAACCCAGTACCGCCTACCAGGAATCAAAACCGGCTGCTGGTGTCTCCATCGGCAGCCGGTTTTTTATGTAACAATCAACACGTTTAACAGGAATGAGTTCCCATCATTATTTACTGTTATTGACAAGTGGCATTCTAAAAGCCGAATTTAATCCAAACAAGTTTTGGCAACGATATGACATTTCACGACTTTTAGATGTAACCATCCATCTCCTTTCTGAAAAAACCTATAACTGCATTATCCACTTCTCTACCACTTCAGGTTTTTGCGGACAAAGCATCCGATTCAGCCCGACTTCCAAAACCTTCACAAAAGATTCCAGGCCCAACGGTCGTCCAGTACGTTCGTGTTGTCGCAAACGGTCTTTATCAATCCCCTCATCACTGTCCAGAAATACCCGCCAATCACCAACAATCTCCAACAGAGGCGCAAACTTCACCAACTGCTGAATGTCAATAATTGTATATACTGTCCCCGTAATTCTACGTAATTTCATATCAAGGTTCGCAGAAAATCACCGGCCGGCTGAGCCCGGATACCGTCGGGGGTGAGATAATCTTTCCTGCCGGTTGCCGTAATCTGGCATGCACGGCTGTCAGGAAAACGGGTTTTCAAATATTTCAAACCTTTCCCGATCGCCCCATCACCCCATTTACACTCAACAAACAAAGAGGGACGTTGGTCTTCAACCACGACAAAGTCGACTTCGCGGCCGTCTACATCGCGAAAATAACGAAGTTCGATTTCCCTCCCCGCCACATCTTCCTGGAAAGCGACCCATTTCAAGAGATGCAAAGCCACCATGTTTTCAAAGTGCAAGGCCTGATCTTTGATAAGCGTCCAGTCATAGTGATAATGTTTCTACACCTTATTTTTAAAAAATTTATACAACGTACCAACGGCAAATTCCGCTTCATGAGCAATATCCTGCATGGAAACCCGGTGATAACCCCGGGCTGAAAATAATTTCAGGGCCTCATCCATAATCTCCTTTCGTTGACGATCTTTGTATTCCTGCCGCCGGGCTGTTCTTTTTTCTTTCATCTCCTGCTCCGCACCTAATAGGTTTCCAGTTTAGGGAAAACCCTGATATCAATCTATTTTACTCCATAAAAGTGAAAGATAATTCACTTTTTAAGTATATTATTCATATCTTGTCAATATCTAATGATGGACAAAGCTTGCTTTTGACTATTTTTTTTTACCGCTGTCCGCTATACTTATTGCAACTCACGACCTTAAGGGTAACAACTCAGTGGTATCCGGATAGAAACTTGTATACGGCTAAGTGGTAATAACTATGCGTAAAACTGATACCTTTCGTTTTGCCATTGACCGGGGTGGAACCTTTACCGATATCTATGCCGAAATTCCGGGGCAGCCGGGAGTCATGGTCATGAAACTCCTTTCGGAAGACCCCCTGAATTACCCTGATGCACCCCGTGAAGGCATCCGGCGGATCATCTCCCGGGTCGAAGGGCGGGAGCTGTCAGTGGAGGAACTGCCCACCGATAAAATCGAGTGGATTCGCATGGGAACCACGGTAGCCACCAACGCCCTGCTTGAACGGCACGGAGCCCGCTGCACCCTGCTGGTAACCAGAGGATTTCGTGACCTCCTCAGGATCGGCAATCAGGACCGACCTCACCTTTTTGACCTGGAAATCAAAAAGCCCGAACTGCTGTATGAAGAAGTCATCGAAGTTAATGAACGACTGCGCCTGCTAAAAGATGGTGAAAAAGCAGAGGGAATACCGGTAGTCCAGGGCATTACCGGGGAACAGCTGGCCGTCTTACAAGAACCTGACCTGAAGGCACTGGAGAAACAGCTTTCCGACCTGAAAGAAAAGGGAATCAACAGCCTGGCGGTGGTGTTTATGCACGCCTATGCCTGGCCGGAGCATGAACTGATAGTTGGTCGTTTAGCCCGGGAAATGGGCTTTGGCCAAATATCCCTTTCTTCCCAAATCATGCCGATGGTCAAAATAGTCCCCCGGGGCGATACAGCCATGGTTGATGCCTACCTTACTCCTCATATCCGCACCTATCTGGAAAGTTTCCGCCACGGCTTCAAAAAAAATCTGGGTAGCTGCAACCTGGAGTTCATGCGCTCGGATGGAGGCCTCAGTCCGGCTGATGATTTTACCGGCAGCCGGGCCATCCTTTCCGGTCCGGCCGGGGGAGTCGTTGGCTACGCTATGACCACCGGGGCCCACAGCCAGGGCCAGCCGGTCATTGGATTTGACATGGGGGGCACTTCCACCGATGTTTCCCGCTACGGCGACGATTACGAACTGGTCCACGAATCGGAAACCGCGGGCGTCCGCATTCAGGCCCCGCAGCTAAACATCAAAACGGTGGCCGCCGGCGGCGGTTCCCGCCTTTTTTATTTCAACGGCATGTTCAAAGTCGGTCCGGAATCAGCCGGTGCCCATCCGGGACCAATATGTTACCGCAAAAACGGCTATCTGGCCATTACCGATGCCAACTTGGTACTGGGACGCTTGCAACCTGACAACTTCCCTCACATTTTTGGTCCTAACGAAGACCAGCCCCTGGACTTGGCAGCCAGCCGGCAGGCTTTTGCCAACCTGACCAAAGAAATCAATTTTGATCTTGCCCGCCAGGATCGGCAACCGATGACCATTGAGGAAGTGGCACTCGGGTTTATCCAGGTGGCCAACGAAGTTATGGTTCGGCCGATTCGCGAAATTTCCGTCCTCCGGGGATATGACATCAAGGAACACATCCTGGCCACTTTCGGCGGCGCCGGTCCTCAGCATGCGGTCGCCATTGCCCAAGCCCTTGGAATTACAAAGATTTTTATTCACCGCTATGCCAGCATCCTGTCCGCCTACGGCATGGGGCTGGCTGATGTGGTCATTGAACGCCAGCGGCCGGCAGCAGTTATCTACAGCCCGAAAAATCGCCCGGAACTGGAATCCAGCATTGAAGAACTAACGTTACAGGCGATAATGGCACTTGAAAATCAGGGATTCAGCCGAAAAGACATCTCCATAACATCCTATCTCAACCTTCGTTACCAGGGAACCGACACCGCCCTGATGATTCCAACCCCTGAAAATGGCGATTATGATCAGGCCCTGACCGCCGCCTACCAACGGGAGTTCGGTTTCAACCTTGATTGTCGACGACCTGCGGGTCAGGGCGGTGGGCAAAGGGTCCAAACTAGAACGATCCCACCTGCTTCCGGCAAAGCATAAACCCCAGGAACTGAGACAAGTGCGCTGCTATTTTGACAAAGGCTGGCAGGACACTTCCGTCTACCAGCTGGAAAAACTGGAGCCTGAACAAACAATCAAAGGCCCTGCCCTGATCATGCACGATACCGCTACCATCCTGGTAGAGCCAGGATCAACTGCGCTCATCACCGACTATGGAGACATCGAAATCACCATTGATCAGCAGGCGGAAATCACCAAGGTGACAACCACCGCCGACCCCATCCAGTTGTCCATTTTCAGCAACCTGTTTATGTCAATTGCAGAACAGATGGGTCGCACCCTGCAAAAAACTGCCATTTCCACCAATATCAAGGAGCGGCTGGATTTTTCCTGTGCCCTTTTCGGCCCCGGCGGTGAGCTGGTAGCCAATGCCCCCCATCTGCCTGTTCACTTAGGAGCCATGAGCGAGGCGGTAAAAGCCCAGATACGCTTACAACACAATGATTTCAGGGAGGGAGATGTCCTGGTCAGCAACCATCCGGCCGCCGGCGGCAGCCACCTGCCCGACATCACCGTCATCACCCCGGTTCTCCGTAAAAGGAAACCCATTTTTTTCGTCGCCAGCCGCGGCCACCACGCTGATATCGGCGGCATCTCCCCCGGCTCCATGCCACCCTTCTCCCGGCGTCTGGAAGAGGAGGGTGCCTGCATCATGTCTTTTAAGTTGGTGTGTGACGGCATTTTTCAACAGGATGGCATAACCGCGCTGCTGCAGGAACCGGGAAACCTTCCCCGTGAAGAAGGTAAGGCAGCCATCAGCGGCACCAGGACGCTGGCCGACAACCTTTCGGATCTGAAAGCCCAGGTAGCAGCCAACCGCAAAGGCATTGAGCTGATCAAGGAAATGATTAACCGCTATTCCCTCGAGGTGGTCCAGGCCTATATGAAGCATGTTCAAGATAGTGCGGAGGTAGCGGTCCGCAACAGTCTGAAGCAATTGACTAACAGTTGTACAGATGAAGATCCAGCAGTTATACGAGCGGAAGATTTCATGGATGACGGTTCCAGAATCGCCCTGTGTTTAACCATCAATCGTCGGGACGGCAGCGCCATTTTCGATTTCAGTGGTACCGGCATCCAGGTCTGGGGCAATACCAACGCCCCACTGGCGGTCACCAAGTCGGCAATTCTTTATTCCCTGCGCTGCCTGATCGAGGAAGATCTGCCATTAAATTATGGCTGTTTAATTCCCATTACGGTGATTATTGAACCAGGATCGCTGCTGGATCCGGACCCAGAAGCGGCGGTGGTGGGCGGCAATGTATTAACCTCTCAACGGGTGGTGGATGTCATTCTCAAGGCTTTCGGGGTGGCCGCCGCCTCCCAGGGCTGCATGAACAACCTGACTTTCGGCAGCCGTGATTTTGGTTATTATGAAACCATCGGTGGTGGCGCCGGTGCCGGACCTCACTGGCACGGACAGTCCGGGGTTCATACGCACATGACCAATACCAGAATCACCGATCCGGAAATTCTCGAGCGTCGCTACCCGGTGTTGCTACGAAAATTTTCCTTACGGAAAAACTCTGGCGGTGAAGGACAGTATTGGGGCGGGGACGGCATGGTGAGAGAAATTGAGTTTCTCGCCCCCCTCAACGTTGCCATCCTGTCAGAACGACGGGTTTTTGCCCCTTACGGCCTCCAGGGCGGCGGCAATGGAGCCCGGGGATATAATCTTTTCATCCGGGCTGACGGCAGAAAGATAAATTTGGGAGGGAAAAACGAAATAAAGGCCAATCCGGGGGATCGTTTGCGGATACAGACTCCCGGCGGCGGCGGCTGGGGGAAGAAAGGTGAATGAAATATCAGCAATGTCTGCATCAGCCTGGGGACACCGCTAAAGCAATGTCCCCGGACGGGCGCCTATTGTATTTCCGTTCGTGTTTGTCTGTGTGGGTCGATGGCTAATAATTTTTGTTATAAGGGTCATCGATGTTTTGGCATTTGACGACTAACGGCTGAATTTTCTAACGTTCTTCCAGGGGAACATACTCCCGTTCAAAATCACCGGTATACATGGATCGCGGGCGGAATATCCGGTTATTTTCCAGGTATTCCAACACCCTGGCCGTCCAACCGGCTACCCGACTAACCGCAAAGATGGGGGTAAACATACGGGGATCAATACCCATGCGGCTATAAACAATCCCAGAATAGAAGTCAACATTGGGGAAAATTTTCTTCTCGTGGCTAACCGTCTTAAGGACCTGTTTTTCAAGCTCATTTGCCGTTTTATATAGTTTTACAATATCCTCTGAACAATATTTTATTCGGTGGCCGGCCAGAGGCCCGAGAACCCTGGCCCGGGGATCATAAGCTTTATACACCCGATGACCGAATCCAGGGATCTTTTTCTTTTTCTCACTGGCTGACTGCACCCATTGTGCAACATTTTCAGGAGAACCAATTTCCCTCAGGGTATGCAAAACATTCTCATTGGCCCCTCCATGCAGAGGACCGTTGAGGGCAGCAATCCCGGAACCAACAGAAAAATAGATATCTGACAGGGTTGAAGCAACCACCATTGAGGCAAAGGTACTGGCATTCATTCCATGGTCAGCATGGAGGATCAGAGCGATATCCATGATTCTTTCCTGTACCGCAGTTGGCCGTTTACCGGTCATCATGTAAAGAAAGTTACCGGCATGACTTAACTGTGGATCAGGCTCTATGGCCATATGGCCCTGGCGAATTCTGGAAATAGCAGCAGTAATGGTTGGCACCCCACCAAGCAAATGGTAACAGGCCTCCAGCCCACTGGCATCCCCCAATATCTGTTTACGTTTTCTAGCCTTTTTTCTGGCCCGAAACTCATAAATAGCCTTTTTCTCACCAGTCGGCAGGGTTTCCATGGGAATGGAATCTTCATCGGCACTGATAGCATCCTGAAGATTTGGGCGCCCGGCTTCCTGATCTTTATAGGTAAACTCCTGACGCATAAAAATAGTACCCATACGAAGAGCCCCCATGGCATTCATCTCCTCAACCGGGAAACTCATCAACATGCGTAAGGTCTTATTGAGATATCGATATTCAACCAGCTTCTTGGTATAAACCTCAAGCTGCTCAGGATTTGGCAGGGTACCATGTAGGAGCAGGTAACTGACCTCTTCATAACTTGAGTAAGCACAAAGATCAAAAATATCATAACCGCGATACAGTAACCAGCCCTTGGATCCATCGACATAACCAATCTTGCTCTCACAGGCAATCGCCCCTTCAAGCCCTGGTCCAATGGTACAATCCACCGGCCAGTTCAGTGATTTTCTTACCCGCGGTTTCCCCGCTTCAATCCTGGTTTCCCGTCGAGCTTTACTGGCAGCTTTCAGAACAATATCCGTTATTTTCTGGGTATCTTTATGCATATATACACTCCTGACATATCATAAGAAATTATTTTTAGAATATAGTTATGAATATAAAACGTGGCAAATTGCTAAACAAAAAAGCTTTCCATCAGGCAGGATAAAATATCCTCATCACGAAACACGAAAGGTTATTATAACGGTATTAGGAAAAAAAAGAAAGTGATTTTCTGGGACGTCCAAGATCAGGCATACGGCAACACCTTCTCCTGACCATCCAGAATTCTGTGAGCGACGGCCAGCAAAGCATCCATTTCACCTTCTCCGGGGACGATATTGGCTCCGGCATCGCTCAGCAGGACCAAGTGATCGCAGTTTTTTATATCCCAGACCGTAATAACACTGACTATGGCACCCTCCCCAGCCTCCTTTTTTTTCCTGATGATGGACCAGTAGATATAGGAAGTTGGAATCTGGCCCTTACTGACCATCTGGACATCGCCCTGGTACAGCATCTGCAAAGCCCGGTCCGCAACTTCCTGGCGATCACTGATCTCGACAACATCACCTGGCTGATAATCAAGACCGGCTTTTTCAGCTGCCCGGGAGATCAACCGGGGATTACCAAGGAGGACCGGCTCAATAAGCGACTCTTCCTGGGCTTTCTTCACCGCCTGCATAAACTCCTGGTCTTCAGGAGCAATGATGGCGATTTTTATTGGCTCCGACCGTCTGGCCAGGGTGAAAACCTCACTCAAGGAACTGATCATAAGCACCTCGTTGGAAATAAAGCTATTAGCTTTTAGCCGTTAGCTCTTAGCTGGCTGAAAATCATCGGCTTGCAAATATCATCCAACCAGCAGTAATTTTAAAGTGTCTTGAATTGTCGAATTGTCGTTCAGACACTACCTACCTTGGCGTCCTGCCAGCCGCTGTTTGGAACGTTCCAACGCCTGCCGGTGGCGGTCTTCCTCAATTTCATTTTTCAAAATCAACCGGGGAACCTCAACTGCCTTGCCATCTTCACCCAAAGCGACAAAGGTAAGATAAGCGGAAGCAATATGGCTTGTTTTGCCGCTTAACAGGTTCTCTGAATCCACCCGGACCCCGATTTCCATGGAGGAACGGCCCGCCAGGTTGAGAGATGCCTTGAAAGTCACCAGATCACCGATAAAAGCCGGATGATGAAAATCCAGCTGATCAATGGATGCCGTCACCACATTGCTGCGGGCATGGCGGGTAGCGACGACGCCGGCGGTGGTATCAATGAGTTTCATGATCACCCCACCATGGACATTCCCGGCGATATTAGTCTCCTGGGGCTGCATCACATGGGCAATAGTTACCATACTCTCCTGGACAGTTTTACTGTTCATTAGTTCATCCTTTATCATACTCAGATTATTCCATGCAGCGGCTGGCCGGCAGCCCCCAGGGCATCCACCCGTTTTTCCACTTCCGGATCATCAATCAGTGGCGGCGCGTGGTGGGGCTTGCGGCGAGCATCGATGACTAGCGGACCGCGACACCCCCAGTGTTTAGCTTCAACAAATGAACCGATGCCATAGATATCAGCGGCCGGATCAGAGCGGGTAAAAGTGACCCAGAGAAAATTGTTCAACGTCCGGGAAACAAATTCACTGTCATCAACAATGATCACCAGGGGAAAACCAGAAAAGGCCTCAGGATCACCAGCCTGTTGACAAAAAATAATCAACTGTTCATCCTCTCCCGGGGCAGAAGGCTTCGTACAGGGAGGAGCAGCAACGGCCAGCACTCCAGGCATGCAGACGGCCGGAGCAGAAAACCCCAAAGGCAGCCGCAGACCAACAGGAAGTTCCGTCGCCAGCTGCCGACGCGATTGTCCTGCCGCAGCCATAATAACTTTTGACCCTTGATTCAAGCCGTTGCCGGAATAATCGAGGGTATCCATCGTGGTCCGGGTCTGAAAATGCAAATCACGCCGCCAGTCAACCCGCTCCAGCAGATGGCTGAAAAATTCCGGGATATCGTGGATATCAAGCTGAGGATTATCCTCAGCGGCAACAATCAGCAGGTACTTAGCCAGCGACAACTGCCCCTGGCCGAGAATGGCATTGGCCTGGGTCAACAACTCCCGAGGCTCCCGTTCCTGGTCGTAGGGAACATAGCGTTCACTGCCGATGGCCAGCAGCAGGGGATGAACACCAGCCGCATCAACCGCATACACTGCCTTGATCCCCGGCAATAAATCTGAGATCAGGTCTCCGGTCAATTCATGGATGAAAGCACCGAAGGTGGTATCTTCCTGGGGCGGGCGGCCAACGGTGGTAAAAGGCCAGATGGCATCCTGTCGGTGGAAAACCCGCTCAACACGGAGAACCGGGAAATCATGTACCAGGCTGTAGTATCCCAGATGGTCGCCGAACGGCCCTTCCGGCAGGGTTTTTCCCAGTTCCACTGTCCCACACAGGCAGAAATCAGCCTCAGCCGGGATGGGCAGCTGTCCAGGTCGGCTGATAATATTCAACCGCCGTCCACCCAACAGACCGGCAAAAGCCAGTTCCGGCATCCCTTCCGGCAGCGGCATCACCGCCGCCATGGTCAAGGCTGGCGGCCCACCGACAAAAACATTCACCCGCAGGGGCTCATTTTTTTCCAGTGCTTCTGCATGATGAACGCCGATCCCCCGGTGCAGTTGGTAGTGCAGCCCCACCTCCTGATTTGGGGCGTAGCGACCGCCGGAAAGCTGAATCCGATACATTCCCAGGTTGGCATGGCGCCAGCCGGGCTGATTCAGACTTTCCGAATACACCAGCGGCAGAGTAATGAAAGCCCCACCGTCGTCGGGCCAGGATTTCACCTGGGGCAGCCGGCTGACGGATGTCTCATGGGCCAAGATGGAACCCTGAGACATCTTCCGGGGAAAGAGATGCAAAAGATCAAGGGGAAGGTGAGCCAGGGAAAGTGGATTTTTCAGCAAGCCGGGCAGGTCAACCTTGGCGGCCACCAACCGCTCTATAGACTTGAGGCTATCGCGAAACATGAAGCGGGTGCGCTCCAGAGTACCAAAAAGATTTCCCACCAGTGGAAACCGACAGTCCTTCACCCGGCTGAAATACACCGCCGGCCCGCCGGCCTGGCAGACCCGCCGCTGGATGGCTCCCGCTTCCAGGTCCGCATCCACCTCCTGGTTGATGCGGACCAGCTGCCCGTTTTGCTCCAAGTCTAAAACACATTCACGCAGGTTCTTATAGCCCATGATGATCCAAATCCATCAAAATCAGAATCTCAACTTTCTAAGTTGCATTGCTAAAAAAATATTACAGGATGTTCGGGCTTGGCTCATAGCCGTGTCTGCCGACAGACAGGCGGTTTTGGCCGCCGAACGAATCACCTGAATGGTGATTCGCGGCGGACGCCTCGGAAGCCGGCCATGAACGGCCGGCGAGAATGAGCGAGAGCCATGCCGGAACATCCCTGAAAATTTCTTTCAACCTGCCGCCCTGCCTGCCGACAGGCAGGGCTGTTTTTAGAGCAACTCGGACAGTTGAATCAAAAAGAAATACAGCTCAAATCCTCTTCAGTCCGGATCTCATAAAACTGTTCCCGCAGGGCGGGAAGAGCTAGCCACTGGCCAGCCGCCGTTGCCACGGTTTCATAGCTGCCAGCGACTGAAACGACAAATAAACACCCCCTGGCCCGATACAACTGGCGGTTTCCCCGGCCCCTGACTTCGGGCTCGGCAGCGGCAAAGAGCAACTTCTCGCCCAAAAGCACCGGCCGCTTAAAATTGATCTGCAGGCGCACGGTCACCCCGAATAATTCGTATTTGATAAATCCCGACCAGCCACAGATTTCATCCAGCACCGCCCCGATCACCCCGGGATGCAAGACCCCTTCCGCCTGTTGAAAACCAGCGGCAATTTGAGCATCCCTGGCTTCAAAACCGAATTTTGCCAGGATATAATGCCGATCCTTAAAATCAGCCTGGAAAAACCGACGCCGCACCCCCCGATCCGAGCGCTTTGTGCCGCAGATGAAACAGTTTTCATAGATGGACAAGGGCGTCAGAGCAGCATGAAGCTCTAACTCGACTAATGGCGGCAGATCAATATTTTCTCCAGTCTCAAACCTGGCATCGGGTTCAACCGTCCCAGCAATATAGCTTTGCCGCTGCCCCGGCCGTTGCATCCGGAAAGCAACACGGCCCTGATCATCATCCAGTTCGGCATGCAGCTGCAATACATCCCCCAAGCGGCAGCGATCGCCGAATTTCAGCGAAATACTATAGGGGAACGGCAGATTCACCCCTTTTTGCTGCAGCCAGCAAAGATCGGCAAGATCAAGGACGGCGGCGATACCAATCCCCCCATGGGGGATGCCGATCCAGCCTTCATGCTTTTTTCCCATCAACAGCTTGGCTTCCAGGACACCATCGACCATGGTGATTTCCGGCAGGCAGAATCCCTCCCGGCAGGCAAAACACTTTTCATGGCCACGATAATTCATTGTACCACCCTTTATAAATACTGAAGTGAGAACTATACCTGAAGAGAATGGATGAGTCAAAATAATTAGCGGCCGGCGGCAAACGGCATCATCCTTGACTCAGAACGTACAATATGAGAGAGTTGAAAAATGAAGAAGCTCCTGATTATCGAAGATGAGATCTCCGTCGCCAAACAGCTCAAGTGGGGTCTGGGGAAGAAGTATGACATAACCATTGCCACCGATGTGGAACAGGCAAAAAAATCCCTGTCCTCCGGAGTTTTTCCGGTAGCCACCATGGATCTTGGCCTACCGCCCCACCCGGACGCCCCCATCCAGGGCTTTAAGCTGCTCGAAGAACTGCCGTCCTTGGCTCCCCACACCCGGGTGATAGTCATTACCGGCAATGCCGAGGAGAACAACGCCATCCGGGCCATTTCCCTGGGTGCCGCCGACTTCTGCGCCAAACCCATCGATTTGAAGGTACTGCATATTATTCTTGAACGAACCTTCAAAATCCACGAGCTGGAAGAGGCCAACCGCCGCCTCCAGTCACAAGCCGGCCAGGGTGGCGCGCTGTGCGGCATGCTCGGCATCTCCCCGGCCATGACCACCCTTTTCAAGCGCCTGTCCCAGGTCGCCAGAACCGACTACCCGGCCCTGATCACCGGCAGCACCGGTACCGGCAAGGAAATGGCGGCCAGCGCCATTCACCAGCTGAGCCCGCGGGCGGCAAAGCCCCTGGTGATCATCAACTGCGGCGCGATTCCAGAAAACTTGCTGGAAAGCGAGCTGTTCGGCCACGAAAAGGGGGCTTTTACCGGGGCTGCGGGTCGTAAAATCGGCAGGTTTGAACAGGCCAACAAAGGAACCATTTTCCTGGATGAAATTGGTGAACTGCCCCTCAACCTCCAGGTCAAAATTCTCCGTTTTCTCCAGGAATCCACCATTGAGCGGCTCGGCGGCACCGCCACCATCACCATCGATGCCCGGGTAATCGCGGCCACCAACGTCAATCTGGAAGCAGCCATCGAAAAAGGAAAATTCCGTGCAGACCTTTTCTACCGTCTGAACGTCGTGCCCCTGAAAATTCCCGACCTCAGGGAGCGCCCCGAAGACATCCTCCTGCTAGCCAACACCTTTTTGCGCGAGGAATCCCTGAAACTGAATCGGGGGCAGACATCTTTTTCTCCGGCGGCCATCGCCGCCCTAAGCGCCCACCAGTGGCCGGGCAACGTCCGCGAGCTCCAGAACCGCGTCCGCCGGGCACTTGGCACCACCCTGGACCGGGTTATTACCCCCGTTGACCTTGGGCTTGAAGAAATACCCATGGAGCCGGAAGAACAAAAACTCACCACCCTGAAAGCAGCCCGTGAGGCAGCAGAGAAAAATGCTGTCCGCCGGGCCCTGGCCTCCAGCGGCAATAACATCAGCCAGGCGGCCAGGCTTCTTGAAATCAGCCGTCCCACCCTCCACGATCTGCTGAAAAAACACCGGATAATCATCGATAAACAATAGGCAAGGTCTGCCGTCCCCCTCATTTTCTCATTGACTATAGTGATGACTATGGTTATCATAGATAATGAAAATAAAAGAGCAGTCCGGAATTACAGCGCTGAAAACATCGTCAGGAGGATGACATGCAAACCATAAAAGCATCAGAATTCAAGGCAAAATGCCTACGCCTGATGGATGAGATAAACCGGACAGGGGAGGAAATTACAATCACCAAAAACGGCAAGCCTGTTTCTATTCTGAAGCCCTATCGCAGTATACCAAAAACACTTTTCGGCCTGCATAAAGACAAGATACGGAGCAACGACGATATGATTGCCCCCCTGAAGATTGACTGGAATGCCGAGTAATGCTGCTGCTTGATACCCATGTTCTTGTATGGCTTGACGAAGGAAACCCACGACTGGGAACAAAGGCCCTGCAGGCAATAAACCAGTCCCTGGCCACCGGGCAGCTTGGCGTAGCTTCGATCAGTTTCTGGGAAATCGCCATGCTGGTTGAAAAAGGGCGGCTGGATATCCGGATGGAACTCGATATCTGGCGTCTTGAACTACTGCGAAACGGCTTGCTGGACATTCCGCTTGAAAGTTGCACCGCGCTTAAAGCCGGTCAGCTGCAGGATTTTCACGGTGATCCCGCGGACCGTATGATTGTGGCCACGGCCCTGGAACACACCGCCACCCTGGTAACCGCCGACCGGAAAATTCTTGACTGGGGCAAACATCTGCAAACAATTGACGCCATGGCCTAAACCCGCCCTGCACAATGCAAGACCTGACCCCCACACATAAAACACAATAAAAGGACACATAAAATGGAATCCGTTCGTATCAATGTCAGTCTACCAAAAAATGTCCTCAAGGAGTTGGGTCGTGAAGCTCCCGAAAAGCAGAGGAACCAGTTTATCCGTGAAGCCGTCCTGGCCTTGATCAAGGGAAAAAGGGCAGCGAGGCTGGCTCGCGACTACCAGGAGGCGGCAGCGGAAATCCATCGACTCAACCAGGAAATGGAAGGAACTGTCAACGATGGTCTCGATTAAACGAGGGGATGTCTTTTGGGTGAATTTTGATCCCAACGTCGGTTCAGAGGCAAAAAAACGCGGCCTGCGGTTGTGGTATCCAACAATATCAACAATGAACACTCCCCCATTATCTCAATTTGCCCCATAACTTCCAACATCAAGCGGGTATACACCTTCGAAGTCGATGTTCCGGCAGGCAATGGAGGCCTGCAATCCCGCTCGAAAATCATGGCCAACCAGACCCGGGCGGTTGATATATTGCGTCTGGTCAGAAAAATCGGCCGCTTTTCCACCACCATCATGACGGATGTTGATGCGGCCCTGCAACTCCATTACGACATTTAACGCCACCAAGATGAAGAAAACTCCAGGAGAAGATTTTTCAGCCACAGCCCCGCACAGACCGGACTTTCCGTCGTTCTTAGTGACCTCCGTGCTTCGTGGTGAAATTTTTTCTACCCCAATGTAAATTTTCCCGACAGTCTATTCTAACGGCAGCCTGACCACAAAGCGCGCGCCATCCCACCTTCATCACCACCGCTGACTCTGATCCAGCTCGCCCTTGTTTTTTAGTTTACGATTTCCACTTGACAGACTGCACTATAATAGGTACATCTATCGATCATGGATACAAGAAGAAAAATTATCGATGTTCAGTTTTACAAAACAGACATCGGCAATGTCCCGGTCAGGGAATGGTTGAAAAAATTACCGCCCCAAGACAGAAAGATCATCGGCGATGACATCCGCACAGTTGAATTCGGATGGCCTCTTGGCATACCGCTGGTAAGAAAAATAGACACGGACTTATGGGAAGTTCGTTCCAAATTATCAAACAACAGAATATCCAGGGTTCTATTTACGATATACAGCGATATGATGATTCTTTTACATGCTTTTATTAAAAAGACTGCAAAAACACCTGTCAATGATTTGGGCATCGCAAAACAACGTATGTCAAAATTTGAAAGGAGAAAATAAATGGATGTTGTACATGAAAACTTAGGCGGACGTTTCAATGATTTTCTTGAAGAAGAAGGTATCCTTGAAGAATGCACACAATCCGCCATCAAAAAAGTACTATCATGGCAGATAGAACAGGAAATGAAAAAGAAGAAACTTTCAAAATCAGCTATGGCAAAGAAAATGAGTACGAGCCGATCTTCTCTCGATAGACTCCTTGATCCGGATAATGAATCGGTGACTTTATACACTCTAAAAAAGGCAGCTCAAGTCGTAGGTCGAAAAATAAGGCTCGAATTGGCATAAAAATTTAAATTGCTCCGCCATAAGACCACAAAAGAACACCAACAGGGTTTTTCAGACTATAAGCTGCAACTATCAAAGTAAAAAAACTCTCGGAATCTGAAGTCAATAGTCAAAATCTGACCCCAATTACCATCGTATTCGCTCTCATAGTGACAACTAAGATCACAGAGAAAAGATTTATCAGCCCCTGACGCACACCGACCGAACTTTCCGCCTTTCTTCGAGACTCCGTGGTAAATATTTTTCCACCCAAATGTAAAATCTCCCGACACTGTATCACCGCCGACCGCAAAATGCTTGACTGGAACAAACGTCTGCAAACCATTGACGCTATGCGCTAAACCTGCCCTGCAAAATGCAAGACCTGACCCCACCCGTGCACCGCGGGCACCGCAGCAACCTGCATTTTTATCGTGACAGCAACGGCAACGAAGTTGATTTGCTGCTCAGCCACGGCCCTGATCTTTTTCCCATGGAAATCAAGGCCGGGATGACGGTGAACCGGGATTACTTCAAGGGACTGAGAGCTTTCGCCAAAATCTTTGATCTTCCCCTGGGGGCCGGACTGCTCTACGGCGGCGAGGAACGTCAGCTTCGCCAGGGTATTGCCGTGCGCCCCGCCAGGGAAATTCATTTCCTGCTGGCCGAGCTGGAAAAGCCGTAGTCCGAAAACACCAGCCGGGCGACCGGGGAAATTGTCAGTAGTCGTTTCCAGGCCCAGGATTTTTTCATCCATCACCGGAACGCCCCATAAAAACCCGACCAGATCACTCTGTAAAATTTCCCGACACCATTTTCCCACCCATTTTTTAATTTTTTTCTGCCTTTTCTCCAGGATTTCCCGAAAAACACCACATCCCTCTGGTTTTACAAGCATTTTCTACCCTCAAACCCATTATCCCCACTTTTAAACCCTGTCGGATTACTTTACAGCTAGCTCATCTGAATACAAATAACTTTTAATAAAGCTTGTCATTTCAAACAGTTGCATACCTGGTATGACACTTGCTTTATATCTTAGAGGATTCAGCAAACAGCAGTTTTTCTTAATTTTTTAATTCATACAGGGAGAGGAGAAAAGAAATGAAAAAGTTTTTAGCGTTTTTATGCGCGGTGATGCTGGTTTTGGGAATGGTGGGAAGTGCAAGTGCATTTTCGATCAATGATTCACCAAACGACGCAATAGGAAGTGGTTTTGAGTCTTATGGAATTGATGTCTATAATTTTACTCCGGGGATAAACAGCGGCGTCATAGCCTTTGATCTATATACTGATTACCCTGAAGCAGGTATTACAGTCGGGACTTGGGCTACCGAAGTTGCGGATCTCTTTATCACGGAAAATTATTATGGAGTTGATTATTTGTGGGCAATCCCGTTAGTTGACCATGATACTTTTTTAGCAGGGTACTGGTATACTGTTGAGACGGTATCGATATCAGATGACTTTGAACCAATAGACGGCTATACATATGATTATAATCATAACGCACCAGTTAGGATAAAAACCGCTGTGGGCACACCGTACGCTGGTACTGCAACATGGACTGATTCTCTTGGTGACCATCCTGACTACACTATACGTCTTCAATCAATATTGTATGAAGATGACCCTGATGCTACATTTGATTTATATTGGGGCACTGCCACCTGCGGAAATGATCCGGTGGAAGGCACCGCACCCGTTCCCGAGCCTTCCACCATCCTATTGATGGGCATCGGCCTTTTAGGCCTGGTGGGCTACAGCCGCAAGCGCTCCAAAAAGAGCTGAATCGGCCACCGGAAAAAAACCTCGTAAAACCAAAATCCCCCGGGTTAATAATCCGGGGGATTTTTTTGTCTGTGTTCGTCTGTGTAAGTCCGTGACCAATACTATTCACCACAGAGACTCAGAGACCACAGAGAAAAACCTTTTCCACCCTTCTCCGTGTTCTTCGTATCCTTCGTGGTAAAATTTTTTCTACCTAACTGTAAAATTTCCCGACACTCCTACTCCAACGGCAATCTCACCACAAAACACACCCCGCCATCCTCCACATTCGCCGCCGTGATACTGCCCCCGAAGCTTGCCAACATTTTTTTCGGTCGCGACAAGAATGCCGTTGCCCGGCACTCCTCGCCCAGATCCCAAGCATGCGCTCCTGGCGCACGGGGCTCCTGCCTTGGTTTATGGCGTCAAAGCGGTGTAAAGGTTGCGGGAGAATACCGAACTACGCGGTTACAAACTTATGTGCATTGGCTTTCGAAAGGTGGACTTTTACTTCTTGTTGGATTTTTGCACCCAGCTTATTTTTGGCTATCTTCATATTGTATCTTAATTGTAAATTGAGCCAGAACTCCGGTTCAATTCCAAAATACCTACCAAGGCGTAATGCTGTGTCAGCAGTGATTTCTCTTTTTCCATGAATAATTTGACTGACCCTATTTGCAGGTACATTAATATCTTTGGCTAGCTGATTTTGAGAAATTTCCATTGGTTTAATGAATTCTTCCAATAAAACGTCGCCTGGAGTGATTGGAGATAATTTTTTTTGCATGACTCTACCCCTTGTGATAATCAACAATTTCTAATTCGATGGCATTCTCTGCCTGCCAGATGAAACAAATACGCCATTGCTCATTGATCCTGATGCTATGTTGACCTTTCTTGTCACCCTTTAATCGTTCGAGTCTATTTCCTGGTGGAACTCGTAAACTATTCAAGGAAATTGTCGCATTCAGAAGCTCAAGGTTAATTCTTGCTGCCCTGGAAATGCTTCTGAACTTTTTTACATCCAGGTCATTGAAAAGTTTTTCCGTATCTCGACATTTAAAAGATTTAATCATCATTACGGTATATGACGTATTACGTCATTCATCAAGTCAAAAAGCTAACGCCCCTTAGAATAATTGGCAAGCCGAACGGCAATATCACCTCAAACCGCGCCCCGCCCTCCTCTATATTTTCCGCCGTGATGCCACCCCCGAAGCTTTCTACCATTCTTCTCACCTGCCAGAGACCTATGCCACTGCCCCCGGCCCCGCTGATCCTGGCTGAAATTATTTGTGTCTTTTCAACTTGACAGGAAACAACATCCTTGTTATTTTTGTTTATATGTTTATTTGTTTAAGGAGCAGGGTATGTCGGCAATAATGAAAATCAGCCCCCAGGGGCAAATTCGCCTTCCCAAACAGATCATGATCACCCTTGGCATTGACACCGGTGATTACGTTGAGGTGGAGGTGGAGGGAAACAACATCATCCTGAAACCAAGGAAACTCATAGATCCTTCCCAGGGCTGGTACTGGACCAGGGAATGGCAGGGAACAGAAGCTCATGTTGATGAAGAGCTTGATAAAGAACAGCTTTCGCCAAAATTCAAGACTGCCGGTGAAGGGTTGAAATGGTTGCAGAAATAAAACAATACCAATTCAGTCAGACATTCAAAAAAAGCTACAACCATCTGCCTGGCGACATTCAAAAAGCTTTCAATCAGAAATTGCAACTCCTGCTGCAGGACATCTCCCATCCTTCCCTGAGAGTAAAGCGAATACAAGGAACACGCAACCGGTGGGAAGGATCGGTAACGATGAAATACCGGTTCACTTTCCAATGGGACGACAGCACGCTTATTTTCAGAACCATTGGCACCCACGACATCCTGATGAAAGAATCCAGATAACAGTCAAACAATAATCCCCCAGGTTAACAGCCCGGGGGATTTTTTTGTTCCTTTTCGTCTGTGTCCGTCCGTGTGTTTCTGTGGCCAAAAAAAATTCACCACCGAAGCACCGAGAAGATCACAGGAAAAGATGTATCAGCCACAGACAGACCGGGGTTTTCCGTTTTTCTTCGTGTTCTTCGTGTCCTTCGTGGTAAAATTTTTTCCACCCAACTGTAAAATTTCCCGACAGTCTCTATCTCAACGGTCACCCCCAAAATATTTTGCTTACATTTATCTTTTTTTCAAAAAATCGTCAGCTGAAATGCCAGCTTGTTTAAGGACAGCTCTAAGAAGGCCTTCCGGCATATCTCCAGGATGATTTGGAAGCGTAGCATATCTATCGGACTATTCATTATACCAGATTTCATGACTACCGGCGGCCTGCCGGTCAAAAACAAAACCGTATTTTTTCAAACGGTTAGCTACTTGGCAATAACGAAAGCCTGCTAATCTTCCCATCTACATAGCCACCACTAATGAGCAATCAAAAGAAGTGCCTATGGCCGGCAAAGACGTCTCCCGGAGTCTTTCTTCCTGAGCCTCCAGCAATCTTCTGGCAACATCCCTGGCAATTTCCATGACTTCGGAAATCGTGCGGCCTTGAGCCACCAATCCCTGGATATCGTCAGAAGTGGCCAGGTAGGTCCCTTCCGGCAATTTCTCAACATGCAAATTAATAATTCTTTCCATTTTCATGCTCCTCTTTGATGAGCTTTAAAATCCTTCAGACTTTCCATGAGGCATCCCGAAAATGTCCTTTTCCTCTCCAACCTGGCATTATTTTTAAAAATAATGGTTTGGAACAGTAACCACTGTATAAAGGTTGCCATACTACAAATTTTATGTCAACCATCAATACCCGCAACCAACGGTAGCCTGACTACAAACCGCGCCCCGCCACCCTCTTCCACATTTTCCGCCGTGATGCTGCCCCCGAGGCTTTCCGCCACTCTTTTCACCTGCCAAAGGCCAATGCCGCTGCCCCCAGCCTTGCTGGTTTTGAATGGTTCAAATAATGCTTCCGGCAACAGCTCCGCCGGGATGCCCGGGCCGTTGTCGACCACCTCTAACACCATCTCTCCGTCTTCTTCATCCTTCCAGGCCCTGACCCGCGCAGAAGCCCCCTCGCCCCCGGCCTCGAAAGCATTGAGCATGAGATTCTCAAAAATGGAAAAAAGCAGTTCCGGATCGCTTTCCAACCACAAACCATCTTGAACCTCAACCTTCATCTCCATTGCCGGCAGCTGGGTTTTCAACCGGCGGCAGCACTTTTTGAGAAAGTCTCCCAACTCCAACTCCCGACGCTCCGGCATAACCTCATCTTTCAAGCTCTGCAGGCGCTCCTCCACCCGGCCCATTCTCCGCAAAGCGTCGTCCACCACCTCCAGCATGTCCCGCTGGAACTCCGGTTCATGGATATGATCAGGAGCGTTTTCCCGCAGCAGGGAAAGCATGGTGGCGGCATTTTTGATATCGTGGAGGACAAAAGCCGACAGGCGGTTCCAGGCCTGCTGTTCCCGGACATGGGCCAGTTCTTCCGCCATGCGCGCCGCTAGCAGGGCCGAGGACGCCTGGCTGCCGAGAGCAGTGAGCAGGTCAAAATCATCATGGCCGTATTCACCGCCGGTAAACTCCGACCCCAGGCCGATCAACCCCAACAGCCGGCCGCCGAGGCCTAAGGGAAACAGCAGCACCAGGTTCAGGGAACTGAGAAAATCCCCCCGGTCTTCCACCACCTGCCGCCATGACTGATCCGTTTCCTTCTCCCGCAGGTACAGATAATCATGGGTTTCACAAAAGTCCACCAGGGGATCATCGGCAGCCAGGAAAGATTGACTTTTCCCACCAGCAAAATTTTCGGGAGCCGTAACCAGTCGGTACCCTTTGACTGCATCCCCGAGCCAGATGAAAATCTTGCCGGTATAGAGGCTCTCGGTCAATACCCGGACCAGGGCCTCCACCACCTCGTCCTCAGACAAGGACCCCTGGAGCTGCTGCGACAGGGCCAGCCACTCGTCCCGGTATTCATACTTGTTGATGTAAAAATGGGTGCTGATAAAAAAGTGGACCCGGCGGCGCAGCTTGCCAGAAAAGGCGAAGAGACCGACCGCCACCAACCCCAGAACGACACCCAGCCACTTGATCAGGAAGGAAAATTCCAGGCCGAAAAACCGCATAGCCAAGGTCAAAATCCCGAAGCCGAGAAAATAAGCGGCCAGCAGGGAAGGAACAACGAAGGAATAAACCACCTTGCGGGAGACAAAGATCTTGCGGTTGAGCAGGCGGTGTTGAACCACGGCATAGGTAATCAAAATCCAGCCACAGAGCAAAAGCAGCCCCAGGAGCTGCAGCTGCCCGGGAAAAATGACCAGGTAGGTAAGCCGGTAGGATGCCGCCCAGGCCAGGGAGCCACAGACCAAGGAGCTACCAACCACCAGTAATTTATATTCCCAGTGTTGGGCGCTGTCAAGGGCGCGCCAGAACTGTTCCAGGCGCCAGGCAGCATAGAGAACCGCGACCAGCATAAAGAGGGTCGAAAAATATACCGGACTGTACAACCGAAAAAGCAGTTGCCCCTCATTTATCCCCACCAGCGGCTGACAAAACAGCAGGTACAAAGCCCCGGCAATCACCGATGCGCCGATAAAAAATTCAGCCAGGATATGTTTGCCTGTCCGGACGCTGCCGGTGGTCAACGCCGACAGGCGCAGGGCGAGAAAAAACCAGAGGCAGGCAAAGACAACTTCGGAAAAAAACAGCAGCCTGGCCGCCTGGGGTTCCGGACACCGGGAAAGATAGAGATATTCCCCGGCCAGCAGCGGCAGGCCCACCAGCACCTGGAGCAAGGACAGAGAAAACCGCCGCTCGCCGCTGGGCAACCGGAATATCAACAGGCCCGACAACAGCAGCAGGCCGTTCAGAATAGTTAAAAAAGTAATCAGCCAGACATAGTAAAGAGTTCATAAAAACCATCAATATTTTGGACAATTTACTTAGG
>CAYZIS010000036.1:0-24044 GCA_964478545.1 uncultured Thermodesulfobacteriota bacterium
ATTGCCAAGCCACCGGAAGGCTATTCTGACGCTCTGACTTTTTACGGAACCATCACTCTTGACTTTCCTGCCTTTCTACAGTTATTATTGTCACCACCCCCAGACAGCATGTTAATTACAGCATAGAAGGATTGCTGGACAAACAGCTTGATGTTTATATTGTTCAACGCGGACCAATGAATAAATCTCCATTACCTGCTAAACGGCCGTTGTTCAAGGATTTAACCGCGGTAAAAAATGGACAGGTATTTACCGTTGATGAAAAAAAATATTCCCGTTTTGGACCCCGTACTATCGATGCCATCATTGAACTTACAGATATCCTCTATCCTGACTCTCATGCAAACAACATTGATCAAACACGTTAAAATATGATAAGCATATCCACTTCAAAATTTTGAAGTCAAAAAAAACTCCATTTTTTTGTACAAGTGACGAAGTAGAGTTAAAGTTGGAAGATAATTTAACCCGAGGGAGGAAATGATGAAAAAATGTATGGTCCTGTTTATATGTGCATTGATGTTAATACCCGCTAGCCCAAGCTTTGCCAAAAAGGAAAAAATAAGAATGGGAGTGTTGCGCTTTACCAATACCACCCATGCCGGTTGGTGGACAGGAACGGCAGGTACAGAGTTGCAGGACATGCTTATTGCTGAGCTGGCAGGCATGAAATGCTTTTCAGTATTGGAAAGAAAAGAGCTGGGAGCGGTTCTCAGGGAACAGGATCTTGGCAGATCCGGCAGGGTAAGCAAAAATACCAGGGCAAAAATCGGCAAAATAACCGGGGCAAAATATTTAGTGGCGGCCACCGTTTCAGCTTTTGAGGAAAACACCAGCGGTGGCGGGGCTGGCCTCTCTTTTAAAGGAATTTCTCTTGGAGGAAAACGGAAAAGAGCTTACATTGCCGTTGACCTGAAGGTGATAGATGTCGATACCGGTGAGATTGCTGATGTCAGGACAGTAGAAGCAACATCAAAATCAGGTGGCTTGAATTTGGGTGTTTTTCGCGGTGGGTTTGGTGGTAGCCTTGGAGGACACAAAAAAACCCCAACAGGAAAAGCAATTCGGGCCTGTGTCATGGAAATTGCTGAATACTTGAAATGTTCCATGATTCAGGGACCAAACGCGCCATGCATGGAAGACTACAATGCCAAGGAAAGCCGGCGGCGGGAAAAAACCAAAGGTTCTATCGACCTGGAATAGAAAAGATATTTATAGATTAGCATGATAGCTGAAAAGGGTGGCATGAATTTATGTCACCCTTTTTCAATATGCAAACGACCAAGGCGGGCTGGACGCCCGCAACCCAAAAAAAATTTTTCTGAGGATGTTCCGGCGTGGCTCTCGCTCATTCTCGCCGGCCGTCCATGGCCAGCTGTGAGGCATCCGCCGCGAATCACCGTCCTGGGAATTCGTTCGGCGGCCAATCCCGCCTGTCAAGGAAGTTGATGATCATTTATTGTGAGGACAAAAAAGAGGCCCAGTTGGCAGGTATGTCCGGGTTGGAAGCAAAGTGGGCATGAACATAGCTGGCCCAAACATTTTTGCAGCGGATCCCTTCCGGGTGTGTAGACAATTCTCCCGGTTTGTTAATTTCCACCGCCGGTTGAATTAAACCATCCATAGCAATAGATGACCAATGAAATTCATGCCCCCGGTACGCAGTACCGGCCGGTCCGAAAAGTCCCGGCTCAACCTACTGGCAATGCCTTCCCGGTTCTACCCAGTGGCATGACTACTGCTTTCGTCCCCGGTTACAGCGGTGGGCCCGTCTCCGATTTCCACGGAGTTCCCTTTTTAATCCCTTGCGGAACTGTGATTATAAAATCACAATCCATGCCTATGATACTTCCAAGATTTTTGTCAAGAATTTTCAGGGAAAAACGAATTGCAAAAAATTCTTGTTTACAACCCGACATTTATACTATATTAACACCCGTGAAAAGCGGGTAGATATACCAAATAAAACATGCTAGAATTATTATAATATATAGATACATGACTGCACAGCCGATTAACATTCCTACCCCTGAAATCATTAACGACCTGCTGATTGATAACTGGGAGTTACGCTGGCAAGTCCTGGACATTTTTTATCAGACCCGTGCCAAAGTCAGAAACTTTGGCAACTCCTCTCCTTACCATCGATCCCTTGCCAAACTTTGCAACCAGACAATCAATAACTTGCAAAGTGAAAACAATCTCAATCTGCATCTTATTATTCTGACAGTATATCTCCTTGGAGGGCTGGAAAGCATCTTTCAGCTTCTGGATAAACTCGATATCACCAACCTTTCCGAGGATAATACCCCTTTGCTATCTCTACAGAAAAAGATACTTACAGAAAACCAGACTTACACCTTTTATGACTACTTTCTTTTCCTTTTTGAAGCAGGGCTTTATTGGGATAGCACTGTGGTCTTGAGCCTTAAGCTTTTTAAAGCTGATGAGTTGCTGAAACTTTTTTGTTCCATCGATTCGAAGGAAAACCAAACTCTGGCATTCAAACAACTGCAACAGGAATTCCCTCGGGCTAACTTCAATAAAGCGCTCACTGCTGACGACCTCCAGTTGATTAAAAAAAATCCTCAATTGCTTGTCTTTCTCCAATTGCCTCTGGAACCAGATGTTTTAAAACAGGTTGAATCCATAGCACTGGCCAACCTAAACAATCATGAATACCTAAAAGTAACACTGGAGGCCTGCGCTAAGCTTAAACTCTCTGTGGCAATCCCCCAAATAACAGAGCTGTTGACCGATCAAAATCTGCATCTGTCCGCCACTGTTACCTTGGGAAAACTGGGATCAACTATTGCCTTACCCCCCCTGCTTTCAGCCGGCCGGTCCTTTTTTGGCGGCAGGAAAATGGAAGCGGCCAAGCTTCTGGAAAATTACCAGGATCAGCAAGCCATTGATTGCCTGGAAAAATTAAGTACTTCGCATAATAAAAAAGTCCGGGAAGTTGCCCTGATTTCACTGGCATGCACCGTTCAGATACAGGGATTAACGATTCTGATTGATTATCTCATCAAAGCCCCGGCAAAAGAAAAAAAGAAACTATTGGGCGCTATTGCCCATCAGCATTGGCCAGATGTCCCTGAAAAATTGGTTGAAAAGCTTATTCCACTGACTGGGGATTCATCTCTCGTCCCTGAAATTTTCGACACCATTAAGGCTATTGGGCATGGGGATCTACTGCTGCCCCAATTCAAGAAACTGACCAAACCACTAAAAACGAAATATCATAAAGCATTTTGTCTCTACCTGGCTGAGCATGCCGACATGCCGGCGGTAAAAGATGCGTTGCTACCCCATTTGCAACACCCTGACTGGGGATTTTCCTACCAATTACTCCATGGACTGCGCGAGCATTTCACCATAAGAGATTTTCCAACCCTTTTCAACCTTTTGCAGCTGCGGGAATCCTATAAACCATTGACCGTCAAAGAACGCGTGGAACTAGGAAAGGGCGATGATGATTTTGTCCCAGCCATGTGCAACTATCTGAATCAGCATCCCCAGGTTGCCCAGCAACTTCTTTTTACTTTAAGCAATCACTTACTAACCAGTAAACTGCCAATTAAAAGAAAGGAACTTGAAGAAATATTCTCAGGGCATGCGGCAGGATTGAAACAGCTGATTATGGAATCCCCTTTTGAACATCAGGAGGTATCCCCGGAAGAATTATATGTCCTGCTGCTCTTCTGTACTTATCTGGACAAAATTACCATTGACGGGGTTAGTTGTTTTGCTATAATAGTTAACAAGACCCGAAAATACAGTGGTTTTTTCAGTGAAAGCATCTGGCCAATTATCCTGAATATTTTACAGTCGGAACGTGCCAGCACCGATACCGCTCTCCTTCCTTACCTGGACCAGTTGCTGGAAATTCTGCGTGGCCGGAAAGAGGTTGATAAACTGTGGACCGTTGCCTTGACCATCAAAAAGTGGATTTTCACCTCCTCGCGTGATTTGACAGTATTTGTCGAGTCAAGCCGTTACCGTGATCTCCAGGTTTTTAAAGTAAAGAAAGTCCATGGGTAAACTAATCTCTTTATGCTTTGGAAATACCTTCATCCTGGCGTATGCTCTGGATGAAAGCACTAACCAGGTGGAAGCCATTAACCTGGAGGGAATTTCTGTTTCCATTACCCTCAATAGCTGGCAAGCTAAAGAAATAATCTATCCGATACCGGCAATGATCTGCTTTGATGACCGTATTTATTATGGACAGGAAGTACGCACCCATAAAAAGTTTTTCTCCCCCCACACGTTTCTTTATATGAAACAGTATATGATGAAGAATCAGTATCTGCCGCGGATTATCGGCGATCAGGAAATTTCAAACTTTCAGGCGGCTGAAACCCTGATGATCAGCATTATTCATCGGATTGAAGAGATCTATGGAGCTGGAAATATCTCTATGTACGTTTTCCCGGTCCCCCCCAGAAGATTAGATATTTTGCCTCAATGGATTGAAAAATTCTGTTTCCGCATCGGTCTGATTAGCTTTAAGATTGTCGATGACGGCGTTTGTTCACTCCTGGCCTACGGACTCGGGCATGAACTGGGAACCAATTTCATCTATCTCAATTTTGGGACCATAAGCCTTAATATCTACATCCTCAAAGTCGAAGAAAGCAGTAATGAACCAAGGCTCAGAAGCGTGCTACTAGGAGGGCTGAGTAAAAACTACGGTAGTATTGATATCCATAAAAGTCTCAGGGATGAACTGGCTGACTACAAAATTACCGTCCGCGAGGCAGCACAAATCGTCCATCACCTGATTAATAATCAGACATTTGAGGATGAAATCAACGGCCTCCAGCTGCGTTTCGGTCGCACTCAACTTTATGAGCTGCTCGACCGTAAAGGCTATGGGCAGGAACTGAAAAATATCCTCGCCGATCTCATTGATCTGGCATCAGGCATCGGAGTTACCTATGAAAGCGTACAGTACGTTCTCTGTGCCGGCTCAAGCCTCCAGCTTCCTTATTACCTTAACATTTTTAAGGATTTTTTCGGCGATAAACTGCTTTACAACAAAGCCCATACTGCCCTGCCACTCGGTGCTCTGGCATACCTTCAGCATCAGGACAGCGGCAGTACTATCAAGGCTAATTATGCTCTCCGCAGCCGGACAGCAAGGGGGGAAGGTTATAAATTCGACATTATTATTCCCAAGAGTACGGCTTATCCCACCCAACACGGAGTTACAACCGTCCTTGCCAACGGATTTTATGAAGGTCAACAGGAACTGGAACTGGATATTTTCCGCATGGATATTCCTGAATCGAGCGACAACCGGGAAATTGTCATGAACGAAAATGGAACATTACAGGTGGAAGAGAACATCTCTGAAGAACAAAAACTTTTCGTCAATGAGGCCAAGCCTGAAATAATCGCTCTGGACCCACCTGGGAAAAGCGGCGAAAAACGCCTGGAAATAACTTTCGATGTCAGCATCAATAAAGACCTCCTCATTACGGTAAAAGATTTACGACGTAATATGACTATCTGGAAACGGAAAAAATCGATCCGATTGGAGTGAAAAAGGTATGGCAGCAGATAAACTGAGCAAAGAAAAATCCCCTGAAGATCAAACAGATGGCCGTTGTAAAATTGGAACAATCCATATTCAGATTGGAGAAAATGGGGAAATAAATGCCTGGGGTCTGAATCAGAATTCTGAAGAGGTCATTCTGGAACGGACCGGAAATCAAAATATGGTTAAACGTCAGCGGAAAATGTCTTACACCCTTTGTGGATAAAAAGAGGAAAATATGGGCTTTGTTGAACATCTGAATGTCATCATGCGCAGCAATAATTCATTGATCAATGTGGTCACCTATGAGGAAAACCGATTCATCACCATGCTGGCAGAATCACCATTATTTAAAGACAAAAACATTATTCAATGGGATCTGGCTAATGGTTTCAAGGCCATTCAGGGAGATATTTCCCAGCTGAAAAAATTGGAACGGCCGGACCCATTGTTATGCTTACGAGAAATCGAGAAATCAAAGGTCAGTACAATTTTCATACTCCGTGATTTTCATTATCATTACCGTGAAAGCATTATTGCCCGGGCTTTGCGCAACCTGAGCTATGAGCTGCAATTCACTAAGAAATGTATCATCATCGTCACACCTATAGCCTCCCTGCCAATGGAATTACGTGAGGATGTCCTGCAACTGGAACTGCCACTACCAACGTATGAAGAGATTGAGAAGCAGCTGGAATCCATCATCGCGACGACCTCCCAGCATCGACCACCAACTCCGCAACTGAGGGAAAAACTGGTAGAATCAACCCTGGGTCTGTCACTGGAAAGCATCAAAACCCTGTTTGCTCAAATCATTATTACCCATAATATCATTGATGAACGTGCTATTGAAATTGTGCTCCAGGAAAAAAGAAACATTATTCAAAAAGGTGAAATACTGGAATTTTTTCCCGTACGCGAGGCCCTCAATGATATTGGTGGCCTTGATAACCTGAAGAAGTGGCTGCGAAAGCGCAGCAAGGTATTCACCCGCAAAGCCAAAGACTATGGACTACCTTCTCCCAAGGGCATTCTGATTATTGGCATCCAGGGAACCGGGAAAAGTCTGGCGGCCAAGGCAACGGCCGGTCTGTGGAAACTACCATTATTACGCATGGACCTGGGCAAGGTATTTGGCAGCTTATTGGGCGAATCAGAAGAGAATTTACGTAATGCCATCCGTCTGGCCGAAACTATTTCTCCCTGTATTCTCTGGATTGATGAACTGGAAAAAGCCTTTGCTGGTTCCAGCGGTTCAGCGGGCGACAGTGGCACTTCAGCCCGCATCCTCGGGACCTTTCTTACGTGGATGCAGGAAAAAAACAAACCGGTATTTATTATTGCTACCGGGAATGACGTCACCCTCCTGCCTCCAGAACTCATGAGAAAAGGCCGTTTTGATGAGATATTTTTTGTCGATCTGCCATCGGCAAGTGAGCGTGAAGCAATTTTCAAAGTACACCTGGAAAAAGTACGCCCGGTAATTCGCCAGTTTGACCTGCAAAAGTTGTCAACCGTTACCGATAAGTACAGTGGTGCCGAGATAGAACAAATCATTTTTGATGCCATGTTCACCGCGTTCGATGACAACCAGCGGGAATTTACCGAAGAAGATATTATAACCAGCATCAAAGAGATTATTCCCATCTCCCGTTTTATGAAGGAACGGATTGAAGGTTTGCGCCAGTGGGCTGTTTCCAGAACCAGGAAAGCAAATAGCGAATAAATAGAGCTTTTAGCGTATCAAATCTCACCAACTTTTAAAACAGGGGCGGAAGGAGGATGAACATGTCACATTTCACCAAGGTTGAGACCAAAATAACTGAATTACTTTTTTTAAAAAAGGCCATCAGCAACATGGACCTCGAATATGAAGAGGGAAAGCTAAAAGCCAAAGGCTGGCTTTGGAAAAAAGCGAAAGCAGATATAATCATTCCTACGAAGAGTGGTTATGATATTGGCTTTCAGTTTAACGGCAAGTCCTATGATGTGGTTGCCGACTGGGACTCTATCGGGGATATTGACCAGGAAGCTTTTGTCAGCGAACTCAATCAACACTATGCCTATAACGTTGTCAGCGACACCCTGGCTCAACAGGGTTTTATCCTGACCGAAGAAAAAACTGAAGGTGGAAAGATAAAGATGACCATGCGCAAAGCTGCATGAATTTGAACGGCAATAGAAGATTGATGCTTTCGTTAAAAATTGCAAAATCGATGGCACAGTAAAAGCTTCATATTCGAGACACGCAAAACCTGAGGCATAAGGCGTACTTATAGTACGCTGCAATGGCGAAGGCTGCAGCGAAACAAAGAAGATGGAATTTTTACAAAGCCATCAAAGCTTTTACCATTGAAATGGAGAAAATATATGGAAGAGATCCAGGTTGAAATAGACCAACATGGCAACGTTCAGATTGAAGTATCCGGTGTGGAAGGTGGCAAATGTCTGGATTTAACCAAACACGTGGAGCAGCTGCTGGGCGGCGAAATCAGCCAGAGAGAATTCACTCGGGAATATTATATCCAGGAAGCAGTCAACCTGGATGAAAAAATTTCCGATGAAAAAATTTCCGATTAAAAAATAACTGTATTTTTCCTTGACAAATACCGATGATTAACTATTATGGGTTATAACTGTTCGTTATATAAATTATATTTACAATTCATGCAAGGGGTTCGATGTGTCTTGTCAACATCACCTACCAGCTTGTGAAAATTGCCTGTCGCAAGAAAAGATTTCCTCCATGGAAATCATCCGGAGCATTGGCTTCCTGACCAAGTTGGGGGCATTAAGTCTGATAACCGGCAAGATTTTTATGCTTGTAGCCGTTGCCGGAATCTTTGTCCCAGCGCTGAATGCTTACGCTATTCCCTGCACCATTATCTGGGGATCACTGGTTTTTACCAGCATTATACTTTGCTCAGTAGACCATTATATCACCAGGCGTAAAAACGCGGCAGGTGCTGAGATTGAGAAACATGGTTATACCGGTCTGGATGCCCTGATGTACAATTATTCTCTCGACCCCAGCAAAGAAGAGGATTAATATAAAGTAAAAACTTACATTCCCTTATCAAAAGAGCGTCAATTCAACCTCGCAAAAGGAATCCTATAATCAGGGTTCCTTTTTTTATCCCAACCACATAACATTATAGAACAAGCAATAGCCTTAGCCTCCGCATAACCTCCCGTTAATATTAAGATTATATTTTTTATAGAACATTCATTTTTTCCTTGACTTTCATATATTATCAATTATTCTTATATAATATATACAAAGGAATGATATTTGGTAGCTTGTTAAATAAATTACAATGTTAGAAGTACATAATTGGAGTTTTAATGACAGGAGGCTGAAAATGAAAGGTATGATTCCAGTAAAGGGTTATCAGGCCCAGACGCCACAGCATGAGGATACCGACTTCAGGGATGTCCTGAAAGGTATAAGTCCCCTCACCAAGGTTGGAGCAGGATGCTTTGTTGCCGGGAAGCTCTTCGGCATTTTGGCTATCCCTGCTGTTTTTATTCCATCTTTAAACATATTTGCTATACCGCTGATCGTTTGTTGGGGATCGCTTGTTTTTACTACAATAGTGGTATGTTCCTTTGACCATTTTGTGATCAGCAAGAGAAATGCTGAGGCATCCCAAAACAAGGCGGTGGAGGTGCAGACCTGGCTTGCCGAGCACCCGGATCTCCGGGAAGAGATTTTAGCTGATTTGCTACAGGAGCAGAAGGAAGTCACGGAAGAGAAGAAGAAAATTGTAGCACTTTCAAACTATCGCTAAGTTTAAGGCTGTTATTAATAAAAAAGGGTGGCTAACAAGCCACCCTTTTTTATGGATAATATACGTAAAAGAGTAAAATCAAATAAGTGAAGCCACCGCCTTACCATAATCCTGACAGGCTTTGGTAATTTCAGGGTCATCTGATTTGAGCTTTGCTTCCAAGGCATTGAAGGACCCCAAGCTAACCAAATTCATCTTTAAAACATACTCCATGGTATCAGCAATCACTTTCGGAGCGTCGCCTGAATGAGTATAGGAACCAAAAGCACCGGCGGCCTTGCCAGCCAATCCGGCTTTTTCCGCCAAAAAGAGGAAGGTTTTAAAATTCTGCGTCATATCACGATGATAGGTCGGACAGCCGAAAATATAACCGTCATAACCAGCAAGATCTTCCTCCTTTTTAATGGTTCCAACTTTTTTTAATTCCACTTCTGCGCCGCCGAAACGAACTCCTTCTGCCACATAGTTAGCCATCTTTTCCGTACTTCCTGCACGGCTGAAATAAACGACCAGTACTTTTCCCATTTTCTTTCCCTTTCTTTTTTCAGTTACCGCCATTACGGCAAATAGCTAATGCGGGCTTGGAACCCACAAATAAGATACTAATAATTATTCCGGTTTCCACACCTTCCATACTTTGCCCACCAGGTCCGGCCCCGGATTCAGCACTGTTTTACCAGGGGTCCAATCCGAAGGACATACTTCAGATCCTCCGGTTTTCCGCACATGCTGAAAAGCCTGAACCTGTCGCAGGGTTTCACCGACGCTGCGCCCTACCGGCGGAGTTAAAATCTCCATGGCCTGAACTACCCCATCAGGATCGATAAGAAAACGCCCTCGAACATTAACCCCGGCCGTTTCATCATACACACCATAGATTTTCCCCAAGCTGCCGGTACCATCGGACAATAGCGGATAAGGAACTCCGCCCTCAACCATTTTTGACAGCTCCTCTTCCTGCCAGATTTTATGAACAAAAACACTATCAACGCTGACTGCAAATACTTCCACGTCCAAATCTTTGAACTCCTGATAACGAGCGGCGACCGCCGTCAATTCGGTCGGTCAGACAAAGGTAAAATCACCCGGGTAGAAACAAAGAAGAACCCATTTGCCCAGATAATCGGACAACTTCACCTGGGTAAAATCTCCATTAACAAAAGCCGGAGCGTTAAAATCAGGAGCCTTTTGGCCAATTTTCACGGTTACCATTGTCTTCACCTCCTCCAAATTCTCTGTTTTAGGTTCATCTGCACCACTTTCCTGCTCACCCACAACACTACCGGTCGGGGCAGCACACCCAAGACCTTTTTTCTCTGCCATCATGATCTCCTTTCTTCAATCAGGTATCACCATAGCCTAATCTTTTCACCTAAATTGAATATACATCAAAGATTAGAAGAATGTTCCATTACCAAAAGAAATGACCAAGCCTAACCCCGCTACCACCACAAACCAGGCCACCATTAAAAACGTCGTTATTTTACCGAATCTTTCCATAATATTCAGCCCTCCTCAACCGATAATGTTCCCCGCCCCAGTTTGAATGCGATAGTTATGGGATAGGCAATGACCACCAACCCCATAATAAACGTGACTAAGAATAAAGCGGTAGAACCCAAATCCAGGTTTACAGGATATTGATAGACAGAATAATCAAACTGCCCCAAATAATTCATCCGCAGGACCTCACGGGCAGTTGACATCCCCAGGACGGCAACCAGAGACAGTATCCCCAAGGGTAAAGCATAGCGGTCGGGATCTTTTTGGCCTGCCATGAGCAGGACCATCACCAAGACACCCAGGGCGGCACCGAGCAGAAATAGCGGATTGCTGTAAAAACTGAATTTCATGGGAACGGTAAACAGCCACCAGAAGCCAATAACAACCTGCACCATAGCAGCAATTTTGGCCATCCTGGCACCGGTTTTCCCTACCCAGTCCAGATAGTTCTGGTCGAAATCGGACCGGGGGTGAAAATACCAGGCATAAAGCATCATATAGATGCCGATATTGATAAAAGCCGGAACCATGAAATGGAGAAATCTTCCGAGGCTGAAAGCATGAAAACTGCCGCCAAGGGTCTGAAGGGAATCGTTGACAATATACCAGGACAGCCATTTTTCCGGCAGCAACTGCTGCATGGCAAACATACTCATGATAACCCCGGCAAAGACTACCATCACCAAAGAAAAAATTCCAAAGATGCCAAACCCTGAAGGTTGCTTGGCCCGTTTAAGATAAAACACATACAAAGAAAGAAAACCCAGGGTAGTAACCAATAGGAAAACCATAGCCCACCAGGCAGAAATAGAGTTGGCAGCATACCAGAATGGGTCATAAATCACCTGAATAAAGAGCAGCGGGGCCACACCCAGGACAATCGCCAGTGATAGGTTGACCGTACTGCAGCGGGCCATGGTTTTTGAAAGGAGCGTACCGTATTCACCACCTTTAAAATGATGGTACACGGCCAGGCAAATTCCACCAACCACCAAGTTTACCAGCAGAATATGCAGGGCAAAGGTTAAAACCATCAGACCCTGAAACAACCAAGGGAAAAAAGGTATTCCCATGGGGTCTCTTAAACCGATCAAAGCACTCTGTATATCCATCTATCTTTCTCCCGCCAAAATTCACCTGTATATAACCTAAGCTGAGCCATTAGCGGTTAGCCATTAGCATTTAGCCTTTAAAAATCAGGGTTTTACGTTGATTAGTAACAACACTCAACGGGTGAAGATCTGTAAAATTAAACATCTTGTAATTACTAAATTAATAGCTAACTGCTAAAAGCTAATCGCTTAATTTAGGTATAAACAAGATGCCGTAGGGTTTATCCATCCCCATTCAAAACCCATTGGGGGTCCACTTCTGCAGCTGTTTCATCTCCAGACAGCTGAGAAATAAACACGGCTGCCGCCCGGCGCTCAACATCCGTACCGGCAAAGACAGGCATGTAGGGATAGTCTCCCAGGGATTCCAAAAAATAAAAAAGATCTTCGGCTGAAGTCATCCCCATATTGTTGACCAGGTCTGGCAGAGAACTGCGACCGTCCTTCTGCATGGTATGGCAGATAACACACTCCAACTTGGTTATAACTTTACCAGCATGCAGGTAATTTTTTTCATTCAACTGCCGCAGGGAATCAGGAATAAAATAGTAGTGAGAGAGGATCCCGCTTTCTGTAAACTTATCCACTTCGGAACGAATCCCTTTGGCTTCCACATCATGGGCTATCACTTGGTTGCTGTAGAGATATCCGGGAATCAGGTAAGGACGTCGACCTATTTCACGCACGCTCTCTCCACCGCCAATGCCAATAAAGATTATGATAATCATTCCGATGGTAACCACTGGCCGGGTTATTCCGGTCACTCCGAGAAGCAGGATGACAAAATAAATCCCGGCGATAGCCGCCGCCGCCATGGAAACATTGAACATGATCTTGGCATAGGCAAACGCTTCAATAATCTCCATGGTTCGTATGGGAAGTTTGTGATAATACCAGAAGGCAAACAGCCCCCCGGTCAGCAGACCGGCCAATCCCCAGGCACCTGCTGTTTTAATTACAGTTTTCCTGGTTTTCTGATCAGCGATAAAGCTGGCAACCGCCGCCGCGTAGGCACCGGCAATGGCAAACATCATGGAAGTACGAAAAAACAGCTGCGGCCAATAGGTAGGATTAAAAAAACCATCAAAAAAGTCACCGGTTTTCACCCACTTCCCCGGGGTCATCATGAATGCCAGGATACCGGTAATGACAACCATGCTGAGCCAAGCAGCCATGGCATAAAGAAGGCCAATTCGCAGGTGGGCTTTGCGCGAAATTTTGCCAAAGGTATAATAATAGATATAGATAGTCACAATCTCAATAACAAAGAACACCCACTCGGTAGCCCAACCCCAGACATAATTATGAATCAGCCCGGAAATGGCTCGCGGGCTGATAATTGTACTGGCAAACCAGATACCTACCCCAGTAAGCGAGCCGGTAACAAAACAAAATATCAACACCATCAGGGTAAATTTCTTCAAAAACTCCAACAGCCCAGCATCGTTCTCGGCGTAGGCTTTCCGTTCGAGAAAATAGGTAATCCAAAAACCACCGGTAGCCAGATGACAGGGAAGTATGTGAAATGTAGCGATTAAAGCAATAATCATCCCCCCACCAACCACGGGGAACTCAAAAATCGGATACATCAGCCAACAACCTCCTTCTTTAAAGATAACCAAAAAAAAGAATATGGCAAGAAAATAAACCTAATTAGATAGATATCAATATACATTTAAATACATAGACTAAACACCTTATCATAATATAATTTGTCAAGTTTTACTTGAAAAAACACCATAAAAACCAAGGGCTTACTTGATAATAACGGTCAGGTATCTATTTTCCCCAGGGAAGCTAAATCTTCAAGCGCCGGCCGGTCAATGATCACGATATGAGAACCACTAAGCTCCACCATCCCTTGATTGCTGATTTTGGCCAGCATTCGCGACAAAGTTTCGGGGATAGTACCAAGCAGGCTGGCCAGTTGGGTTTTAGTAATATCCAATTCTAATTTATCGGCATTATCCTGTTGTTTGCTCAGATAGAGAAGATAGGACGACAACCGGCCTGGAACCTCTTTCAGGGACAAGGAATCAATCATAGTGGTAAACTGGCGCAGACGCCGGGAAAGAACCGCCAGCATATTAAGCGCCATGGCCGGATATTTTTCAATCAATTGGATAAATTCCTGGCGAGGAAAGAACAATAGCCGGCTCTTCTCGAGGGCAACAGCATGGGCGGGGAAACTCTGGCCGGCAAATACCAGCACCTCGCCAAAAGGCTCACCTTTACCGAAAATATGGAGTATCTGTTCCTTGCCGTTCGGAGATACCTTATAAATCTTTACCCGGCCGCTCTGCACCAGATAAAAACCATTCCCCTCATCACCTTCAGAAAAAATCCACCGGCCTTTTGGCAGCAGCTGCGGCTCACAGATGGCAACCAGTTCCTGCAGGTAGGGCTCCGGTAAACCGGAAAATAATGGCGAAGAAGCTATCAGTTCGTTTACTTCCCTGTTCATTTTCATGACCGGCTCCGGCTAACGATGGCAATACAGTTTATGTTATTCCTGAGTTAAACGATTAGCAATTAGCTATCAGCGTTTAGTATAGTGGTCAAGTAAAAACGGGCACTCTTTATTAAGCCGTTATAGCGCTGTTCAATAACCAGCTTAATGGTGTCTTTTTTGAATTCTTTCGTGTAATTTGGACGTTTTTTTTCACTCATTGAACACCTCGCTTTCTTTTTAATTGCTCTTATCAGAGTGTCCGTTAAAATTAAACCACATTACTTTCATATTTCCCTTTGTGATCTTAGTGCTCTCTATGAGGAGAAATGTTTTGATCTTTTTGCGTAAAACTTCATTCATACCAAAAAACCATCATCAGTAAGCGATGATACCGAAGCGGAGAACATCCGGCAACTCCCCCCACTGCCGGGAGAAATTCTTTGCCAAACAGAAAACATCCCGGGAATCACCCTCGGCAAAGATGGTATGAACCCGACATTATCCACTCCACCCTGTCTTTCATGCGGTCGCTGCATTGTCGTTTGTCCCACTGGAACCATCGTTGAATCCTCTCGAGGATTTCGCCTGCTGGTGGGCGAGAAACTGGGCCACCATCCCCAGCTGGGGCAAGAGTTAGCCGGCATCTACTCAGCCAATGAAACTCTGACCATGGCTGAACAATGCCTGGATATCTTCCAGCAACATAATGAGCATGGCGAACGGTTCGGCGAGGTGCTTAAACACGTTGAGGCAAAATCTATTTTACCGATAAAATAATTTTTAAAAAACCTTGAATTCAAGAAAATTCTTCTTCCCTTGACTTAAGTCATGGATGAAAATTTGACGAAGCTATAAATTAGGATTAAATTAATTAAGAAATAGGTTAGCCCTCACTTAAGAAGGAGACTATCATGTTTTGTTTTCAATGTCAGGAAACAGCCAAAAATCAGGGGTGCACCATCAAGGGCGTCTGTGACAAACCGGAAGAAACCGCTAACCTGCAGGACCTTTTAATCCATGTATTAAAAGGAATCGCCGTCTACGGTGACAAGCTGAAAGAGTTTAATGTCCTGGATAAGGAAACCAGTCTCTTTACAGCCCAGGCTTTATTTGCCACCATTACCAACACCGGCTGGGACGATGACCGTTTCGTGGCCATGATTAAAGAAGGCTTGCAACGTCGGGACCAGTTGCGGGACAAATTCCTGACCGCCTACCGGAAAAAAAACGGCAACGATTTTGTCGAAGCATTGCCAGACGCGGCCACCTGGTTTTCCGATAATCCGGCTGAATTTGCCGAAAAAGCCAAATCAGTCGGCGTTCTGGCCACTGAGAATGAGGATGTAAGATCCTTGCGTGAACTGTTGATCATTGGGCTCAAGGGTGTTGCCGCCTATGCTGATCATGCCGCCATCCTGGGATTTGAGCAGGACGACATCTACCAGTTCATTATGGAAGCCATGGCCTCCACCACTAAAGACTTGTCAGTAGACGAAATGGTCGGGATGGTAATGAAAGCCGGGGAAACGGCGGTCAATACCATGGCCCTGCTGGACAAGGCCAACACAACAACCTATGGACATCCGGAAATCTCCGAGGTCAATATCGGCGTTCGCGGCAATCCCGGCATTTTGATCAGTGGCCATGATCTGAAAGATATGGAAGAGCTACTCAAACAGACCGAAGGTACCGGTGTCGATGTCTACACCCACGGAGAAATGCTGCCGGCAAACTACTACCCGGCATTCAAAAAATATGATAATTTCGTCGGCAATTATGGCAGCTCCTGGTGGCACCAGAACAAAGAATTCGAGTCTTTCAACGGGCCAATCCTGCTGACCACCAACTGTCTGGTACCCCTGAAGAAAGAAAACACCTATCTCAACCGGTTGTTCACCACCGGCGTCGTCAGCTATGTGGGAGCCACTCATATTGCTGATCGAGCTGCCGGCAAAGCCAAGGATTTTTCCGCCATCATTGAAATAGCCAAAAAATGCAGTGCTCCCACTGAGCTTGAAACCGGAAAGATTGTCGGCGGTTTTGCCCACAACCAGGTTCTGGCCCTGGCCGACAAAGTGGTGGAAGCAGTCAAATCGGGGGCGGTCAAACGCTTCGTGGTCATGGCCGGCTGTGACGGACGCCATAAATCCAGGAATTATTACACGGAAGTCGCAGAAAATCTGCCCAAAGATACCATCATTCTGACGGCCGGCTGTGCCAAATACCGTTACAATAAGCTCAATCTTGGTGACATCGGCGGCATCCCCCGCGTCCTTGATGCCGGGCAGTGCAACGATTGTTATTCCCTAGTGGTCATCGCCCTGAAGCTGAAAGAGGTTTTCGGCCTTGACGACATCAATGATCTGCCAATTTCATACGACATCGCCTGGTACGAGCAGAAGGCAGTTGCCGTCCTGCTGGCCCTGCTGTTTCTCGGGGTCAAGGGCATCCGCTTAGGACCAACCCTGCCGGCTTTCCTTTCCCCGACCGTAATCAATGTGCTGGTGGAAAATTTTGATATCAAACCCATTGACACGGTGGAAACAGACATCGCCGCGATGATGAAAGGCGAATAATTTTTAGCTGAATCAAGCAATCAGCTTTAAGCTTAACCAGTAGTAGCTTTTGAAATGATCTGATTGCTGTTCTATTGAAAACATTTGATAGAAAGTACCAAGAACTAAACACATCCCGGCGGTCAACATATGACCGCCGGGGATACTCAGGAGGCAACCATGAAGTGCCCTGGCCAAGATACCCGTTACTGGAAACACGACGCCATTTTTGATGTTCCCTGCCCCAATTGTGGACAGATGCTGGAATTTTTTAAAGACCAGACCACTATCCGCTGCAAAGGCTGCGGCAAACAGATTATCAATCCGAAGATGGATTTTGGCTGTGCTTCCTATTGCCAGTATGCTGAACAATGCCTGGGAGAGCTGCCGCCGGAACTGCTGGCTAAACGGGATGATCTCCTGAAAGACCGGGTGGCCATTCAGATTAAAAATTACCTCAAAAAAGATTTCAAACGTATCGGCCACACCACCAAGGTTGCCAGATACGCGGGAAAAATAGTTCAGCCGGAAGGCGGAGTTCCGGCCATTGTCCTTTGTGCCGCCTACCTGCTGGATATCGGCACCAAGGAAGCGGAGCAGAAATATGGTGATACCAGTAATGCCCACCTGGAAGCAGAAGGGCCGGCAGTGGCCCGCAAAATGCTCACCAACCTGAAAGCCAAGGAATCGATCATCGATGAAGTATGTGATATCATTGGGCATCGGCAGCCACAGGCAGAAGAAACCGTTAATTATAAGTGCGTTTATGATGCCGAGCAGCTGGTCAAGCTGATGGAAGCAAAGAAAGAAGAACAACTGGCCACAGAGGCCCTGGAAGCCCTGATCGATAAAAACATGATGACTGAAACCGGACGGCAGTTAGCCAAAACCATTTTGCTGGCTGATAAATAATCACCCCGCAGTCTTTATGGAGAGAGAAAAATGAAAGTTTTACGAAAAATCATTGAAATAAATGAGGAGCTTTGCGACGGCTGCGGCGTCTGTGTCCCTGCCTGCGAAGAAGGGGCTATCCAGATTATTGACGGAAAAGCCAGGGTAGTGGCAGAAAAGTACTGTGACGGTCTGGGCGCCTGTCTGGGAGAATGTCCCCAGGGGGCGATCACCATTATTGAACGGGTTGCCGAGGATTTTGACCCGGAAGCGGTGGAAGAATACTTGCAGAATCTCGAATCATCAGGCCCGGCAGTTGAAACCCTGGCCTGTGGCTGCCCATCAACCCAGATGCAAACCTTTGAAACGGCATCGGCCTGCCAGGCATCAAACCAGCCGCAGAGTCAAACAGTTGCCCATTCCGCCCTTGGTCATTGGCCGATACAAATCAAGCTGATCCCTCCCCATGCACCTTTTCTCCAGCATGCCGACCTGCTGATCTTGGCTGACTGCGCCGCCGTGGCCTATGCCGGGCTGCATCAGGAACTGCTGAAAGACCGGGTGGTGATGATGGGCTGTCCGAAATTTGATGATGTACCTGAATATGTGGAAAGGTTTACCGAAATCTTCAAAAAGAATGATGTCAGCAGCATCACTGCGGTCATCATGGAAGTCCCCTGCTGTTCCGGCCTGCCGATGATTGTTAAAAATGGCCTGGAAGCCGCCGGCAAAAGCCTGCCGATCAAGAAGATTGTCATCAGCACCAGCGGCAAACTATTGAAAGAGGAAACTATCTGAAACACCTTAAAAAAAAGCCTCTTGGATGATCATCTGGTTGACGTCCTGCTCGATTCCGCGGCCATGGGTGTCAATACCATCGAGCGGGAGGGGGTATCCTTTTCACATCCCTCCCGTTTCACCCTGGTGGGCACCATGAATCCGGAAGAGGGCAAGCTACGGCCCCATCGGGTCCGACGCCAACCGCTCCAGGATATCGTCGTGGATGTACAAAGTCTCCGCCGGCGCCAAACGGCGTAAGAGGATAAAAATCGGGTAGTATCAATAATTTTTTAGTTGAGAGGAAGACGAACGTCGGGCTGAGTGTGACTTGATCAACACCAGCATAACCGGCGTGTATCGTGATGCGCAGCGGCGCGATACACGTCCGAATTTATGCATTTGTTAGCTTTTTTATTCGCTTTGCCTCTTCATCTTTCAAAAATATTTCAATTTTTACTTCCCCAATATTTTCAGTGTCTCACTACCAGCATCAAAGAAAGACCATAGATATTTTGAAAACCCTGCTTTTCAAAAGAGCTCGATGGAAATTTTCACATTACGGATATTTTAATTTTTATATTTAACTTCCTGTCTCACCTGATAAGATTTGCCATACTTTTTTGCATTCACTCCCGGAGAGGTATTCGCTAGAGGACGTTATAGAATTCCAATCGGCATCCTTCAATCCTGTTAAATATTTACGGGCAGTTGCGACATTCCTGTTTTCTACCTGTTGTTTAAACTTATCTCCAAGTGGCTCAGCAACACTTCTTGGAACCAAATTCATACGCATCAGGACGGACGCTTCGCTTTTTACACCATGATAAAGCATGGCCGGCATTAAGTTCAATCGCCTTTTCTGTTCATCGGACAGAGTCTCAAAATCTATCCCACTCATTCTACTTAAAGCTGACAATCCCCACGTTCCACCATTAGCCAACTTGCCATAGATAGTTTCATAGACCTTGGAAATTTTATCCGACCCACTACCATCAAAAAAGCTAACTGCTATCTCCTGGATAGTTTGGCCTGCTATCCATGCTTGTGCTATATCAGCCATACGTACTTTCTTTCCGCCTTTCAGCTCATCAGGAACAAAATTCAATTGCTCAATTTTAAACATCACACTGAACAGATCTGAAAGCTTACTTTCAGACGAACCGAATAGACTATCAGGCATCCAGTCAGATGGTGTTAGTTTATACTCCAATTGATTTATTTCCTGCATTGTCTTGTTAACAGACTCTACAGAAAACCCTGTCATGTCTGCTCTTGCCACATTTCCCATATTTCTAGCGATGCTTTCAGTATATTTTTTTGTCGCTGTCAATAATTGTTCAGATTTATGTAGATTTACGCTTTTTAACTCACTATACCCAAACGTGTTTGAAAGCATTTGATCCATTTCATTTAATGTTGCCTGCAACTCCTTTTTTTCATTCAGCAAATGGGCTATGTAACAGCGAAAATCTTCCCACTGTGGCGCGTACATCATACTTTCCAAACTATTTAGTTTACCGGCCTCCTCCAGCGACTTCAAAATCGTAATTAAACGAGACGTTAAATCCCCCGTGCTTTTTTGAACATAATCGATTAACTCTCTTTCCTTTATCTCATTATCGCAAGCAATACCAACAACGCCAACATTATCCTGCCCAACCCGCCCTGCTCTACCAGCTAAATTCCAAAATTCCCTATATGACATTTTTTTACCATAGGGATACTCGATACTTTGCAGGAATATAGAGGAAACAGGAAAATTAATACCTTGCGCAATAGTTGTGGTAGCACATAGAATTTTTACCGTACCTTCCTCAACAAGCCATTCCATTAAGGCTTTTATTTCATCAGATAATCCCCCATGATGGACTCCAATGCCTTTATTGAGCATTTTTATCAGTTCAAATTTCGGACTGACTTCCGCTTTTAAGTAATTTTGTACTAATTGGATTTCGGGTGGTATCTCTTCTAAATCATCCATGTTATCACAAAGGACTCGCGCTATACTCCAGGCATTTGGCTTGGTTTTTGAGATAACAACGCTCGTGCCCCGATTTGCAAAGACTTTGGCACAACCGGCAACCATCTTAGACAAGTTAGCTGAACTCTGAGAAATTGGAATAGGTCTTATCCCGCCTATCTGATGTTTGCCTTTTAAATGTATTGTTTTAGGACTGGTAACTAATGTTTGATAATTTATAGTCCAATCACTTCCATCCTTCACCTTTTTTACTAGACCAATGATTCGCTCATTGGGTTGCCAGGGGCTTGTACTTAAGCTGATTGCCAAGCCTGCATCACGATCATGTGCTAACCAGCGCGAAAGTGTTTTAGCATTTTCTACATAAGGCATTAGCAATAGAAAATTTGCCTGCGCTTGATAATGCTGCTTTACGGTAGCAAGTAACAATTCGATGCGTAAACCTCTGGTCTCATCTTCAATATTATGTGCCTCATCCATAACCAACAAAGACAAAGGCCGTTTTATTTTATGATTTCGCAGAACCAGTTGCATTTTTTCAGGCGTCGCTACTAGGATATCAAAACTCTCTGCATCGTTAAGCATATCTTCTTCTAAAACATCTATTTCTATTGCACCGCTTAACTTTTCTACTTTGATACCAAGAGGGGAAAAATCCTTGCGCAAGCGTCGCATAATTTGCCCGACCAGAGCCTTGGTGGGTGCAATATAGGCTACCCAGCCTCCGGTTTCACCAAAGTTATTGATCGCCTGCAATATTTTGAATTGAGCCAGTAAGGTTTTTCCGCCCGATGTAGGCATATCAACAACAACCGCTGTTTTGGCTGGGTCTAACAATCCCAATTCTTTAAGGGCAACTTTTTGAGGAGGCAATAACTCCAGGAGAGGCTTTGTTTGATTTGATAGATTTTTTATAAATTGAGTGGCTTTAGAGTTAATCGTACGGGCAACCCACCAAATTGATCCGTTGACCATTTGTTCCGCAGAAGCATGCAACCAGCGCAACAATATTTCCAACCGTGCATCGCCACCGTCGGCAGCGATTTTAATGGCCAAACCAAAATGCCTGTCTAATTGAGATTTTATATCCGCAGGTTCACCTTGAAGCATGTATATAGATAAAAGCTCAGATGCTTTAGCCCAGTGATAAAGCGACATCAGACGCATTGCCTTGGTTTTATTTTCGTTATTTGATTCTGTATTCAAAAAATCATTTTCGTAATGGGCTTGTTCTTCTCTCAATGTGGATATAGAAGTCGAAATAGTAGCTAATTCCTGCCAGGAATTTTTTCTGAACAGACTCACCCAGCATGCGAACAACCGAAATAAGACACGTTGGTCCCACTCTTCCACCAGGTCAGGTGATAAATTGTTAATCTTCACTGAGCAATCATCATAAATGTGTTTTAGGTCCGTCCAACAATCACCACAATATGCTAGCGCGGATAAATGCAATAGATGAAATATAAATTTCAACTCATCATTTACTGGTATTTCCAAGACCCTGGATATTTCGAAAGCCCGGCGAGAGCCTGCTAAAAACTGATCTTGTAGCTCATCATTATCCGTATGATTGATAAAATCATGCATGCCCTCAATGGCAACCATTTCATACGCCATTGCTAAGCGTTTTAGCGCATCTTCGTCATTAAAAGGGACATCTAAATGCAATGTCAATTGTTTACCAATAGCATGCTCTACTAATTTTACTTTGGAAAATTGCAAAATAGCTTGACGCAATTCATCATTGCCAACGGCCTGTATCGCCCAATGTGTATCTATTTTTTGTAAGGCTCCATGGGTAATCATGACTTAGCCCCCATTAACCAAACGCTAGCATGAAGTTTTTCAATTCCATCATCTTTGGGAAAGTATAGTGAAACAAGAGAAACTCTGTTTTGTTCATGTACTTCAAGATGCTTTTTCAGATAATCCCAATCCTGTATTTTTGGCTCAACACAACGCACCAAGACACCAAAAACATAAAAATTATTATTGTCCTTTAAATAGTATTCGCAAGCTTGTTGGTATTCTGGTGTCCCCTTCACGCGGAAAAATAGATATTGAACAATTACCCACCTTGCATCATGATCATGGCAAAGCTTTTTTAACTGTTCATTCAGACCATCACCTTTTTTTGATGTAACCTGCGGTGGATATTTCTGTTCCTTTGATGTTTTGACCTCACCGAACGCAAATTTCCCTCGATGAAAACCCACCATATCCGCACCCGTTAAACTTGATTTTGGGTTTTTCAAGTCACGATTGTTTGACCATGGGAAAGAACAGGACAAGTGAGCCGTTAAATAAGCTTCGGCAAAGCCCTCGCCCACTTGCCACTCTTTAAGCTTGGGGAGAACGTTACTCATCGGATTAAACCCCGTATCATTCAGAGATAGCATATAATCTTCAAATGCCTTCTGCCCAGAAGTATCAAAACATATATCAGCTACAATTTGAGCAGATTGGGTAAGGTTATCTTCAGAATAAGATACGCCTTGTATACGCATACCATTATGAACTTCTAGATAAATTACTTTCCCCGCAGGTAACGTTCCACTCATACAATAGTCTCATTGGTATTGTTGCTCTTTATAGTTTTTGCCATTTATATCCCCAATTCTTCATTCATTTTTTATGGTCACCAATTAAATCGAGTACTCTTCCTCTTTTCTGGCTTTCTATTCCTTCATACAGTGCTAACGTCGCAAATCACCGGCGGCAAAAAGCAGAGCGAGGAACGAGCGGCGCTATTTGCCGTCCGAGTGCATTTGCCTTGTTAGCCGTGTGATAAGTGACCACCATTCTTAAACCAATCGTGATTTTCTTCTGAAAAATCTATAAATCTTAGTGTATTTTCGTAGTAAGCGTGTGCTTCCGGCACTGTATCAAGTGCTTGTATTATTGGCCGCACGTCAGATTTTCTTGTTTCACGCCACTTTCTTGGCCAATCCACAACCATACCAGTAGCCATTTTATTTTCTTTGTCTTTATAATGGCTTTTGTAGGGTAAAACCGTATGCAAGTGAAAGCCTTGCGAATGCTCACCTTGCATAAATGATGAACCAAAAGATATACCAATCCATCTTTGTGCCATCTCTGTTTTAGCACCCTCAATTATCGGCTCTCCTAAATACGTATGAGTCTCACTATCTAAGATTGCTTCTCCTACGGAAATTGTACCTCTCAACGGTAATTGCTGTTCAATACTAAAACACACTGTTTCAGACATTAGATCTGTAAAACTTGGCAAAGCCATTTTGTTGTATTTTGTCCAAAATAATATAGTATCGCTGAAGTAGGCTTGCTCTAGAACAAGCCACCCAACGGCAACATGCCCATCCGGTGTTGGTACAATATCAATTCCACCAGTCTGCTCCCTGTTGTATTGCACTTTATTCTGAAAAATACCGGCTCTTTTGTGTCACAATATG
>CAYZIS010000037.1:0-23944 GCA_964478545.1 uncultured Thermodesulfobacteriota bacterium
GCTATTTTTTCCCTGCAACTTCCAATACCAGTCTCAACAGTGAATCTTTACCCTATATAATAAGGTCGGGCTTATTGAACAATGGATTGAGTTCGACCGCTTTGCGAATCGTCTCAATCCTTATAGGTTATGTTGTTTTTCAAGATTGGATTATTTCATCCCTAAGCTTTAATGATTCATAATAATCTTCTGCTAAGGCAGTCATTTTGAAATCCACATCGCCTCCCAGAATTTCTGAAGCTTTATCTTTAATATCCAGCAAAGTTACATTAAAAAACTCTTTCCTGTAATTTACCTGATTTACTCTGAATTTTGTAAATTCTTTGTGCAATTGAGTTTCTAGGGCTGGTGCATCTTCGCTATAGATCATCGCATGTACATCAAAAGAGAAGGGTACACTTGCATCCCCAAGTTCTTTCACTCGATCCATTGGTTCCAACCTTCGTGTTAATCCGATTTTGTAAATGTTATCACCAAAGGATCCAACATTACTGATAATATATACATGACCTCTCCTTGTTTGCTCAGCCATGCTTTTTGCTCTTCTCTCATTTTCTTCAGCTTCCAATAACTGTCTCTCAAGAAAAGCGATCCGTTCTGTGAGTTTTTCTTTATCTTTGTCACCGGAAATTGCAAGTTCTTGTCTAGCAGCTTCGAGTGCTTCCTTAAACATCTGTTCCTCTTTTTGTGCCTTTGCTAATGCACGCTCAAATTCCCGAATTGCCTTCTGTTCTTCTCTCATTTGCTCTTTGATTGCGGCCTGTTCTTCCTTCTCACGCTCATCCTTTAACTTGAAATGGTATTGCATTTCGCATTCTTTAAATTTCAATTCAACATATTCTCTGGAGAATCCACACTGCAAGGATGCTGCTGATTTCTCAAGATCACCAGCAAATTTATCAATTCGCTCAAGTATTTTGGCATAATTACTTGGTTTAACTAGTGACATTAGATTGTCACATTCGACGTTGAATGCTTTAAGCATCAATTTGCTCTGACCGCCAAGCACACGTTTGACATAAGAAGTATTTGAAGTGAGTGCAATTGAATTTGGAATAACAATAGCTTTTCCTTCAGTAATCAATATTTTTTGTTGTTCTCGAATAATTTTGATTTCTTCCTTAAATCGTTCACTCGTCTCGAATAAGTATTCTGGCTCCTCAAAAAATCCAACATTCATCAAACCATGAACAGGCTGATAAATTGAGATATCTTCTTTTATGGATGTGATGTTGTCCGTAAGTTCAGACTCTTGCTCCGCAAGCAACCCGATTTTATCATTTGTTTCATTCAAAATGAGCCGAGCTTCCTCAAGTTTTTTTCGCATTTCCGTCTCATTACTCTCGAGTTCTAATAAATGATTCATCTCAGATCTTAGCTGATCTAGTTTTTCGTTGAGTTTTTTGTACTCATTTTTCTGCAAATCGATTGCTTCGGTTAAAGCATTGTTTTCTGCGCTAAGAGTTTTTCCATTTTTTCTTTTAATTTTTAAAACCACAAATAGATAAAGGGTGATCACCAATAATGCAGCCGAAATAACAATAAATAAATTTGTATTGCTTAGTATTTCCATTTCATACCCCAATTTGCATTCGATTTAGAAAGTCTAATCTAACTATTCTTCTCTCATTAATCCGATTTTCATACATCTTCTTCTCGGCTTCTAAATCTCGTTTAATTTTTTCCTTATCTGCTTTCAATCTTTCTTTCTCAAGTTGTTTTTGAAGTCTACCAGCTTCTTTGGCTTCACGAATTATCTCACGCTCTAATTGAGCCTGTCGGCGAATATGTTCTCGTTCTCGTTTAGCTCTTTCGCGAGCTGCCGCTTTTTGAGATCTATCGATTTCTCGCACTATTGAGTTCACAAGTTTCATTCCAGATCCCATAACCCCTCCTAAATTTTTCTAATCATTGAAGTGTGAATAATTTCTGGTTTGAAATAACGCGAATTAAATTCAAGTGACATAACGCAGAAGTTAGGTGCAGCCGGGGTTACCACAACCTCTGCTAAAAATTATATATTTCGATTTTACAACAACTTGCCAAGACAGCGAAGACCCGGCTGTCTACTGAACTGACAGGTTATGTAATTATTGTTTATGACGACTTTTTTTAACCAAACTATCACTCTTTTCACGATTGACTTTTGTTTGGAGTGCTTGCAAATTTTGTGTTGCATCAGACCCACCCCTAGCTTTAGGTATAATATGGTCAACTTCCCAACCCATCTCTGAATCTTTACCGAATGAATTTTTACGAATCTTGTTGCCATAGGGATCTTGTCTATATTGATCTGGATCTTCTCCCTGAATTTTCTTTGCATTTTTCCAAGCTTTTCCTTTTTGGTCTTCAGTGGGCATTTTCATTCTCCTTTCATTGTTGAACTTATTTTTACTCAACCGACATAACAAAAAAATCAGCCGGAGCGTAGCAAACGGCTGTATTGAACTGGTTATGTTTCACTTCTTGCCTGCCTCCCAGACGTATGCAGTCTTTGCGTCATAGATTCGTACTTTGCATTTGAACTTCCCTGCGAGCTGCTCTATGTGCTTCCTATCTGGATCTGAATATACGCCGATGTAAATGCTCCAGAGTTTGTCAGATACCTTCCTGCCGTGCTTTGCCGCTTTATTAATAGCATCGATAATGTGTTCGTCGTAGGGCCCAAAATTGAAGCCAAAAGTAACTATAGAACCTTCAACATTACAAAGGCTTTCATAGCAGTACGTCAGATAATGGTTGTGCATTATGTGTCTTAATTTCTGTTCTCCATTACCCGCTGTAACAAAAATCGGATATTCACCCTTCTCCATGCGGTCACTAATCTTTTGCAACAGGTAGTTATAGACATCGTATTCCTCTTTGATCACGGCGATACCGGTGTCAAAAAAGGGAAGAGCGCCATGCAGATAGAACACGTTCTGTTCGTCGCGATGCTTACCCCAAATCAATTCAGACCAGATTTGTTCTTCCGGCGGTACAAACTCATCAGGATTTTCGAGTTCCCTACCGCAGCCGTCTACGTGGTTGACTATGCTATTCCGCATGAGTACCCAATAGAGTAATAGGTCGTAATTTGTGGAATAGATGCTGCCGCCTGAGTCAAGAAAAATCTTAAGAAAATGCGAACAAGCTTGGCTCTGCTCTTCAGGAACCTTAAAAACATGTTCTGGATGAAGCGCCCGTACCGCTTCAAGCAAGCTGGTTTTAAGCTTTGCAATTGCATTATCAATTCGCTTCTTGAGTTTTGGATCACCACCTAGGGCCGCGATGAGCGAAGAGAAGTTGTCGAGATACTGCATAATAACTTCAAAGTTCTTTGTCTCGATGACACCAAGTATCGTCGATATGTCCTTGTCGCTCAAGTTCTTGATGAAGTCATGCAGTGCGTTGTATGAAAAAATAGACGAATCATATGCAATGCTAAATCCGTTCCCGAGTAGTAAGTGAAATTCCCGGCCAGGGTTCTTTTTGATGGAGGTCAACACATCATCGAAGGTTTCTAATTTCATGATAAAGTTACCGCGACCCTTTCCCCCGGTTCGGGGTGAAACATAACGTTGCAAATAACCGGTGCAAATGGAGCGCAGCTGAATTTGCATCCGAGTTAATTTGCTTTGTTAACCATTTTAACCTGATAACTTTGATACTACAGCAACCAAGCCTGTTATTGCACCAATAATACCTGTAAGTGCCGACAACCAAACTACCCACTTTGACCTAACCTCATGAAGTTCCTTAATTTCACTTCTAATTTCTTTACGAAGAGCAGAAATGCCGATATTTGTTAAATACCATCTGCCAGTGTAATGTCCTTGATACCAATGATCTGACTCTTTGTCTGAATCGTCCTTTTTGTGGGGGATGGGTGCACGAAGTTTTCTTGCCTGACGAAGTAGCATATCAGTAATGTATTTATCTTCATCTTCTTGGTGCATGTCCATCTCAAATCTTTGTTCTTCTATTAGTTCACGCGCCTTTTCTTCATCCTTAGCTTTGCGGGCTTTTGCTATATCACTAGAATATGCACGCTCCAATAAATTTCGTTGCCATTCAAGCTTCAAACTTCGAGGAATTGGAGATTTTGAAACCATTTTAAATAAAGTCGCCATGTGCCTCCAAGTGGTTAACAGTTGTGATATATGGAAAGTTTCCATGATATCACCTTATATAATCTCTTACTTTCCACTTATTCAGATATAGGGACGGCAAAAAGGAAAATTACTTCCACTTATCTTGCTGGTATCACAGGTAAGATGGAAAATAAAAGAAAATTTACGCCAAATCCAGAGTTGAAACTGATGGATCAGGTTCGAGAAACGCTAAGATACTACCATTATGCCTACAGAACCGAGCAGACCTATTGTCAATGGGTTTCGAGATATATTTATTTTTTCAACAAAAAAAAGCATCCGAAAGATCTCGGCGCCAAAGATGTAGAGCGGTTTTTGTTGCATTTGGCAACTGATGAAAACGTTTCAGCTTCCACGCGAAAACAGGCTCTGAATGCGTTGGTTTTTTTGTATAGGGATGTCCTTGATCAGTCCTTTGGAGATTTAATCGCCCATGTCATGCGGCGTGACATTGACGCTGTCCGGAGTCCGCTGGATCTTTTGCAAACTTCCTGATGGGTTGTTGGCTTCTTGCCAACCTCCTAAGAATATGGTAGGGAAAGAAGATAGATAAGATAACTTCTAAAATAGGTGTTTTATGGATCTTGATTTCTGGCTTAATACATTTCAGGAACTGGGCGGTAAGATTGCTGAGCAGATGAAACAGTATGCCGGCACTACGGATGGGGCGCTGATTATCGGCAAGGGCGCCGGTGGTGACATGACCCTGAAGTTAGACAAGATCGCCGAAGATATCATCCTCGACAAACTGGAAACCCTGCACAATAACTTCGATTTGGAGTTCGTTCTCGTTTCCGAAGAACTGGGAATTCGCAAGTTTGGCAATGATCCGGACACCCACATCATCATTGACCCCCTGGACGGCAGTTTCAACGCCCGCCAGGGAATTCCCTACTATGCGACTTCAATGGCCCTGGCTACCGGAAAAACTGTTAATGATGTGGTCCTTGGTTATGTCTGTAACCTGGCCAACGGAGATGAATTTCATGCCATCAAAGGGTCAGCTGCTTTTGTCAATGGCCAACAGATCAAAGGTAAGGATGTAGAAATCCCCCGGGCTTTTGTCTTTGAAGCAGCCCATAATAAGGCAGGGTTGAAACGGGTGGAGCCACTGCTGGACATGTTTGAGCGAACCCGTTGTCTGGGCTCGACAGCTCTGGATATCTGTTATCTCGCTGCCGGAAATATTGATATATTTTTCTATCCCATCCCGTCCCGGACCATCGATTATGTGGCCGGCAAGGTCATCCTGGAGGAAGTCGGAGGCGTCATTACCGGCATGCTGGGAGAGAACCTTGATGAACTGACCCTGAATCTGGAAAAAACCCTGCCCATCGTTGCTGCCGGCAACCCAGGAACTATGAAAAAGGTGATGGATATCATCCAGCTTTCCCGTATCTAATCTTGATAATCCAACGGATCTTCCATCCCGGCCGCTGCAAACCCCTGTAAGCGCAGATAACAGCTATCACATTGACCGCATGGTTTTCCCTGATCATCAGGATCATAGCAGCTGTGGGTTAATCCATAATCAACCCCAAGTTTAGTGCCAAGCTGAATTATTTCATGTTTATGCAGCTCAATCAGAGGGGTATGCAGGTGAAAATAAGGGCCTTTTTCATTTACTCCCAGTTTTGTTCCCAGATTTACTGCCCGTTCCATGGCCTGGATAAAATCAGGCCGGCAATCAGGATAACCACTGTAATCAATGGCATTGACCCCCAGAAAAATATCCCGGGCTTCCAGAGTTTCTGCCCAGGCAACTGCATGGGCGATAAAAATGGTATTACGGGCCGGCACATAAGTTATGGGAATCTCAGATTCATCAGCAGAAACCTGGTTCTTGGGTACGGAAAGTTTCTGGTCGGTAAGTGAAGAACCACCGATCAGGTTCAAATCCAGGCGCAAGGTTAAATGACGAGCTGCCGAGAGCGAACGAGCCACCCTGCTCGCCGCTTCCAACTCACAATAATGGCGCTGGCCATAGTTAAAACTCAGACAATACAGCCGAAAACCCTGCTGGCGGGCAATGGCCCCGACGGTAGCCGAATCAAGCCCCCCGCTGAGCAGGATGACCGCTTTTTTTTCACTCATTATTTACCTCGATCTATTTGAGGCCAGAGAATCCGATGCAATTGCAGTTGCAGGCGCACCGGTAGATGTTCCTGCAGGATCAGTTCCGCCAGCCGCGGCGCACTCAATTGCTCCACTACCGGACTGAAAAGAATTTCACCTGATTCAAGCAGCCGGTTCTGGATAAAATCCCGACTCCACCAAAAATCATCCTCACTGCAAAGAACAAATTTAAGCTGATGATTATTACCGAGCTGCTGGTAATTTTTCTCATAATTATGGGCAGCCATGCCGCTGCCAGGAGTCTTGACATCAAGAATAATCCGTACCCGCCGGTCAATCTTTGAAATATCCCGTGAGCCATTGGTTTCCAGCAATACTTTTTTCCCGGCTGTATGCAGTCGATCAATCAGCTGATGAATCTCAGGCTGCAACAGCGGTTCACCGCCGGTAATTTCCACCATCTTAACGGGAAAAGATAATACCCTGCCCATAATTTCATCAATGGTTTGCAGTGTCCCGCTTGACGCTTCACAAGCATATCGGGTGTCACAATAGGAGCAAGATAAGTTGCAGCCGGAAAAGCGGATAAAAACACAGGGGAGTCCAGAAAATGTGGACTCCCCCTGAATGCTGTAAAAAATTTCAGCAATACTGATCATATGGCTTCGTCTCAGGTTGACATCCGACTTCGCTTCTTCCCCTGAAAGATTTTCATCCCTTTCATGGCAATGACAATAGGACTGGCAATAAAAATTGATGAATAGGTACCCACTACCACACCAACTATCAAGGCAAAAGCAAAAGCATGGATGACCCCGCCACCGAGGAAAAAAAGGCTGGACAGAACCAAAATAGTGGTTACTGAAGTCAGGATGGTCCGGTTGAGGGTTTCATTGATCGAGGTGTTAATTAATTCTTCATATGATCGTTTTCCCGGTTGTTTCAAGTTTTCACGAATACGATCATAGACCACGATGGTATCATTGAGTGAATAACCAACGATAGCCAACAAGGCCGCCAGGATGGATAAACTGAATTCCTTGTCCAGTAAGGAAAATATCCCTATGGTTATAATCACATCATGGAACAAAGCAACCACCGCCCCCAGGGCAAACTTGAATTCAAAACGGAAGGTCACATAAATAAGAATCCCGATCATAGCATAAATGATTGCCAGAAACCCTTGCCGGCGCAAATCTTTACCAACTTTGGGACCAACCATTTCCACCCGGCGAATGTCCACTTGATTTGCACCATATGCCTTATCAAGGGTTGCTTTGATTTCATCCGACAGACCAACAAGGTTAGATTTTGATTTTTCCACCCGGATTAAAAATTCCTCGCCACTAGCCTCTTCAAACTGCTGAATGGTGCTGGAACCAAGATCAAGACCTTTCAAGGCATTTCGTATGTCGTCGGAGGTAGTCGGCTGACTGAACTTCACCTGAACCAGGGTTCCCCCAGCAAAATCAATCCCGTAATTGAGCCCACCATGGAACAACAGGGAGGCAATCCCAATCAGAATAACAACTGCTGATAGAATGATAAAGAAAAACCTTCGGCCAACAAATTCAATATTTACTCCTGGCTTTATAAACTGCATGCACACACTCCTCAGTATTGCATTTTTAGATACTTAACTGTTTCAGTGATTTCTTTTCCATAATCAAATCATACACCAGCCGGGTGACAAAAATGGCCGTATATAAACTGCAAACAATACCGATAGACAAAGTAACTGCAAAGCCCTTAATTGGTCCGGTACCGTACTGATACAAAACAATTGCGGCGATAAGCGTGGTAATATTGGCATCCATGATGGTTAAAAAAGCCTTAGCATACCCACTGTCAAGAGCCGCCCGGGTGGTTTTACCCAAACGCAACTCTTCCTTTATTCGTTCAAATATCAGGACGTTAGCATCGACAGCCATACCAATGGTCAAAACAATTCCGGCAATACCGGGCAAAGTCAGGGTTGCTTTTACCAACGCCAGGATACTGACAATGAAAAGCAGGTTCAATACCAGCGCCAGATTGGCAACCAGACCACTAAGATGGTAATAAAAGACCATAAAAACTACTACCAGGATGAAGCCGATAACCATTGAAAACAGCCCTTTCCTGATTGAATCATGCCCGAGGGAGGGACCAACGGTTCGTTTTTCCAGAATTTGGATAGGTGCCGGCAGGGCACCAGCACGCAGGACAATCGCCAGATCTCGGGCTTCCTTAGCATCAAAACGCCCGGAAATCTGGGCTTTCCCCCCGGAAATCCGCTCCTGGATTACCGGAGCGGAATAGACATGATTATCCAGAATAATTGCCAGGCGGCGTTTGACATTTTCTGCCGTTATCCGGTCAAAGAGTTTGCCGCCCCGGGAATTAAAATCCATGGCCACATAAGGTTCCCCATAACGGGAATTGAAGCGAACTTTGGCATCGGAAATGTATTCCCCGGTCATCAGGGTTTTCTTTTCCAGGGCATAGGGAACCTGGCGAATGGTTTTTTTGGTGACCGGATCATATTCCTGTTGATAAAGAATCTCTATATCATCTGGGAGGTTTCCAGATTCAAGATCCCGGGGATTAATTTTATCACTTACCAGCTTAAATTCCAGCAAGGCAGTTTTACCAATCAACTCAATAGCACGCTTGGTATCCTTGATTCCCGGCAGCTGAACCAGGATGCGATTATTAGCCTGGGGCCTGATTTCAGGTTCGGAAACCCCGAACTGATCAATCCGGTTACGCATGGTCTCAACGGCTTGCTCAACCGCCATTTTTTCAATACGTCGACGTTCAGCATTTTCAACCTTATAATCAAGTGCTTGCCCCTGGACAAGCATCAACTTCCATTGGGGAAGTTCTTTATCAAGCATAGACTGAACTTCCGTCACATCGACACCATCAGCCATTTTGATAGACAATTCCCCGGCTTCCACCTGCTTCACGGCGACAAAATCCATCTTTTTTTCATGAAGAAGACTTTGTATTTCACCACCTATCCGATCAGTTGTCGCCTCCATAGCCTTGGCGACATCAACCTCCATCAACAGATGGATTCCACCCTGCAGGTCTAATCCCAGGTGGATCTGATCTGTAGGCAGGATTTTTCCCCACCATGAAGGCAAATTACTGGTAAGTGTCGGCACCAGGTAAAGCACTGCAAGTACAACGGTAATCAGAACAATCAACAAACGCAACTTAATACTCTTAATCATTTCAACACATCTCCTGAAAAAACCTGATAAATACCGACTATGACATCTCGCCCTGAAGGACAGCCGTAATCTGGCCACGAAGAATTTTAACTCTGACTTTATCAGCCACTTCAATAGTTATGCTGCGATCGGTGATTGCTGTTATCTTCCCCATCAACCCACCGGTAGTAACAATTTCATCCCCCCGTTTCAAGTTAGCCAGCAGGTTTTTATGAGCCTTCTGTTTCTTCTGCTGGGGGCGAATCAGAAGAAAATAGAAAATGACAAACATGAGAATCAGGGGAAAGAAACCTTTCATTGCTTCCAAGCCACCACCTATACCACCACCAGCAGGATTTTGTGCCATCGCGAATGCTATACCTAACATGGGTCCAACTCCTTTACATATGCTTAGTTATTAAAAGTAATATCACTTTGAATATGACTGACTGCTGATATCATAATTTACAATAAAATTCTTCATAAAATCTGCAAATGAACCTTTTTTTATGTGAACCCTGATTTGATTCATCAACTGATGATAAAAATAAAGATTATGGATTGTTGCCAGCACTGAAGAAAGTATTTCCGCCGACTGGAACAAATGGCGCAAATAGGCCCGGGAAAAATTCTGACAGACATAACAGGAACATTGCTCATCGATGGGTAAAGAATCCCTACGATAGCGAGCCTGCTTGATAACTAACGGCCCCTGCCGGGTAAAATACATACCGTTACGGGCATTTCTGGTCGGCAGCACACAATCGAACATGTCAATACCGGCAGCCACTGCAGTGAGAATATCCTCAGGTTTTCCCACCCCCATGAGATAACGGGGTTGATTTTCCGGTAATAAAGGCGCGGAGAATTGGACCATCTCATACATTAACGATTTTTCTTCATCAACACTTAATCCACCCAGGGCATAGCCATCAAAATTCATTTCCCGGGTCAACTCAGCACTTTCTCGCCGCAGGTCAGGAAACATGCTGCCCTGGACTATGCCAAATAACAGGTTGTCCGACCGCTTCCGGGCCGTTTTACATCGTTTGGCCCACCTGGCTGTTAACTGTAATGACCGGCGGGCTCCATCATAATTAACTGGATACGGGGTACATTCGTCAAAAGCCATAATGATATCCGATCCCAGAATTTCCTGGATTTTAATGGCCCGTTCAGGAGTCAGAAGGTGACGACTGCCATCTACAGGAGAACGAAAGGTGACCCCCTCCTCATCCAGGGTTCTCAGGGAAGCCAGGCTGAAAACCTGAAAACCACCACTGTCGGTCAGGATTGGTCCATCCCAGCCCATAAAGGCATGCAATCCGCCAAGATCACCAATAAGCTGCTCACCAGGCCGCAAAAACAAATGATAGGTGTTGGCCAGAACGATCTGGGCATTAATTTCTTCATGCAGTTGCCGCGGTGTCAACCCTTTCACCGTCGCTTTGGTTCCAACTGGCATGAAGCATGGGGTCTTAATAACCCCATGACTGGTTTGCAGGCTTCCACATCGTGCCTGGCTGCAAACGTCAGTGGCAGTTAAAGTAAAATGATTCATCAGATTATCAACATACCATCGCCATAGCTGTAAAATCGATATTTTTGCCTGATTGCATGCTCATAGGCATCCATAATGAATTGGTGACCGGCAAAAGCCGCTACCAGCATGAGCAGGGTTGAACGGGGAAGGTGAAAATTGGTGATCAGGGCATCAATAAGTTTAAATTCAAATCCCGGATAGATAAAAAGATTACAAAAGCCATCAGTTCTGTTGGTTTTGGCATAGTATTCCAAAGCCCGGGTCACCGTGGTACCCACAGCGATAACTCGTTTTCCCCGTGTTTTTACCTCAACAATTGAATCCAATGTTGTTGCCGGAATCTGGTAATACTCTTCATGTATTTGATGATCTTCAACCTTTGAAACTTTCACCGGGACAAATGTCCCCAGACCAACATGCAGGGTCAAAGAAGCCGTCTTCACCCCTTTTTGTTTTAACCTGGCCATAAGATCAGGAGAAAAATGCAGCCCGGCAGTGGGGGCAGCAACCGCGCCCTCTTTTCCCTTCCCGGCAAATATTGTCTGATATCGTTCCCGGTCATTCTCGTCAGCGGATCTCTTGATATAGGGTGGCAATGGCACCTGTCCAACGTCTTCAATCACTGAACGAACCGTTTTTCCACCTGAAGCTGTCAGCTTAATCTTTCCCGGCTCCAGAGAAGAAGGAGTGACAACCTCCCCGGTTAGTATATCACCAAAGCTCAGTTCAAGGCCAGGTTTCACCGGCTTCGATGATTTATAGAGGCATTGCCACAGCTCTTCACCGGCTTCCGGCTCAAATTTTCTGTCGGGAAGAAGGAATACTTCCACCTTCCCACCAGTCGGCTTCACCCCCCTCAACCGGGCAGGAAAAACCCTGGTATCATTATAAACCAGCAGGTCTCCTGCATGTAGAAAAGGACTAAGTTCAGAGATAGTATTATCTTCAATGGTAGATCTCTGACGATTGAGAACCAATAACCGCGAGCTATCCCGTTGTTCAAGTGGATATTGAGCAATCAACGCTTCCGGCAAGTTATAGGAGAAAAGGTCGACATACATATTATCAAAGACCAACGCAAGCAATTATAAAAGAGTTTTTAAAACATAACTCATCACGTAAGTCAAGTTCTAATGAATGTGTGAAAATATATCCATTCATCCAGCAGGAATGGAAAAAGAAAGGAAATATCTGGAAATAATCACCATCAGGATGTAAATATTCGGTATTGTTTTCAAACTGCCGGGATTGGGATCATTTCTTGACGAAGGCGTATCGTGATATTTTCTTTTATTGGTGATTTTCAATAGCCTTTGTCAAGATGTGACCCCTCGCGAAGCAGGGTGAAGCGAACCAACTTAATTACCCGCTGTGAGATAGTGTTTTTTACGTAGCCGAATATTACCATCAGGATATCTTGATGACATACAAGATGGCAAGACCAATCAACATGATGGTGAGACCAAAAACTCTGAGGATATGCTCCGGTAGTTCCTGCATGGTTGCAAGGACCCGTTTGATGCCGGCAGGGAAAAGAAAATATGGGACGCCTTCGATAATCAAGGCCAGACCTAAAGCGGCAATAAAGTATTTCATTGATCCTTTTTGAGCACCTTTTCCAAGCTTGAATCTCGGGTAATTTCAGGTAGTTTTCGATATATTGCGGCCTTTTTTTTCTGGTAACCCTGTTGTTCATACAACGTTGCCAATCTCAGGGCTGCAAGTTCACGATAACGGCCAGGAACACCATCCACCAACTCCTCATAAACAGGGATAGCTTCAGTAAATTTCCCCTGATGAAAATAACATTCAGCCAGAAAAAAAAGCACCTGTCGATGCAAAGCCGGATATTTCTTTACCGGCAATGCCTGCAGCCAGAGCAGTGAAGGGATCACCCGCTCGTATTCATGCAGCTGGTAAAAATGAGTGGCCACGGTAAGAACCAGATGGGGATGTTCCTTTAGCAATCTTTCATCTTCCTGATTATCGAGAGAAAAATCCTGAACGATGGTTTTGGCTACTAACTCAAACGGCTCTCGTTTACCAAGCTTCAGGGAAATCCGGTTCATGGCATCCAGTATTTTTATCCTGCGTTCACGGTTGCCGGTCTGTTTATAAACCTGCTGCAAACCGTAAAACGCATCGGAATAAAGATGTTCCTGTTCCAGGCATAAGCCATAAGAGTAACCAATCTCCAGCAACGTCGGACTTATTTTCTCCAGCCGACTGAAATCAAAGCGGGAAGATAATATTTCAACCACATCAGCGCATTGCCTGGCAGCCAGTCCGGCGTTGATATACATCAGTAAAACATCTTCATCCTCTCCCGCTTCAGGAAATTTCCGCAGGAACTGGGACAAGCATGCTATACATTTCTCATAATTTTTCGCATCATAATAAAGCGTACCCAATAATTTCAGATGTCTTTTTTGTTCATTGAATCCATCTTCAAGGGGGATAAGCTTTTCCAGATACCTGATTAGCTCAGTTTGATTCTTTCTGGTCAACAGAATATTCACCAGATAGCCATATACTATCCGCTGTTGTCCCGGAGCCAGATCATCTCGCAAAACAGGCTGTTGGAGATAAGAATATGATTTTTTAAGGTTACGCTGTTTATAATTTGATTCTCCCACCAGGTAAAGGGCCACCGCAATTCCCTCTGAGCAGGGGTATTCACCCAACCACAAATCCATGAAATGATTGGCTAGAGATGGCTTTGACGTTTGCAGGGCAGCTTTAATCAGTATTTTGTAATAAAATATTTTCACATTTGCATCCATCCCCACGGCATATGTGTCAAAATATTCTTTAAGTGATGGCATGGCAGCGTCATATTTGCCGATCCGGTAATAGGATAATCCGGAAAAATACAGCAACTCTTTGTTCTGTCCAAGAGAAAGCTGGGAATCTTTCATCTTAAGCAGTATTGTCGCATGATCAGCAGCAAGATCAAACTTACTTTGATGAAAGGCCATTTTTATCAGGAAAAAACGGGCTTGGGATGCCAGTCGCCCTCGAGGATATGATTGTAATATCTTATGAAAATATTGTCTGGCTTGATCAAAGTCAAGCTCCTGAAAAAAGCAGATACCCAATTGAAAAAGTAGTTGAGCCGGAGAAAAACCAGATTTTTCCAGGGCAACTTTCCCCCCAACTTCTGGCCAGAGCAATGATGCCTCCTGGCATTCACCTAAATGGAGACAGGTAAGCAGCAGGATTAATTTGATTTGTGAGACATAACCGGAATCAGGATAAGTAATCAGAAAATCTTCCAGTTCCTCCTTGGCAACTTCATAGAAACCATCCTGATAGGCACCGATGGCAACTTTGGCAATTTCTTCCTCAGACCGTTTTTCCTGTACCGCTGCGAGCACAGAACCAACGCCAAGCAACAGGATCAAAAATAAGACTGGAAGAGTTTTTCCCATAATTAATCAGTGAACGTCTGATACTTTCCTAAAAAATCATAAAACCGACGTGCCTGACGGCAGGCAGGTGGCACAGTAAAAGATTCATATTCGAGGCATGCACCCCAAGAATACTTCCTCGCTGTCGCTCACGGCGCAAAACCTGAGTCATGAGGCGTACTTTACCGTACGTTGCAATGACGAAGGTTGTAGCATAACAAAGAAGATGGAGCTTTTACGAAGCCATCAACGTTTCAGTTGGATATAATAAGTTAATTGTTCCATAAGCTGATTAAATCCGGGGAAATCCAGTGACTGAATGCCGTCGGACAAAGCACATTCCGGCTGTGGATGAACTTCAACCATAACTCCATGAGCTCCCACGACAATTCCGGCTGTCGCCATGGGCATTACCAAAGAACTTTTTCCGGTAGCATGCGAGGGATCAACAATAATCGGCAAATGTGATTTTTCTTTAATCAGAGGAACAACAGCCAAATCCATGGTATTACGAGTTGCAGTTTCAAAAGTGCGGATCCCTCGTTCGCACAAAATTACCCGGCTGTTCCCGGCAACCAGAATATATTCTGCCGCTGCCAGAAATTCATCAATGGTAGCGCACATTCCCCGTTTCAGCAACACTGGCCGATCTATTTTGCCCACTTCTTTCAACAGATCAAAATTCTGCATATTGCGGGCTCCAATTTGCAGAATATCAGCATATTTGCACACTAAATCAAGCTGGCCAATCCGCATAACTTCAGTCACTACCGGCATATTATTGGCCTTGCCTGCAGCACTAAGCATTTTCAGCCCTTCCTCGCCAAGTCCCTGAAAATTATGAGGACCTGTCCGCGGCTTGAAAGCACCCCCGCGCAATATGTGAGCTCCGGCTTTTTTTACCACTTCGGCGGTCGAAAATACCTGTTCTTCCGATTCAACCGAACAGGGACCCGCCATAATAACCGGCGGACATCCTTCTCCAACCTTCAGCTCACCAATTGTTACCACAGTATTCTCCGGGCTAAAATCCCGACTGACCAATTTATACGGTTTAGTGACATGAATAACATGAGATACTCCTGGCAAGCGTAAAATTGCTGCATCTTCAACATAATCCTGGTTCCCCACCACACCGATGGCCACCCTCTCGGCTCCGGGAATGACCTTGGCTTGAAAACCCAGGTTTTCCACGATTCCCACCACTTGGTCAACCTCTTTCGAGGAAGACTGCTTTTGCATGACAATTAACATACTTTCTCCCTATTGGCAGAATATTATTAAACATTGAAATTCTGACATAAATGGACTGTACGGTCAAGGAGATAACATCAGAAGGGCAGGAATAATACTTGACAGGCGAATAATTTATACAGTAAAGCCACGGGGATTGCCGGTATCCGGAAGATCAACTGCTTCAAAAAATAATTTTTTCACCTTTTCGGAATTAATTTATATGATCAGGATTATAAGCGTTGGTATTGGTGGCTTTTGCGGGGCTGTCAGCCGTTTTTTAGTAACCGGCTGGGTTCATCATTTCGCCGGCAGTGGCATGCCTTATGGAACTTTAGCAGTCAATGTTGGCGGCTCATTCTTGCTGGCATTCATACTCCAGGTTTTTATCACCTATCCTGGCATTTCTCCCCACCTCAAAGGCGCGATAACCATTGGTTTTCTGGGCGCGTTTACAACCTTTTCCACCTTCACCGTTGACACCCTACATTTCATGGAACACGGAAACTATACCAAAGCACTAGTAAATATAGGCCTGAACGTGGTTATCTGTCTGGTTGCCGCCGGGATGGGAATGGCTTTAGGGAAAACATGGCAGTAAGAATTCGTTTACTACTTTTTTGGCAGGAGCCATTTACTTTCAGACGCTTAAGATTTTCTCTCGCCCGTAATATTGTGTTGTTTCAGAGTCTTTCGCTGATTGAAAGCGCTTGATACTATGCTGCATCTCATCAAGCGCTTTTTTCATTTTCTCACAGTAAACATTTCTGCTGGAATTGCCATAGGAGCCGACTCTCATTTCTTTTTCCAGCAGGTAGATATAACTTGATAAAGTCTGTAATGGCTGATTAAGGCTGTGCGCCAGAGTACCGGCCATTTCAGTCACGGTCTTATCATGCTCAGCCGCCAACATCCGTTTATTGAGCCGGTAAATGCGAATGGCCAGTGCCAGCTGCACCGCATATCCATTAAGAAATTCCACTACCATGGATGCATTATGCTGTTCCGGCTGGCACAGGGCCACGAACCCACCGACAAATGATGAAGAACCCATAACCGGAACAAAAACACCATCAGAGATTCTCAGTTCCTTCCCGAACAGTTGAACCAATTGTAATCCCAGGCCGTCGTTCTGCTGATCTTTGGCCGCCGTAAACCAGAATTCCTTACGTTCCCGGCTGAGAAGAAACTTGTTTCCCTTTTCATCCAGTTCCAGTTTTCGATCCAGAAGCTGGCGATATTTCGCTGGCGTACCTTTGATTACCAGTTGCTTTCTTTTCCGATCATATAAAATAATAAATATTTTTGACATTCCCAGGGAAAGCTGAATATTTTCAAGCATCCGGTAAAAAGCCTCTCCCAGTTGGAAGTTGCCAAGAAAATAGTTGTAAGTATTGAATAATGTCAGGGCTTTTTTGACCATTTCCGGATATGAATCGCCAAAAGAAACCACTGAATCATCGGTAACTTCCGGTTCTTCGTTTATTTCTCCATTATCGACACCCTGCAAACTATCACCCAGAAAGAGACTGCTGATAAATGGCCTGGCATCTTCATTTATCCTGACCAGCAAATCATCAAGTGGCAACCCGGGGAAACTTTTTCCCAAATATTCTTTAATCTGCGGCCGGATGACAAATTCATTCTCAGTAACCGTCATGGTTTTGGCCATCAGGTTGGCATAATAAATTATTTCACTAAGCTTAAGCTCCTGAGCTGCAGATATCTGAACCAGTTTCCCCTCATAATGATGTTCACTGATGGCAGCCGTCAATTCATTACCCAGTATCCATTCATCAGCCAGCCATTTTCCCACCGTCAGGTGGTCATAACCAAATACCATGCGTTCAGCTTCAAGTTCACTCAACCCCGTCCGGCAGACCTGCTCATATTCAGAAGTCTTCCTGGTATAATTATACCAGAGTATCGGTTTACCGATATCATGAAGCAAGCCGGCAATAAAAGCTTTTTCCGGCTCAATCCCGGGGCTGAGATAAGTAATCAATGACCTGGCAACAATCCCCGTAAGCAGGGAATGATCATTATGCTGTTGAAAGAGCTGGTGTAGACGACCTCTATTCATGGGGAAAATAGCCAGGAATGATTCACTGACACAAATCATGCGAATGGTTTCCTGACCAAGAAGAGAAATAGCATGGCTGACAGTTTCAATTTTGTTACTGAACTGGTAAAAAGGGGAATTGGCCACTTTCAGGATTCGAGCTGTCAGTGAAGGGTCTTTTAATATCAGCTCACCCAGTTCATTCGCTGAACAACGATCCTCGGAAATCATTGCCAGAAGCCGGGTTATGATTTGCGGCGGGCTGGGAATTGCCAGGGTAATACTTTTTTTTTGCAACTGTTTCAAATCAATCCTCACCGGTTAATGAACCTCAGGGTTAATAATTTTAACGCATAAACCATACCAGAAATTCACTCACGTCCAACACAGTTTTTACATCCCTGTATCGGGGGAATATTCCAGCGCTGTTTGCTCTTCTCCCTGATCAGTTTTTCCGCGTCACCATATTTAAGACGAATGGTACCAACGAGATCACAAATAACCCCGAAGCGAAACAAGGCGACCTCATCTTTTTGCTTTTTGGTCATTTTGTCCTCCTAAGCAGTGGCTAAAAGTTCGATTTGTCAGTCACGAACCTCATAACATCACAGAATCATGGAGGGCAAAGCAACACTTCGGTAGGATGGTATTTAGCGGTTATAAGAACATATTAAATGAGTTTGATACCGGTATTCTCCCTGGTTTAATCAAGAGATTAAAAGTGTGCAAGCCAGGATCCGCATGTAAACCGAGCACAATTTTTACCTGATGGCAAAAACGCCGCCACCAGATTTTCTGTCGTGATCGGGGCAAATCCGGCTACCAGCGCTTGATAGATGAGCGATTTATGATTATCTGTTTTATGACTTGAATGGAGAATCGGAAACGGCTCCAGCATATTTTGGGCCGAAGCCAGTGAACAGCTCCGCAACTGGGACACCGAAGACGGCGAAGGAAAGCCGCTTCAGGAAGGTGGTCAAAAAATGCGAGGACAAATCCATGCCACCAGAGGCCGGCTCCGCAACAAGGACAGCTTAAAGGCTTTTGCCAAAAAAAATCCCGGCCAAGCCGGGCTATTTTATTAACATCTACATCAACAAATATTACCAAGAAGACAACTCCTTATCGGGTGCTTGTACCCCATATGGAGGGAGCGGTGAGTCTCGCTAAAGACTCACCGCCCTACCTTAACCACTTAATTCGATTATCACTAAGACACTATCAAGCTATTGTGAGAATATACTACCTCGTGCCGTAGAAAAAATTGAATGACAGCTTTCGGCCAAAACCGGTCATTGGTTGAAACAAAAAAACCTCGCCGAAACGATGATAACCATGATTACAGGTTAGGCTGGTTTGCGTCTAGCCATCCCTATAAAGCTCGCATGAAAGCAACCAGATCAGCCTTTTCCTGATCGTTCAGGTGAAGTTGTTGGACAAGGTTAAAATACTCCACTGTATCCTCAAGGGTGAAACACCTCCCGTCGTGCATATAGGGGGGCGAGTCCTTAATCCCTCTTAAGGGAAATGTTTTAATGGGACCGTCATGGGCCATCATCATCCCATTTGCCATTTCCTGCTTGTAAAAACGCTCAGCCTTGAGGTCATGCATACTGTTGTCGGTATAGTAAGGGGCAGCATGGCAATAGGCACATCGCGCCTTGCCGTTGAAAAGCTCCTCACCGCGCATTTCACTGGCGCTAGCCTTGGTCTGGTCGAGTTCGCCGTAAATGTTGAGCTTGGAGGCCGGAGGAAAATCCAGTATCGCTAAAAATTCCGCCATAAAGTGTACTTGGGAGCCCCTTTCAAGAACGTTCACCCCCTTTTTAACAGCCATGCAGATGTCTCCATCGAAGTAGGCCGCACGCTGTTCAAATTCGGTGAAGTCTTCTACGGTTTTAAGTGCACGCTGAGAACCGAAGAGGCGCTGGATGTTCATTCCCCTCAGGGTAGGGGTTTCAATACGGTGCCTGAATTCCTGCGGTCGAATGTCTCCAACAAGATGGTTAGCACCGTTGGTATGGCCGTTAGCATGACAGTCAAAACAGGTTACGCCCAGCATGCCGTCAGGCCTGTCCGTGCGGCGATCTTCCGTCGCGTTGAATTGCTGTTGGGGAAATTGAGTCACCAGGAGGCGCAGGCCTTCGAGTTGTTTGGGATTGAGAATGCCGTTAAATATCTCATAAAAATTGTCGATGGTAATGAGCCGCCCCTTGGCCACATCTCCAAGATCGGGCCGGGTGGTCAGGAAAATTGCTGGGGCCGGGTCCGGAAGAATATGCTCGGGCAGGTCGAAATCCAGGTCAAAGCGAACCAGTCTGGGCAAAGGTTTTGTGATCATCTCCGGGAAAAGCATGCCTCCCTCTACGTGGTCAGCAAAAGGTAGAGGTTTGTAAGGGAACATCCCCTTCTTTTTTATTTGCTCGGGTGTCATTTTATCAAGAGCCTCCCAGGATGTTCCTTGAAGGTTAGCTGTCGGCCCTAGTGGCAGAGGCTTTCCTCCTGACATGACGACCTCAGCAGTAGTCTTCTTTGAAAGATCATACCGGGAGGTTAACAACTTCTTATGCAGTTTGGCACGCTTGCTTTTCACCGCCATGCGCGCGGCTTTGATTTGCTCGAAAGTCTCAGCTTGGTTCGTCGGTCCATAGCTGGAAATGACTTTGCCCTGCTGTGCAAAAACGACCGTAGAGGTAGTCCCCAATAGCAACATAACGCAGATTCTAATCAACTTAATAAGCAGATTATTTTTCTTGTTCATTTCACAACCCTCCATTTTTTAATAGTCGTACTTCTGTCCGCCCTTTACCTTAGAGATCTTTTTATCACATCACCTCCTTATTTTTAGATTTGATGGGCATAACTACAGGATAAGATTGTGGTTCGCTACGCTCCCACAATCTTATCCTTATTCGTTAAGGCTGCCCGGATCAGCGGCCGCGACCGCCACCACAAGGCCCCATACCGGGCTCCTCGGGAAGGGTTACGCCACTCGCCTTGGCTCGCTCTTTCATGTGTTCGTGGTGTTCCTTGCGGATATGCTCTTGCTCCTCGGCAGATTGGGCAGCGCTCATTTTCCCTCGATATTCGGCACGCTCTTGTTGCGTCATGAGTTGGCTGCCGTAGACTTGCTCCTGCTCTTGCGTTTGAACTTTTTCCTGAGCGCGCTCTTGGTCAGCTGCCACCGCGAACCCAGTGAAAAGTGACAGAACGCCAGCTACAGCGAACACCAGCAACATTCGTTTTACCATGGTTTACTCCTCCTTAAAATGGGTTGACCGATATAAGGGCCGTAACCGCCGCAACCCGTTCAGTGGTTACACCTAACGATAGCCATCAGCGCCGCAAAACCCAAAGCGAAGCAACGGGTTTTGCGGTCGGCTGGATGGGCTTGTTACTGGTTCCTAAGAACGCCCGGCCCGCCATAAAGTAGATATAGACAGGCTTCTCGTTTCTTATTACGTTTTCAAACATTGCAGAAGGCGAATGCATCCGAATAATTCCATTGCTTTCATAGTCGTTCTCAAATAACTGCCCAGGATCGTTAAATCTGACCCACGCGACAACCTTTCCTTTTATGTCCTTCAACCTGATGCTCAACAATTGCTCAGCGTTCCCTCGTCCCGACCTTGGGTTCACTTGACCCCTGATAGGCATAGGCATAAGAGGCTGATATCGTAAACAAAACAAGTACGCAAGGTATATGCCAAATTATCCAGATTTGATTAACCTCTTGATTTCAAAGGCGTTTTCTTGGACTGTAAATAATGAAAGGATTTTTTTGTAGGATTTCCCTTACAAGATGAGAAGGAAAAAAATCTAGTGATGGGCCTAACCGGCTGTTACTTAAAACGTTTTTTATGTATTTTTTTCGCTACGGTTAATTATTGGAATTTTCTAAGGTTAGATTTACCTGTTTTTCAAGTTCTTGAAAGTGCTGCTTCTAAATTGTGCTTTTTCAGCAGACTATAGAAATCTGGGCTGTATTTCCCGCCAGTTTAGCCACCTTGCATATATTTCCTTTGCTGAGCGATAGAAGTTAGTGGTGAGGCCCATCTGGATATCATCGATTACATTGAAATGTTTTTTACAACAGTAAGATGCTGTCATTCACATCTTGGATATTTGAGCCTGAAGGAATATGAAAAAAGGTGGTTCCTTGAAAAAATTGCTTATAAGATTATCTATTTTTATTTGACCACGTCAATCACTTCAGATAAAAATATCTTTAACCATGATAGCCGACATTTAACAAATAATCGGTCCTGACATTTTTCAAGGCGTGAAAAATATTGCCTTTTATTTTAGGATTATCAGCCTGAAGTTGTTTAAGTAGATTCCTGATCTGTATTCGTTTTTGATTACCGGCAGCGAACTGGCAGGAAGGCTGGTCAACCGGAAGTTTGTATTTATGACAATAAGAAATAATTTCTTTTTCATCAAGATAAGACAAAGGACGGATAAGAGACAAGGAACCGGAAAATAATCGCTGATGGGGAATCATAGTACTGAAATTACTGCCATAAAAAAGATTCAGCAGCGCCGTTTCAATAATATCATCCCGATGATGGCCGAAGGCAATCTTGCAGATATTCTCTCCCCTCGCCCATTCAAACAATACCCGGCGTTTCCAGCGGGAGCAGTGAAAACAATTGCTTTCCGGCAGGTTGTCCCGATGCAGACGCTGACCGATATCGGTACTGATTACGTGGAGTCTCAAACCTAAATCCCTGCAGACCGACTCCAGGAGCATCAGGCGTACCCGATCATCATATTCTCCCAGGCTGACGAACACTGGTTCCAGTTGGTAATCAAGGGGAATGAAATTCTTCCTGGTTTCCAGAATATGCAGCAAGGCCAGGCTGTCCTTCCCCCCGGACACGGCAACAATCAATCGATCACCATTATTTGTCATGGCATAATCTGCCATGGCCTTACCGACTTTTGATCTGATCCGGGAATCAATGCCTTTATGTCTTCTTCGACTCATCGTTATTGGTATCTCTGCAAATTAATCAGGGGACAGAATGACATTCTGTCCCCTGAGAGTAAAAATGAAGTTTTACGAAGCCATCAATCATAATGGTAAATTCGGGGAACCCTGCTACTCCAACCACAGAAAACTTCATAAGAAATGGTCTCCAGCACATCGGCCATCTCTTCAGCAGTAATCATTTCATTCCCCTGCCTGCCGATAATAACCACCTCGTCACCAACAGCAGCCCCAAGAACATCGGTAACATCCAACATTGTCCAGTCCATGCACACCCGGCCGATAATCGGCACCCGCCGACCGCCCACCAGCATGAACCCGGTATTGGAAAGTTTACGGCGCAATCCATCAGCATATCCCACCGAAATCAGCGCTACTTTGGTCTCCCGGTTGGCCGTATAGGTACAACCATAACTGATTGTTTCCCCCGGCTGTAGCATTTTCAACATCACAATAGCAGTTTTAACCGCCATTACTGGTTCCAGCTTGACTTCGCCCAGAAATTCCGGGGCCGGATGTGAACCATACAACATAATTCCCGCCCGGCCCAAGGTACAGGGACCGGATCGATAACGGACAATACCGGCACTATTGGCCAGGTGAATATATGGTAAGGTAATATTTTTCTTTTTAAATTCAGCCACCAATTGATAAAAATTATCCTGTTGCCACCGGGTATATTCCCTGTCAGCAGCCATGCAGCCATCAGCCACCGCCAGATGCGATAAAATCCCCTCCAGCACTAGACTCGGCTGGGCGAAAGTATCATCTATCAGGGAGCGAGCCATTTCCAAAGGCACACCGGCCCGATGCATGCCCGTATCAACTTTAACCTGCACTGAGATTTTGATCCCCTGACTGACGGCATATTCCCCCAAAATCCGGACAATCTCCGGCTGCCAGACCACTGGTACCACATCACCATCATGCAGATACTGCAGGTCATCCTGATAGATGCTGCCAAGAATCAGATAGCGACCCTTAATTCCCGCTTTCTTAACTGCCATGGCTTCAGCCACCGTTGCCACTGCGAAAAAATCCACCCCGATTTGCTGCAAAGCCGCAGCCACTTCCACCGCCCCATGACCATAAGCATTGGCTTTAATAACCGGCAAGACGTCCATGCCACTGCCAGCATGCTGCTGCAAAGTTTGATAATTATTAATAAGGGCTTTCAGATCAATATAAGCTTTCGTTGGCCGATTTTTCAACATTATTGACTCAACTTTAATACATTATCAGGATGTTCGGGCTTGGCTCATAGCCGTGTCTGCCCAGCCTGCCGGCAGGCACG
>CAYZIS010000038.1:0-23678 GCA_964478545.1 uncultured Thermodesulfobacteriota bacterium
AACCACTGATCCCTATCGGATTCTGGTGGCGGAAATCATGCTGCAGCAGACTCAGATTGAGTGGTATTCGACCAGCGTCCAGACAGAGTTCTTTCCCTGGATCAGTGCGCCAACTGCGGGCGGAAATTTTAAGAGAATTACTTAAAAGAGCTAAAATCCCCTTGCAAACCTACGAGAACGACGACCGTTTTCTCAAAGCTCTAAAAGGTTTGGAAAAGGAAGGCCAAGGCCGAAGGGGGGTAACAATGGATGAGGCGATTCTGACATCTTCATAGCTTATAGGAGCAGCCATGAAGATGCCAGAATCGCCTCAATTATGGTGATAATCTTTTTTCAGCCGGCAGTTATTTTGCGTTCTGCCATTGGTTCAGGTCATGGGCAATGCTGTGACACTGACCGCATTCAGGAAATTTCTGCAAAATTGTTGCCGGATGCGGAGTTCCGTGACAGTCTTGACAGGCCGGGATCATTTTATGGGTTTCCTGGTGGCACTTGGCACAGGATAAATCATGGTGCTTGGTGGAGCTGGCTGCCAGCATGGTGTATGCTTCTTCATGGCAGGCGGCACAGTCCTTGGACGGGGTAGCTTCGGCATAGGTGATAACCAGGGGTTTATGGGCCTGGTGGCAGAGTTTGCAGTCCGCCTGGACCATGTCTTCCGCGTGTGGTTCATGGCAGCTTACGCAGTCAGGTATTTTGCCGTGTTCCTGGTGGCAGGTGGTACAGGCCATGGTGCTGTGAAAGCTTTTGTTTTCCTGCAATTGTGTCCCTTCTTCCTGGTGACAGGTCAGGCAGGGTCCGGTGATATCCTTGGATAGTTTTAAAACCAGGGGCGCATGCGGGTTGGAGTGACAACTGAGGCAGTTGTCGAGCTCATAGTGGGATTTGCCACTGTGACAGTTATTACAGGATGGAATAATATCCCGGACTGTGGGAGGATGCCCCTGGTGACAATCTATGCAGCCAATTTCAGTTTTATGGGCACCACCCTGGGCGGCAATGTCCATGGGGGCTTCCTGGTGACATTTAATGCAGTCAGAATTGCTGAGCTGGTCGCCGGCCTGTACCATATTAGCGGATGAAATTATGCCGGCCAGGCAGAAGCAGCCTGTCAGAATTATAAGCCTTGTTATCATGAAAACCTTATTCATGATTAATCTACCTCCCTGGAATAAATCCACCTTAGTTTTATGCTTTATGTCATAAATTCTTTTCAGCGGTTGACTGCCACAATCGGGGCAGCAATAATTATGATATGATATGGTTCTCAGAATTGTTAATAGCATCAAAGTGCGATTTTGTGAAGGCGTTTTATTTGGCCAGATCTTTTCTGTTTATATCACTATTCCAGCAGTGTTCTCAATGGTTTGCTTCATTATTTTTTGAGTGTCCGCGGACACTCAACCGTTCACGATCCTTCCGCGGAAAAGAGGGGTAAGATCGCCGATCGCCATCATGAAAATATACCTCAAGGCGACTATTACCGCGCTGGATAATCCGGTGGGGATGCCCGGGAACAACGATCCGGGAAAGTCGTGCCAAGTAAGAAGTAAAGGCAATATGTATGGGAAAAGCTTTTGGGAAAAATAACTGGCTGTCCCCAAATAAAAGAAAAAAAGGGGACAGCCGAAACAATAAGTGGCTGTCCCCAATCAGGTTAGTCTTTGGATGTGTGGCAGGCGAAGCAGCCCTTATTGTCCCATCCTGCTACCGCATCGGCACCGGCCATGATTTTGGTGTAATCCCAGCGTAGCAGGTCACTGTAGGGGGAGCCGTGGGCCCGGTGGCAGCTCAGGCAGGTGACAATGGCGGTGTCGTTGTCGAACGCTACCGAGGATATTACACTGACCACACTGTCGCTGGCCACGGTGGCGATGACGTTGTAGTTGTTGGTGACCTGGGTTGATCCGTCAGCGGCGTAGTAGCCGCGGTACTCTGATCCTGCAAGAGTACTGCCCATGTCGTAGTCGGTGGGGTGGCGCAGCCAGGGATCGTCACCGATGGGGTTAGAGTAGGCTACTTTATCGACACCGCTGTGATAGTCACTATGGCAGCTTCCGCAGAAGAAGGAGATGGTTGTGCCGTCCCCCGCCCCCAGGGTGGGGATCGTGTCGGCCTCGGTGCGATATGCCCCTTTATACTGGTTATGGGCCGCAACCGTCGGTTGGTATTCCCATTTTTGGGCACCTGTGTTATATTCCAGGCCGAGGATACCCTTGAGAAAGCGGTAGCTCTTGGCCACCGTGGTGCCGTCGATGACGCTGTCGTCGCCGTGATGGCCGCCGGAAACGGAGGCAAAATCATCGGCATAGGTATGGTCACCGTGACAGCCGTAAGTACCGGCGCAGGTGAGCTGATTTGATCCCCAGTCCGCACCGATGCCGGTAGTTCCCCAGCCGCTCAAAAAACCAGGAGGGGTGTTGCCGATGGCGCCATCAGTCCCACACAGGCCCTCATTGGAGACGTTGTGTCCTGTGGCGTCGTCGATGCCGCCGGCGGCCGCCACCCAGTAGAAGCTCCCCCCGGCCAGGGTATCCCCTATGTTGGTGAATGTTCCATCGGCCGACCAGTCCGGGCCATAGGTGGGGGCAGCGCTGCTCATCACATAGGGAATGTTGTTGGTGCCGTCATTATCACCGGTATGGCAGGCGACGCATTCACCGATGGTCAGCGCCCGGTAGGGGCCGCCAGCTGCTACCACCGAGCCGTTCTGGGAGTTATGCATCGTGTGGCAGTCGGAGCAGGATCCTCGTACCGCCGACCAGCCGTCCGTTGGAAGTATCATCAGGGTCAGCATCATCATTGCCATGATCACAAAGATTTTTCTGTTCATTGCTACCTCCATCTTCTCTTGTTAGCTTCTCAATAATTTTCTTCCAGCAGGGCAATAAGTGTTTATTTTATGGCATTAGCCCTACTAGTTTGGTAAAGCAATATCTGCCCCAGCAGTTCAGAGAATATACGTTAAATAACATAAATAATATCAATATGTTAACATTGATAATGGTAAAGTTGCTGGGATGGCCCCCCTCTACTTATGTACAATCTATCACATAATTGTTACCTTTTTCCAATTTATCACAAGATAGTTGTAAGTACAACCGTATATTTTATTTATTGTTCCCAAAGAACAATCTCCCGGGGCTTTCCCCCCAGGGGTACCGTGACCAGTTGGATTCCAGAATGCACATCGATGACGGTCAGCCGGCGGGCGTCACGGTTGGCCACATATATTTTTTGCCAGTTGGTCGATATCTCCAGATCGATGGGTGCTCCGCCGCATTGAAACCGGCGGAAGGTGTGTTGCTGGCGTGGCAGAATCAGGGACAGGTAGTTGTCGCCATAGTTGGCGACATAGATGTTGCCGGCATGGGTTGTCAGCTCCATGGGCTGTCGTCCTGTCTGGATCCGTACGGCGAGATTGCCGGTCTGTATATCATATACGTCTATTGAACCGGCTGCTGGGTCGGTCACATAGAGAGAGCCTTTTGTGGTCACCAGGCTGCCGGGGCTGCCGTTCAGGGAAATGGTGCGTACCGTGGCCAGTGTCTTCGGGTTCAGCAGATGAATCGCCTGATCTTCGGGAACACTCACCGCCAGCAGATCACCGGCAGCCGTTTCCAGGTAATGGATTCTTTCCGGGCGGTAGTTGAATGTCTGCTGCTGTTCGACAAAACCGCTGGCCAGGTTGAGTTGTACCAGACGGTTGCCCAGGGGGTCGCTGATGTAGGCCCGATGGCCGTCCGGTGCTAGGGCCAGGTAACGGGGGGCAATGGTCAGGGGAAGCGGAATGGCGTCTTCTACCCGGTTCGTGTAAATATCGATCACCTGAAGAATCCGGCTGTCAATGCCGAGAAGATACATCCGTCGCCGTGAAGGATCGTAGGCCGCTTCGCCAAACCGATCTTCGAGGCGCATGGCAGCCACCACCCAGCCGGTATCCGGTCGTGCTTGGTAGATGGTGCGCAGATCGTCACAGAGGATGCAGACCAGGTCGGTGCTCAGGGGCTGGGACTGCCAGCGGGTGGTAAAGGAAGAAAAAAAGTCCGCCACGCCGCCGGCCGTTCTTCCAATATGCCAGTCAAGAAACAGACAGCAGTGGTCGCCGGCATTCCTGGTCGCTTTGCCGGCTATGGGCAGCTCCAGATGTTGACCGCCGGTTTCCATTGACAGCGCCCGGCCATCGACAGATGCCTGGCTGAAAGTAAGCCGCAGGCGGTTGTAGTCACCGGGCGGCATAGCCGCCAGGGTCAGGAGCTGCTGTTGCCCTCTATTGGCGTTGTCAACGCGCAGCGGCTTGCTAGAGAGCGGCAGCCAGCCGTCCGGGTTGCCAATCTCAATGGCGGCCAGTTCGAAGCTGATCTTTTGGGTAGCGGGTCCTCCGGGGTCCAGATAAAGGGAAACAAGAGCCTGGTCTTCGTCCGTGAGGGCTGACAACTCTTCCTCGGAAACCTTCGGCCGCAGGCCGCCGCAGGCCGCCACCATGATCAGCAGCAGCGCCAGCAGGGGGAAAACTATTCTCAGATGTAACCGGCATCCCGGCATACAAACACTCCTTTACACAGTTAAAATGTTTTCCTGCTGGCCGGCAAAGTACGGTTGCAGTTATCTGTCCACGAGCCGTGGTAGTGACAGGTGGCGCAGTCGATCGGATGTACTCCAGGTACGTTAGGGTGGCAAAACTTACATTGGACTTGGTTATAGGGACTTTCACCTCTCAGGTGGTGAGTCCACTGCCAGGCATTGATGGGTCCCGCGCCGAAGGCAGCATCGTCCTTGTGACACTGGCGGCACTCGTTGCCATAGGCGTTGGGTTTGGTTAAGTCGGCGGTTTCCGCTAATGCCTGGCCGTTGATCGCTCCCCGGGTCAACCAGAGGGAAAGGCTTCCGTGCGGTTCGTGGCAGTCCAGGCAGGAGAGGACGTAATCAGTCTCGACGGCGGTGGTCGTTGTTTGGTATGGGGGATTGATGTCAATGACTTCGTTGCCCAGCCGGCGACCAGTAGCAGAACGTTCAACAGGAGGATGAAGCGGAGCTGGAGGTCGGTGGTGTTTTTCGATTCCATACTTGTCCTCATCTTTCAGTCCTTGCTGGTATGGCACAGGGAACAAGCGCCGCCGGTGGGCGAATTGGCGTAGTCCCAGCGCATGATTTTGTAATAGGGGGTTCCGTGGGCTCGGTGGCAGGACAGGCAGGTGACGATTGCGTCGTCGTTGCTGAAAGATATTGAAGACAGCACGGAGCCGACGACGGCGCTGCCCACAGGGGCGATCACCTGGTAGATATTGGTTCCGCCTCCATAAGAACGATATTCGCTGCCGGTGGCGGTATTGCCCATATCATAATTGGTGGGATGCCGCAGCCAGGGAGAGGTGCTGCCGTTGGTAACCTCATCATGAAAGATGCCGTGGCATTCAGCGCAGGAATAGCTGATGGTGGTCGTATCGCTGCTTTCCGGGTTGTCCACTCCTTTATATTGATTATGGTTGTTGGCATCGGGCTGGTATTCCCAGTCACCATCCTTGTAGCCGGCGATGCCCACCAGCATCCGGTAGGCGGTGGCGTCGTTGGCCGGAGAGGTGATGGCGGTTCCAAGGGAGCTGTGGTGGCCGCCCCTGATGGCCTTTGTCTGGTTTGTTTCATCATGGCTGCCGTGGCAGCCGTAGGTGCCGGCACAGGTGATCTGCTGGCCGGAAGGCCAATTGCCGCCGCCGGGGGTAGTACCATCACCCGCCGCCCGGCCGCCGTCAAATCCTGGCGGCGTCAGCAGGGTTGCATCACTGCCACTGACCCCGTCCACATTGTGTCCAAGGGCGTCATCCGTCAGCACCCAGTAGAAATTGCCACCGGCCAGGGTGTTGCCGGTATTGCTGTAGATGCCTTCATCATCCAAGTCCGGGCCGTAGGTGGGGCCGTTGGGGTCATGGACATAGGGTGTCGGGTCGATGCCGTCATTGGTGCCACTGTGGCAGCCAAGACAGTCATTGGTCAGCAGGGCGCTGTAGGGGCCGTCGGAGCCCCAGGCGGCCAGCACTCCGCCGTCCTGGCTGTAGTGCATCGTGTGACAGTCGGAGCAGGGGCCGGAAACTGCCGCCGGGACGGGGCCTGCCGGCAGTAGGTTGAAAACGACGAAAAACAATAGGACTCCCCGCCGCCGGGCTGCAGCCCAAAAAGAAAGATAATGATGGTGTTTGTTGCTGCCGTGTTGCACTGCTTTTCATCCTTGTAATCTATCGGCAAATGGTCGACGTTGGTGAATTACCTGTTGGTGCCGGCTTTGAAATCAGTTCCTGACCCGGCGAATCTGACCGTCATCCTTGCTCCCGCTCAGCGGCTCAAAACTTCCACCCGGCCGTTGGCTTCATCGGCGACGCACAGGTTGCCCTGCCAGTCAAACAGTAGCCGGGAGCCGTAGGCCAGCTGACCGGCATGTTTTCCCCTGGTCATGAATGTGTAGCGTAGTCTGCCGCTCCGGTCGCAGACGACAATTTCGCCGGTGTGGCGGTCAAGAATATAGAGTGCCCCGGCCCGGTCAACTTCGAATGAAACGGGGAATTTCAGCTGCTGGGGCAAGGAAATGGTCCGTAAAAGATCGCCGTTGAGGTTGAAAACGGATATCGTCCTGCCCAGGCCATCCAGCGCCCATACCTCTTCATTCTTGAGTTTCATATCTATAAAACCCTTACCCCCATGGGGGGTGGTAAAGGTAGCCACGGAAATTTGCTCACGATTATATTTGATTACCCGGCCGCTGAGCAGATCAAGAACATAGAGGTTGTTCCGGGTATCAATGGCAAGCCGGTCCGGGACGATAAATCCCCCCAGAAGGTTGGTGAGTGCCAGGCTGTCCACCAGTTTGGTTTTTAGGGAAATATGGAGAAGCCGATTGACGCCCCGGTCGGCAACCCAAAGATAATCCCCCTGGTCCCGAACCATGGCCACCGGTCGGCGCAGTGCGCCGTTGGCATTAAAGCGGGAAATCATGGTGCCCTGGTCGTTAAAAGCGGTGATCATCGCCGCCAAGGCGTCAATGATGTAATAGCGCTGGCGTTGAAGGTCGACGGCCAGATCCAAAGGACTGGCAAACGGCTGACCGGCTTCCTGGGGTGCCTGGAGTAGCAGTGACCGTTGCCAGGAGCCGTCGCCGGCAGCACATGCCGGCCCGCATACCAGGACAAGGAGCAGTGCCGGCAGGAGGATGATCAGGGCAGACTGCCGGCTACCCCAGGGAAAATTCTTTGTCCACTTCAGTATTTCTGATGACATTGGATACATAAGCTCCGTTTACCGTCCCGGCGCAGGTTATGGGTATACATGGTCCCGTTGCAGGGATCATGACAGGTCAGACAGTCCATCGGTTTGCCGTTGCGCGGGTCGAGGGCCTGGTCCCCGATGGGGTGGGTAAACTGTTTATGTTCTTGGTGGCAACGCGCACAGACTTCCTGTGGCTCAGCCCGCAACATGGCCGGCCGGTCAGCGCCGTGTTCCTTGTGACACTCGCTGCAGACATGTTTTCCGGGATGCTTATGGATGGCTTGTTGCCGCCTTTCGAATTTGACCGCGTGGCACTTCCGACAGGTTTCACCCGTGTCGCTGATCAGCAGGTGATCATGATCGGCGGCATGGGGATTGTGGCAGTTGAGACACAGGTTGCCGGTGCCGTCTCCCCGCAGGTGGGTATGGGGGTGCAAAAAGGATGCCAGAACTTTCTGGTGGCAGGCTAGGCAGCGATCAACGCCGACTGCCCGGCCGTGACATTCATTGCAGTGGCCGTCGTTGAAAGGTCGGTGCCTGACCTGGCGCAGCAGGTTGGAATTGTCGCTGCCGTGGGGCTGGTGACAGCCGAGGCAGCTGATGGTGCTCATATCCCTGCCCTGGTGGCTTTTGCTCAGGGCCTGGTTCGATTGATGACAGGTGAAGCAGATGCCTGGATCGGCATTTTTAAGCAGGTGATTATGATCGGCGGCATGGGGGTCATGGCAGGTATAGCATTGCCGTCGGGAGAAAGGTTGGTGTTGGTACTGGTAGCCGGATGTTTCGTTGGTGTGACACTGGTAACATTCGGTTCCAGGCGTGTTGATCAACAGTTTCCTATAGGCAGAGGCATGGGGGTCATGGCAGGTGCCGCATTTACCTCTGGCCACCGGGTCATGGAGCTGCCGGCGGCTGCCAATTTGTTTGAAAAAGATCAAGTGGCAGGTGGAACACAGTTTGTTGACCGGCTGGCGCAGCAGAGCGGGATATTTTGCCGCATGGGGTGCATGACATTTATCACACTGACCGTCAGCCACCGGCTGGTGAATATGAGGTCCCTGAAAAGTTTTTTCCTCATGGCAGTCGTAACAAGTCGTTAGGCCGGTGGCCGGCTGAATCATTACGACAAACAGTAGTATGAGGAAGGTGGTGGCGAGTGTTTTCATGACGTACCCCCGGGATGGCATGAACGGCACCTGCCTGTGGTAAAGGGTTGGTGTTCATAGGGCAGCAAAAGCCCGGGGCCAGGGCTCCCATGGGGGTCATGGCATCCGAGGCACTGCTTGGTGCCGGGTGCGATGTCATGGTGTTGTTGCTTGAAGGTTGCCTCGTCACTTGCGTGACAGTCGGCGCACAGATCCGCCGGGGATTTTTTCAACAGTCCCGGCAGTCCGGCAAAGTGAACCTCATGGCAGGTGTCGCAGGCGCCTTCCGCCGCCGGCTGATGTGCCGTTCCCTTTTCCCAGAAGCGGTCGATCCGGTGGCAGCCCAGGCAGAGTTCCGGGGCTTCCCGGATCAGGTAAGCCGGTCGGTCATTGCCATGGGCGTTATGGCAGGCAGTGCAATTGAGCATGGCCACCGGTGTATGAATTGTCTGGCCGGCCCGGCTGTTTGGATCATAATCCTGATGGCAGTCTAGACAGAGCTCGCGGCCGTCGCCAATCAGCAAAGCCGGTTTATCAGCTCCATGATGCAGGTGGCACAGGCGGCATTGGCCGGTAGCGAACGGTTGGTGCCCCTTGGTCGCCTGAGGTTGGGAATCGGCCTGCTGGTGACAGCGCTGGCAGAGGGAATTGTCGACGGCGGCCAAAAGGTTCGGATTGTTCCCCCCGTGGGGTTGGTGACAAGCGTTGCAGTCTCCGTTGGCAAATGGCTGATGAAGGAATTTTTTCATCATTTCATTCAGCAATTCCTGATGGCAACTTAGACAAAGATCGCGCTCCTGGCGGACCAGGAGGCTGGCGTTGCGGCTTTCGTGAGGCTGGTGACAGGTACGGCAGGCGCCTTCCGCCGCCGGCGGGTGGGTTATCCGATGTTCGGCTGATGCTTGTTTATGGCATGATACGCACAGTGCTTCGCCGTGATTGCGCAAAAGATCGTGCTGACCGGCCGTCGGCAGGTGTCCCTGATGGCAGGCCAGACATTTGCCGTTGAGAACCGGCTGGTGGACGCTGCCTTTGCCTTTGGGCAGCTCCTGGCGGCCGTTTTTGATCAGGCTGAACTGGTGGCAGGAAAAGCACAATTGCTCCGGTGGCTGATTCAACATTCCCTGATGATCGCTGGCATGGAAGGCATGACAGGAGAGACACCGGCCGTCGGCCACCGGCTGGTGACCGTCCTGATGCCGGCTGACTGTGTTTTCATGGTCATGGCAACGCCGGCAGAGGTTGTTCCCTTCCTCGATGGTTGCAAAGGGCGAGGAAGAATCAGCGGCCGCGTGGCAATTACCGCAGGTCAGTTCAGCGACCGGCTGATGGAGCGTCGACTGTAGCAAATTCCGGTTGTCGGCCGAATGGACGTCGTGGCAGTTCAGACACCCCGTGGTTACCGGATAGCCGCCATGGCGGCTGCGGAAACTGGTTGTTTCAAGGTCATGGCACTGGCGGCAGAGATCATCGGTTTCCTTATTCAGCAGTCCGGCGGTGGTGCTGCCGTGAGCCTGATGACAGGTATGGCAGCCGTCATCCAGCGGCTGGTGGTGATACGGTTTTTGGAAGGCCTGCTGGTCGTGACAGGTAAAGCAGAGTGCCTCCTCTGGCTTTTTCAGTAAAAAACTGTTGTCGGCGTTATGGGGCTGGTGACAGACACTACAGGTGCCGGCGGCCACCGGTTGATGAATCTTGGTTGTCTCCAGCGTTGCCAGGGTGGCCGCCAGCTGCCGGTGGCAGTGGTAGCATAAGTTGGGTTGGGGTTCGTTGAGATAAACACCGCCCACCAGGCCGTGGGGCCGGTGGCAAAGGGTGCAGTTTTTATCCCGTACCGGTTGGTGGACATTGCCCTGGACAAATCGGGCAGCCAGCTCGGCATGGCAGTCCAGGCAGGTTTTCCGGGCCGGGCGGGTTTTTTCCGGGCCCGTACAGGAAAAGAGCAGGATCATGGTGGTTAACCCGATAACTACAAGTATCCATGTTTTTATCGCTTGTGGCAAATTTTTATTCTCCTCTCACTGATGGCTGACGGTTGCCCGTTGAGCATTGTCTGCTAGTAATCTTTGGCGCAGCTTGTGCCAGGTTCGCTCATTTAGGGTAATGGTTGAGCGCTGCCGCAGTTTTTTAATCATCAATTCTTTCTGGCCGGCAAACTGTCGCTCTCGCAGTTGATCGTGGATGGCCGTTGCCACCTGTGCCAAGGGCTGCGGCTGCGGTTGGTGACGTCGAAGTAGCTTGACATAGAGTGTTTCCCCGTTGGCGGTCACCCTTGAACTAACCTGACCCGGGACCAGGCTGTCAACCAGCTGTCGTATCTCCACCGGTAGCTCGGTTTCCGGGACTTTTCTGATTCCGGTGATTTCAGGAAAATATGGGTTCATGACGGTGAAAAAATCCTCGCCGGCTTGCAGCTGGTGATCGAGGATTTCCACCAGCCGGTGGTTGCCGGTTCTGACCCAGGCCAGTTCTATGACCGCCGGCTGCAGGTAGTCTTTCCGGTGCTGTTCATATTCTTTACGGATTTCTTCTTCAGTAACCGTCACCAGAGGCCAGATGGCCTCCTGTTCAAGTTCTTTAATCAGCCGGTGCTGGCAGTAGAAAGCAAAGGTTTCCCTGAACGGCAATCGCTGCTCGTAATGGCGATCCAGGGCCTCAAAGCTTACCAGTGTCTGGGTGATCATATTCTTGATAACCCGCGCAGCAATCTCTCGCGTTGTTCCGGCGTTCCGGCTTCGGTCTCTGCCCTGCAGCCGCCGACGCTCCTGGGTGATAAATTTCTGCAGCTGCCCGGCGGTTACCCGCAGTTCATTCATCTCCAGAACAACGGTTTCAGGATCGACGTTTTCCGCCTCCAGGGCGGCCAGTTTTTCCTCTTGAATAACCGGCTGGTATTTTCGCCGCAGCCGTACCAGCAAGTTGGCGTTAAGCTGCTGTGTTCTGGCGCGGAGGATTTTTTCGGCCAAGCCTTCCTTCAGCTGATGATAATCATCCTGACTGCCGGTTTTCCATTCCAGTACCCTGATCAACAGGTAGCCGGAATCCCTGGGAATCAGGAAGATATCCGGCTGCTGTTCCCCGGTCTGAAAAAGGGCTTGCAGATCTTCTTCAACGGCTAGCGGCCGGACGTTCTGACGCTGCCATACGGGGACATTCCCGCTACCGGCGGTGATCAGTGCCTCTTTCAGTTCCAAACCGTCAGCAATAAGTTCTTTTACCTTGCCGGCGACCGCCGCGTCATCCAGTTTTACCATCTGCAGGGTCAGACGTGGCTGATAATGCTGATGATATTCCTGCATGAGCTGTTCTTTCGTGGGCGGCTTCAGTCTGTCATTCACTTCCTCTTGCCGCAGCAGCATCAGCGAGTGGGATTTCAGGAAGACGGAAATCTTGTGCCGGTAGCGCTGGTTTTTAAAAAGTCCAATCTGCTGGGCTTCCTGGAAACAGAGCATCCAGTCAATAAAGGTATCCGCTGTTTCCGGAACCGGGGTGTTGGCTTCCCGCCACTCCTGCCACCAGTTATGGTAGTCACGTGCCGAATAGGTTATCTGGTTGATGGAGACTATGGCGGCGCGGTCACCGAAGGAAAAGGCGATGCCGGCCCGGGGGGGATAAACGAGCAGCATACAGATAATCAAAAAGCTTATGCAGATGAACCTGTCGACCGTTTTCAACATCCTCCCCACCCTTTTTCCCGCCAGTCAGCGATTATCTCTTGGGACATGAGGGAAAGTAGGCCGCTCATGGTCTCGACGATGCCGAAATGCAGGGTTCTTCGATAGTCCATGCCCTCACGGCGGAGAAACGTTGTTACCAGCCGTTTTTTGGTTCGCACGTCAACCAGCTCAATCTGAAGGCTGAGGTAAGGGTTTCTGATTTTTTTAGGCCCGACGGCCATTCCCGATTCCGTGATCCGGCCGATTATGATGGCATCCACACCGAGCTGTCCGGCACAGATAGTATACAGGGAACTGTCGATGATTTTCCCCGGAAGCACCCGGTTGCGCCGCAGGAATGATCGGACATTTCCTTCCGGTTCCAGGTGAAAGATGCCCTCCCGCACCAGCTCACTGAGAAAGATGCGGGTTGCCAGCATGGCGGTCTTTATATTCTGATCTTCGGTCACCATAGGGAAAAGAGCAAGGTGACAGACTGAGTACTCAGACGTTGGGGCAACGGTGACTTTGGTAATCGGCCTTTTTTCAGCACAGGCCGCTGGAAGAAAGGCTGCCAGCAGCAGAAATATCAGGATGATGTGCTCTTGATGCCGTTGGCGCTGATCGGCCATCAAAAATCCTCGCTCCAGAAATGCTGTTGTTTTCCCTGGGCAACCGTCATGGTGCTGCAGGGCATGTAGAGCCGGGTAGCCTGAATAGCAAAACGATTGCCGAGCCGATCTCTAGCTTCAAGTTCGTAGAGTAGAAAATCATCTTTGATAACGGGTGGCAGCTCTAGCTTTGCAGGCAGAGAAGCCCCCGATTGGCTGAAAAACTCCCGCCCGTCGGGGGTCGATAGCGAAATCTCCCAGGAGTGGGGTGCAGTGCTTTCACCGCCGGCGGCGGTGAGTATGACAAAGGTTTTGCCTTTCTGCTGGCTGCTCTTGACGTTTACCGGCCGGCAGGCAGTCTGCAGGGAAAGCTTTTTGCTGACTTCGGCCTTGTTCTCGGCAACATCCCAGATTTGGAGTACGAAATCGTAGACCCCGTCCTTGAGGCGCTGCTTGTGGTTGTTGCAGCCTTTCCAGAGCAGCCGGGGAATTTCGCCCTGCCTTTCTTCGCTGACCACGACAATCCCATCCTGGTTTCTTATTTCCACCCGCCAGCGTGACAAGGGCAGGATCTTATCAATGTGCGGTAGGATCAGTAGCTCCCGGTTGAAGATCGTCAAGTTGCCGATATGGTGGCCGCGTTTGAGCATCAGATTCAGTCGGGGAGGTCGGTTGGACACTTGGTAGGCAGCCAGTTCCTCAGTCACGCAGGTGGTTTCCTTCTCCTGCGGTGGAACAGGGTTCCAGGTCAGGGTCAGGGATAAGGGGTAGCTTCCGTCCTCTGCCGGTGCCCGCCACCTGCCGGTATAGTAAGGGTTGTTCTGCGGCTCCCGGTGGAGCCTGACTTTGGTGTTGTTGCAGCATAATTCCACCCTGTCGGCTGGTCTTTCCAAAAAATCGATTCTCAGCGCGCAGGCTATGTTTTTACCGCCTCTGACATATTTGGGAATTAGCCGCAGGTCGGTGATGGCAAAGGGCTGACCGGTTGCCGGTTCTTTTGCCAGGAAGGGCTGCCGGAGGCAGAAATCCGCCGCAACTTTGTTGATCAGCAGGGATTGAAGGTCAGCCAATGATTTAGGTTCGCCGATTCCGAGAAAGGTAACTTGGGCGGCCAGACTGGATGCTTGGTTGGTGGTCCAGAGTAGGTTCCCGGAACCGGTATCCATGGCGGACAGCAGCAAACCGAAGCAGGTGCCATGGTTATGATCTTTTTCGGTGACGGAGCCGGTCAGTACCAGTAGGCAGTCCAGCTCCCTGCCGATCTTTCTGGCAGTAAAGGAGTCGAGATAACCGGCATGGCGGAGGTGGTTGGAAACCATGAAGGCACGCACGTCAGCTTTACTGACCAGGTTTATGCCCCGGTCAGTAAGGGCCTGGCCGAGCTCATCGGTTATTTCCTCGTTGATGCCGTTGTCTTCCAGGGATAGGTCGGCTAGGAGCAGTAGTGCTACCCTGGCACCGTGGACTGCCGGGCTGCCCACAGCCATGAACAGCAATAATCCCAGCAGTGTGAAGCATAGAGCCGACCATCGGAGGCTGCCAGCAGCTGGTGGGAAGAGTTTCAACAGGTTACTCCGTTTTCATCAGAGAACAATGGTAGTAAAGACGTTAGTACATGGTCCTCATGAGTTTCTGGGCCAGGCGAAAGCTGACCTGGTTGAAATCTTTACTGGCAAAACCGAAAATTCTCGACAGGGTTCCGTAGCCACTTTCACTGCCGCTGGCTTGCCAGATAATCTTGTTGCTTTTGATTTCTATCAGCCGCATGGTCAGGGCGACAACGGGATAGGAGTAGGAGCCGTTGCGTTTTTCTTCGTACATATCAACGGCGCCCACCAGATAGGTGTCGATATCCAGTTCTCGCCCCATCTTTTTGGCCATTTCTGTGCTCAGTTCCACCACCCCCTTACGCAGTTCCTCGTCCAGAAAACGCTGGATGTCGCCGCTTTCAACGACGTCAAAAAGGCCGTTGCTGAGAATCTCGGTGGTGACCACGTTACGGAAACGGTGTTCGACGAGTTTTGTTTGGGTGTGATTGGCAAAGGGAAGGACCGCGATCCGCCGGATAAGGCTGACCTCGGTGTGGTCATCAAGGAAGAATTTGTAGTCTTGCGCACAGCCGCTGACAAGAAGACAGCAGAGCAGGGCAAATATCGCAGCTTTTACTGTTTTTGCGGGCAAGAACATCATAAGTCCTTAAAGAGGGAGACATCGTTAAATATTTAACAAGTCATATATGGTCATATACAGCAGGGTCCAAAATTTTCTTTTTCCTCTCTGCTGACCGCATCCTTTATAACAAAACGGCATAACACAGTATAACGAAACAGTCAACATTATGCAATGAAAACTGGAATTCCAGAATGAAAAAAAGATATAAAACCACCCGGATTATATTCAGTAACGTACATTGCATTGAAGCATCCAATTAAACATATCGTCATTTTCCTGGGAAACTTTATATCCTGCATTGAAACGGAAGTTTAACAGTTGGCAGGGAATCCAGGACAGGGAAAAATCAAGCTTGTGGCTGCTGTTATCCGGAGAGGTATCGAAAAGATAGCCGGCGGTGGTTCGGATAGTCGGAGAACACAGCCAGGCTAGATTGCTGTGCAGGCTTGTTCTCTCGTCGGTTTGCTGGCGGTCTATTTGGGAGGAGATGGAAAGAATGTCGGATGGACGGTAATTGACCAGAAAACCGTAATAAATCGCCGTGGAATCATCGTCATAATAGACATCCATGTGTACTTTTCGGTTTAAGCGCATGGTGGTTCCGAGGCGCCAGCGAAAGGTGGATCCATACTCATCATCATCCGTCCAGTTGGTCAGCAGGCTGGTGGTGATATCGGGATAAATCCTGGCGGTCAGATAGCCATTGAGGTCATCGCGCGTCTTCATCAGTTTGTGGTTGGTATATTCCTTATTCCTGGTCAGTCCCAGGGAAATATCGATACTGTCCAGAGGGGAGGATTTTATCACTGCTGTATAGTAGCGGTCGATTTCATTGTCCTGGTCCTCTTCCCGGATATAATGTTCATCAAATCCTAGGGTAAACCAGAAATAACGATTCAGGTAATAATCGCTGCTCAAGGAAGCATTAATATTGATCTCGTTGTTGCCGGGATCGTAGCGATAATCCCGATAGCTGAATTTATTGTTCAAGGTCCAGCGTTCAAGTGGCCGCAGGGTCAGGTTCAGCGCGGAGTCACTTTTGGTGAATTGAGAGTCGGTGACTTCCTTGCCATTGATAAACCGGCTTTCACCGGCCTCCAATTCGGTAACCCGGAGCGTTTTAATGAGAAAGCCACTGAGACTGAGCACGATCTTGACATATTCATGCTGTAGCGTGGGGAAATCAATAATTGCCATGGTCTGGAGGAGCAGGGAATCAAGTTTATAAGTGATGGTGGGTAACCCGGTGATTAACTGCCAATTACGGCCATCCTCACTTTCATAGGTTTGCCAGGCCAGTCCTTGCTGTTCGCTGAGAAGCAGTTCCCGGTCAAAATAAATCCTGATTTTATTCACAACTTGTCCGTCAGCGTGAACGGCGATATTATGCATTTCGGTGGGTGAACTGATTTCTATGCCGGCAGATTCCTGCAGCTGATTATCGGTCAGAGCGGTGTTTTTCTCCAGCTCTCCCTGTTCAGGAGAGCTGTCCAGCCCGTGAAACCCTTCTTGTTCCAGGGCTTTGAAAAAAAAGTCACCGCCACCGCTGACCCGGGTTTCATAGTTTGCATAATCGTAGGAAAACCGTTGGCCGACATCAATGACAAGTTTCTGTTGCCAGAACGACCAGCTTTCAGCCAGCTTCAGCATGCCGTAATGATGATCGGCATTGGTGGTGACCTCCTTGACCTTGTCCTTATTGGAGGTTCGGTTGTAATTGTACAGGTACTCCATGATCCAGTATTTCCAGCTCAGTGTGCTTCCCATTTGGGTTGATGAAATATCCTGCTTATGGGGGTTGAGATCGTCCTGCTGGAAGGATTCATTGTAGTACAGTCGAAGAACGGGCCATCTTTCTTCCCACTGGCTGAACCAGTTGAGATTCCAGCCTTTGAAGTTGCGGGATGGCTGGTTTTTATAATCGTACCAGCTGAAGTTGGCTCCCAGGTTGAGGAAAAAGAGATCGTTGCGCAGGTCCAGGCTGACGGAGGGAGAAAGGTTCGAGCCGTCACGAGCCCCGTTATCGGAATGGTATTGATTGTAGCGGACGGTGCTGTTCAGATTAGCAGCGGCGGTAAGTTCCTTGGTCAATGTCAGGTTGTATAACTCGTCAAACAGCCAGAAATCCTCCTGACCGTTGTCAAAGGTGTTGTAGCGCCAGGTTGCCGTACCGCTCAGCGGCTGGGCTGCTAAAATACCTGGGTGGCTGAGTACTAAAATAAGGACAGCCACCCAGGCTGTAAGGATTATTTTTCTATGCGTGCTTTGCACAATAACCTGGATATGTCTGGCGGTAATGCCTCTGGTCGTTCAGGGTTTAGTGCCCTGGCAAGGTCAGGGCGTGAGGCTCACCGTGGCATTCAGCGCAATTGTGCTTGAAGCGCTGCAATATTGCCTGTGAATGCGGTTCGTTGTGGCACCTGGCACATTCGGGAATAAAGCCGTGTTTCTCCGCGTGGCAATATACACACTGCAATTGAGAGTGCTTGCGGGAACTGCTTTTGAGCGTCTTAGTTATTGCTTCATGGCAGCTGGCGCAGACTTCATTGCCGGTATCCTGGGAGTAAGTGATTTCCCGGGGCGAATGGACCGGATGACAGCCCATGCAGCCGTTGTTATCGGTATAGGTGGTATGAGGAGTTTCGTGACACTCCAGGCAACTGGGTTTGTAACCATGTTTGGTGTGATGACACTCACTGCAGGCAACATCGGTATGAGAGCTTTTGAAGGTGTTAACTTCCGTTTTCTGTTTGCCATGGCACGTGGCACAGTCTTTTTCCAGGACATCGAGATTCACCAGGCTGGCCATTGGGGCATGGGGGTCGGTGTGACATTCAAGGCAGGCGGGAAACTCGGATCCGTGTGTTACCCCATGACAGGTTTCGCAGTGGGGAATGACGTCCTTCCACTGGATGCCAGGCCGCAGGGAGTGAAATGTCTGGTGACATTCACGACAGTTGATCTGGTGTCTACCCCCCCTGGTCCCTGATGTCCTTGAAAACATCAAAATGGCACTGGGCGCATTGCAGGGTGGTGAGGGGAAGCACCGGCTGCTGATATACCGCCGGGGGTTCTATCTCGGCAAGCTGCAATACGCCGGCCGGCTGCGGTTTTTCCGCAACACTGCTTTTCTGGTTTTCCTGGGCCATGGTACAGCCCAAAAAAACCACCACCACACAGATCATAATCCAGATATTCCATTTAGTCGGTATCTTTTTCATACATCCCCTCCCTTTTTTTCCTGATGATAAACTCACGGAACTTAGAGTGTTGTGAGCCATCAATTTAACTGATTTTCATGCTTTTTCAGCTCATAAGTCTAGAGGTTTAAAGTTCTTCATAGCTCCGAATACTGTTGTTTATTTAGACAGATCGTGGGCATCCACATGACAGGATAGACAGTTGGGAAATTTCTTGTGCATTCCTGGTCCATGAGGTTCCCCGTGACAGATCATGCATTTCGGCACCATTTTATGCTGTTCTTTGTGGCAGTAAACGCATGAGAGTTCATGGTGTTTGGTTCGGTTTTTAGCCAGCAGGTCAAATTCATTTCCATGGCAGCCGCTACAGAAGGATGAAGGAATGTTCTGATCGTATTTCACTACCGTCGGCATGTGTGGTTTGTGACAACGCAGGCAGTCCTGGTAGGTCATCTCGCTGGTGTGAGGTTCATGACACGCAAGGCATTCTTGGAAGGTGGCATGCTTAGGATGGCATTCGGCGCAACTAAGTTCAGCGTGCTTGCTTGGGTAGCTGGACATCTCCTGCCCCTCGTTCTGGTGACAGGACAGGCATATCGGCTTGACTTCCATGCCTGTTTTGGTAATATCCATGTCTAGTGGATGGTGTGGATAGTGGCAGGTGATACAGTCGGCAACCTGGTAATGGGCTTTCGCTGTCGGTTCATGGCACTGGGAACACTGGGGAATGGCATTTTTACCGCGGGGTGGATGCTCCACATGACAGTCAAGACAGCTGACCGCCGACATGTGCAGGCCGCCTTTCGTTTCAACATCCTGCACCACTTTCGCGTGGCATTTTATACAGTCCGTCAACTGTAATTCGCTGGTTGCTGCGAATGCCGAACTGCTGATGAAAGCCGTCAACAGCATTACTACCGTTATGATACTCCATTTTTTACCCATTTTTGTCCTCTCTCCTTTTATGAATTATCGGTTGATTTGCCCTATTGCAAGCAGTTTTCTGGCTTATTATGTTTGCCTTCTGTCAGGGTCAGGTCTCCATTCATTATTGCCGGTTATTAGTGAGCGGGTCCGAATCGTCGGTAACGCTGATGTGAAAAACCTGCAGGCGATGATTAAACATGTCTGCCACCCATAACCGGTTCTGCCGGTCGAGGCAGACATCTGAAGGGTAGAAAAACCATCCCTGTCTGGCGCCCTTGCCGCCAAAATCAAAAAGGAAGTTTCCCTGCTGATTGTAGACATTAATGGTGTGCCGCATGTAATCGACAACATAGACCAGATCACGACGGTTGTCGATAGCGATCCCCCGAGGACGGGACAGCTTTCCGGCGCTACCGCCCTTTTCGCCGAATGCATAGAGGAACTCCCCCTGGGATGAATAGACAAAAACTTTTCCCATGGTTTCACTCAGCAGAAAAATTCGATCAGCGTCATCGACGGCGAAGGATTTGACCGGTGCCTTTTCCCTTATTCCCAGAACGTCGGTAAACGGAATAATATGTTGCTGCAGGTTACCATGCAGATCCAGAACCAGGAGTCCTTCCGGATTTTTTCCCGCCAGGTAGATGAGGTTTTTCCTGACCAGGACTTTGGCGGGTTGGTAGGTGGTAGCCTTCTTGAATCCGGAAAAAAAAATCTTTTCGGTCGGCAGCAGTGCCCGATCGAATACTTGCAAATGATTTGCTTCGGCAGTGCCGCTGTTATAGAGACTACTTATATAGATTTTGTCTTTATATACGGAGCAGCTGAGGGCGGATTTGATCCCCCTTCCCGCTCCGAAAGATGCCAAGGGAAGAAAATCGGTGGTGAAAATCACCAGCTGGTTTTCACCACCACAGGTGGCGTATATCTCGTCTTCTTCCTGATCGTAAAACAGAGATGTGGGAAAAAAGAGTTGTACGCCGTTTTCATCGGTGGTTATTTCCTGCAGGCACCTGACTTTATGGGTGTTTTTTTGAGGTGTGGTGGCCCATGGCGATAGCGGAAAAAAAACAATGTCAGCCAGTGTTACTATAAGAATGAGTGCCAAGCATCTGATAGACTGCTCTCGCCTGTTTTTAGTGATCATTCCACTGGTCCACTTTGGTTGTGAAATATAATTTTATTATAATATATTTCGCCATCAACTACCATTTTTCATTTGTAAATGCAACACTATTGTCAATAATGGGCAACGATGGATGAGGCGATTCTGGCATCTTCGTAGCTTATATGTGAAGCTATTAAAGGTTTGTCGGCCAGCACATAACCGTAAAAGCTGTTTTCCTCGCAGATGGGGATAATTAAAAACGCCGAGGCATTGCCGATCAGCGATTCAACGGTTTTGTCATGTTTGCAGTAAGTAAGTACTGAGTAGTGTTTAAAACAGGATTGATCAGCCGCCTCAATTTTGTTGGGCTCCTCAATGTCTTTAAAGCAGATGTTGATGTGCCGCCGGCGGTTGCTTCCCTTTCGTTCGGCATAATCGTCCTTGAAAATGCCGCATTTAACTGTTTTGTTGTTCTGGTTAGTTGGGTGAGTGCTTGATTTCAGGACATTAAGCGGTTCCCGGTCGGCATAAGCCCGTTTCAGCAGACCATTCACCTGGCCGAAAGGCACCTGAATGTCTTTTATCTTATCAAATCCATAAAAACCCGGCTTTCCAGCATCTTCTCCTGTTGATTGTAATAGAGCACCACCATTCGTTCCAGGCTGGTGGTCTCGACAATATCTTCGACGATATGGTTCAGCAGCGTATCTACGGCGTCAGAACGGACCATCCTGGTGATGCTGCGATAGAGATGGCGCAGGTCGGATACCCGCTTTTGTTTATTAACAGTATAAGATTTTTTTCCGGCACCAGAAGTTGTACGGTCAGCTGCCACAGAATGAATCCACGCAGCTATTAGCCTGAGCCGTACAGAATTTTGCTTCATCAGCTTTCTGCGGTTGTTTTGGCGTTGATCACTTCCTTGATTTTGGCAGTCAGGACGGGGAGGGTATAAGGTTTGTCCAGCAGCAGGTTTTTGTCAACTTCCCGCAGCTCAAGCCGGTCACTGATATATCCTGAAGTGTAGAGTACCTTGATCTCCGGACGTAAGACTGTCACTTGGCGGGCGGTTTCAAGGCCGTTAATGCCAGGCATAACCAGGTCGGTGAACAGCAGGTCCAGCCGACCGTTGTGGTTTTTGGCCAGATCAATGGCTTCATTTCCGTCTGCCGCGGCCAGCACCTGGTAACCGGCCCGCTGCAGGCTCTCAGTGACCAGTTCACGGAGTTTTTCTTCATCTTCCGCCAGCAGGATGGTGCCGTTCCCCTCCATGAGCTTTATTTCATTGCCAAGGTCATCTTGAATCTCTTGTATGCGGGTTACCGGCCAGTTAACCAGGAAAGTCGTCCCTACCTCTGGCTGGCTGTCCATGTAAACAGATCCCCGGTTCTGCTTGATAATTCCGTAAACGGTGGCTAAGCCTAATCCGGTACCCTTACCCTGTTCTTTGGTGGTAAAAAATGGTTCAAAAATCTTGTCTTTAACCTCAGGCGGTATGCCGATCCCATTATCACTTACTCCCAACTGTATATGCGGGCCTGTCCTGCAGCCATTGTGTTGATTGATGTATGCCTGATCAAAATTACACAGCGCCGTGGAGATGATGATCTTCCCGATTCTGGTGGTGGAGAGGGAATGTACGGCGTCGGCGGCATTGACCACCAGATTAACGATGATCTGTTCCAGCTGAACCGGGTCGGCCAGTACCGGGGGCAGATTTTCCTCCAGCTGGTTTTCCAGCTCAATGTCCTCGCCAATTAACCGCCGAAGCATCTTTCCTAAATTAGTAACCACGCTGTTAATGTTGACACTTTTTGGTCTGATTACCTGTTTACGGCTGAAGGCCAGCAGTTGGCGAGTAAAGCTGGCGGCTCGCTCACCGGCCTGTATGATCTCCTGAAGAGCACCTCGCAGCGGATTGTCGTTTTTCGTTGACATCAAGGTGAGTTCGGCGCGACCGTTGATAACGGTCAGGATGTTGTTGAAATCGTGTGCTACACCGCCGGCCAGTCGGCCGATACCCTCCATTTTCTGGGACTGCAACAGTTGGGCGCTGAGTGTTTTCTGCTCAGTGATGTCCCTGGCGAAATGGGCGATGTCGGTGACTTGGCCGCTATTATCATACATTGGCGCGGCGGAAACCAGGAAGGTTTTATTCAGGTTTTTATGAGTTATCTCAATGGAACGATGCTCTCCATCAGTGATGGTTTTCAGTATCGGGCAGCCGGGGCAAGGTTTTTCGCCGTTGCGGAACAACTCGTAGCATTTATTACCGATTAATTCGGTTTTCGGCTTGTCAAGCAGGTTGATGGCCGCCTGGTTGAGTTTCCTTACGGTCAGGTCAGGCTCCAGGATGGCAATGATATCATCAACGGAATCAAAGGTTCGCCGCCACTTTTCTTCCGCCGTTTTGATTTGTTGGGTAGCTTTTTTATGACCGGTGATGTCCCAGAAAATGCCGGTGATCCCAATGGCCCGGCCGGTTGGATCAAACTCGACTCCCACTTTATTGCGTACCCACTTTAGCTGAAGGTTGACAATAATCCGATGTTCGATTTCGAAAGGCTGTCCGGCAAGCGCCGCCTGCCAGGCATCATCAACTTCTTGGCGGTCTTCAGGGTGTACATTGGCAAGTATAAGCTCATAGGTAAGAGGGGTTCCAGGGCTAATGTCGAATATCCGGTAGATCTGTTTTGACCAAGTTGTTTCGTTGTTTGCCAGATCCAGATGCCAGCTGCCGATTTGCGCCACCTCCTGGGCTCGATTGAGGGCTTCTTCACTGACCCGCAGGGATTTTTCCGCTTTTCCCCATCCACGGAGGTAGTGTCCTAAATGTAAATTACCTAAACCAACTCCGATAATGCCGATCAGCCAGATGAGTAAGTAGGTCATCATCAGCTTATTCTGCTGTTCACGTTGGGAAACCCACAATGGTGCCAGCGGAACCGCGAGGCTGATTCCACCCATGGACTTGTTGACCTGATTTTCCTGTCGGGGGTGGCAAATTAAGCAACGTTTCCTGATGAGCAGTGGCTGCATTAACCGCAGATAGGCTACTCCATCGATCTTGGCTATTTCGGCCACTTCTTTTGTCCCGCCCGTGAAGGTGTTCAAGGCTTTCTTTTCCCACTCATCCGGTAGATTTTTCGGCCGCAATGGTTTCAGACTGGTCATGTGCCCCTTGTAACCGAATTGTCCGAATACCAGTTGGTGCATGTCGCTGCTCATGTAGCGGGGCATAATCAGGGTCAGTTTGATGCCGGATGTTGTGGTGAAGTCGCGGTTTTTAAGCTGGGAGAACAAGGGGTTGGGCTGTATTTTATCGGACAGCGGGGCGTAAAAGCCGCCTTGAACGGCAAGCTGGCGCTGGTAGACAAGATCGCTGCTTAAAACCGCTTGGGCGTGAGATTTCGCCGCCGCCAATAAATCTTTTCGGAGCCCATGGAGGTTCCAGGTTGCCAGCCCGATCATGAGCAGTGTCCAGCACAGGATAGCGGCCAAGGTATAACCAGTCAGCACCATCGTTGGGGATTTTTTCGGGGTCAATTTATGATGGTTCCGTAAAAAGTCAGAGCGTCAGAATAGCCTTCCGGTGGCTTGGCAAT
>CAYZIS010000039.1:0-23021 GCA_964478545.1 uncultured Thermodesulfobacteriota bacterium
TTCACGTACGGTTCTGTGAGAAGCTTGGGGGGAGGTTCCCCTTGCTTACTCGACCCAAGCGTTGGAGAGGGACTGGGCAAAGCTGTGCCGTTTTTGAAAGGCAGTTTTTAATCGACAGTTTCTGCATTTATCAAGGTTTTCGCTTATCGTTGCCCAGCCCCTCAGCTTTACGTTATGCCTTTTAAAATGAAATAAGAAAGGATAAATTGGTCATGAAAAAAGATTCAGATTCTGTGCTGTCCGTCAGCAGGCAAAACAACATAGTCCATCTCGTATTAAATCGCCCAAGTGTCTTAAATGCATTAAATTCTGCATTATTGGATTTGCTAAAAGATGAACTTGTTTCTATCAAGCAGAATCGTGCTATACAAGCAGTTATAATAACCGGTATGGGAGAGCAAGCTTTTTCGGCAGGAGCAGATATTGAATATTTAAGCAATGCATCTCCGTTGCAAGTTCGTGAATTGGCAAAAAAGGCAATATCGGTCAACAGTCAAATTGAAAATTTGGGTAAACCAGTCATCGCACTCATTAATGGTTTTGCACTTGGTGGCGGTCTTGAACTGGCCGAGTCGTGTATGTTGCGTATTGCAGTATCTACTGCAAAGTTAGGACATCCGGAAGTAAAAATTGGGGCAGTTGCAGGATGGGGTGGCACAACCAGGCTCCCAAGATTAATAGGCAAGAGTCGTGCTACAGAAATGCTTCTTACAGGTAAAATTATTACAGCAAATGAGGCAATGCAAATGGGTTTGGTAAACCGTGTAGTTGAGCCTGAAGATTTGCAAAGTGAAGGTGAGAAAATACTCAATGAAATTTTATCCAATGCACCAGTAGCAGTACAGTTCTCATGGGAGGCTTTGCACCGTGGCCTCAATTTATCAATTGAAGAATCTGCAAAACTTGGTGTTGATTATTTTGGTTTAATTGCTTCTACCAAAGATTTTAAGGAAGGAACAAAATCATTTATAAAAAAACAAAAACCAAAATATAAAGGTGAGTAGCAAACATCGAATACCCTAAAATTAGACGAAATCGCATAACCATAAAAATCAGCGGACGCAAAAAGCCGCGCCGCTGATTTTTACGTTAGCACAGCAGATAACTGGAAAATGGCAAAGGTAAAAAAGAAGCTCACTGCTGCACAGAAGCGGGCCAGAAAGAAAGCGAAAGCAGAGAGACAAAAGAAATATATGTGGGTGTTCATGAATGGAAAAGAGGTCAGAATTAAAAGGCCACCCACAATTGACGGAATGGATGTTGAAGACTTCATTCGACAAAATACTGACCCCATATGGTTACACCAGAATGAAATGTGGGAATATATGGAATCGGAAGAAGAATCTGATGACAATGAAAATTAAAGGTGCACTTGACCGGGAACCGCCGCCCGTTGTTCAGTGAGCCTCCCGGTCCGGCAAATGATCTTGATCATTCGATGCATGAGATATTCATGATTGACAAAGATAAGCAGAAGTAGAACTATTACCAGTATTAGACATTACTGGAGGTGCAATCATGAGAGTTACTATAAAAGGACAAGTCACAATTCCACAAGAAATTCGGGAAAAATTAGGAATAACTCCTGCTGTTGAAGTTGATTTTGTAGAAGAGGAAGACCGAATTTATTTGGTGAAAAGGAAAGGCGAACCCAAAAAAACATATAAATTCAAGAAATTGAGGGGAATAGCCAACGTTAAAATGACAACTGATGAAATAATGGCCCTGACAAGAGGAGACAAATGAAAGGGGTTCTCGTTGATTCGAATATTGTTTTAGATGTTTTTCTGAATGATCCGAAATGGGCTGATTGGTCTGAATCAAAATTGGACGAGTATGATTAATTGGGGATCTTGTATATCAATTCGATCGTTTATTCTGAAATCTCCATCGGTTTTAAGCGGATAGAGGATATGGAATCCGGAATAGCCAAAGCTGGTCTCCAGATGTTGGAAATCCCCAAAGAGGCATTGTTTTTAGCTGGAAAAGCTTACCTTAAATACAAAAAAAGAAAGGGCACAAAAAGAACTCCACTCCCGGATTTTTTTATTGGTGCACAAGCCGCCGTCCAGAATTTGGATTTAATTACGAGAGATGTCTCTAGATATCAATCACATTTTCCTACTGTAAAATTGATAACTCCATAAGATTTGAAAGAAAAAATTGTTAAGATTATAAGGCTGTGGACATATTACGAATAATTAACACCTAACCTATAAAGATTGAAACGACCCCGCCGTGAAGAAAATGAGAGAACTGGAAATTTCAAAAGAGCCGATTGAACTCTATAAAATCCTTAAGTTCGAAAATCTGGTCTCGAGTGGCGGTGAAGCAAAGTTTGTCATCGCTGAAGGCCAGGTTTTAGTAAATGGAAAGGTAGAAACCAGGAAAAGAAAAAAGATAGTTTCGGGCGATATGGTAGAATTCGGGAACGAAAGAATTTGCATAAAGCTCAAAAATCATCCCGCAGCATCGTCATCCAACCAGTCTGATATCAAACGATAAGACAGAGTGCCCATAACCGGCAGATGAAGGCAGCCCTGCTTGATTCCTTGCCGGACCTCTGTCCGACTGAACCAGCAAACCTCCTCCAGTTCATTATCAGCACAATATATCTCCCCCGATTCCAGTTCCGCGGTAAAGCCCAGCATCAGAGACGCAGGGAAAGGCCATGACTGGGAGGAAAAATACTCCACTTGCCGGACGCTGATACCTGATTCCTCCATTACTTCCCGGCGGACCGCCTCTTCCAGGGTTTCTCCCGGTTCGACAAAACCGGCCAGGATCGAGAAAAGTCCCTCGGGCCAAGTTGGCTGGCGGGCCATCAGGCAGCGTTCTCCCTGGCAGACCCGCATGATCACCGCCGGATCAGTACGGGGAAAATGCTGTTGGCCACAGGAAGGATTAGTGCAGGTCAGCAGGTGGCCGCTCTCGCCGATAACCGTGGGGAAACCACAGTCACCACAATAGCGGTTTCGCTGCTGCCAGAAGGTCATGGCCCGGGCATAGGCCAGCAGGGCATAATCTGCTGCAACCACCTGGGGCAGAAACCGGCGGAGGTTGTGAAATATACCAAAAGGAGCAAGGCGCTCCGGAACCATTTCATCATCGGCAGGCAAATCAAGGGTAAAGCAGCTTTGCTGGTTGACAATCCCCAAAAAAATGACCGCTGCCTCTTTTACGAGCAGATCACCCAGCTCGACGGCTGAAAGTAAAGCCGGCTGGAGGAATTCTTCTCCCACAAAGAGATTTAGCGAGCGCCAACAGGGAATAAAGCGGGAATCAGGGTGCCGTAACTGGGCAGCTAGCCAGGTGGCATCACGGCGACGGGTAGCCGCCCGGTCAAAATCCGGCATACTGTTCATCTCTCAAAGTCCTGGCCGCTGAGGCTGAAGCCCATAAAACTTCCTCAAATTCAAGCGGAAAAATGTTTTTTCACATAGTCTTTCAGGGAGCTGCCAAAATCCACTTCCCAGCCACCCTGGTAGACAATGGTTGAAGCCAGCTCACTGGCCAGCATGGCATAGCGGTATTTCGGTGGCAGTCGTTTTAACCGCAGGCGGTATTTCCGGTTTCCACTGATGAACGCCGGCAAATGAGCTAGGAGGACAGGACGAAAACGGTTATGCTGAACCAGTTCGGGATGGGACTGAAAATAATTGAATAGCTCATTATAGTGGGTGTTTATTTCCGTACTGATTCCATTAGCAATTTCTGTATAAGGGCTGGTCCCTTCCGCCTCCCGGTAACGGCGGAAAATCAGTCGGGCTTCATCCCGGGCCCGCCGTTCAAGGATACCCAGGACATCGGCTACATACGCATCCTTATGGGTTAAAAATTCCTTTTCGCTAAGCAGTAGGTTAGCGATAATCTCATAGGAAGAAGAAATAACTCCGCATTTATTGGCGGCAGCATCCCGAATGACCACCACCCCGTGCTGTTGAATTTCCAGCCTGGCTGCAGGGGTAATAAATGAATTGGCCCCCTCGACAATCGCCCGGCAACTGGGTTTCCAGTCGGCACTGAACAGCCGTGACCAGTTCTGCTCATCAATGGTTTCCGGGCGGCCGCCAGCCGGAATAAATAAATCGGCCGGAACCGAGAAAATAAGCCCGTCAAAATCCCGGTGAAATTCATCGGAGGTGATCCACAGTTCCTCGACCCCATTTTCCGTCCGCATTAGTTTACGAAAGAGTTCCACCAGCCCCTCTCGACGGGTTACTTTTCGAAAGAGAATAAAACCGCCGGGAGAGAGATACTCCGGATCAAAATCATTAATATTGGCTTTCAACACCAGGCGGCCCAATTCCTGATGATTAAGGCCTTGTGGATCATAAGCCACCCCTGAACCAGCCACCACCAGTTTTATCTTCACCTGTGGGCAGCGTTCCAGTAGCAGGCGCATGCAGTTGCCGGCCACATCGCCATTGGGACCGCCGGTAATTTTGACCGAAAAGGAATCACGGCACATATCAACGCCCAGTTCCTCCATGGTAATTTCTGCGAATGCGGTAACCCCCAGCGAGGTTACCCCATACTGTTTATGATTGATCCCCACCTCTTTACTGGAAATCAACCCCGGACCTAGCAGATATCCACGCTTGACCGACTGTTTGGCAATCAGTTCGATCATGCTGTCGTGCATATTTTCATCAGGACCCAACTCGATGGGCTCATCCTCGCCATAGTAGTCAATGATGTTTGGATGCTTCACCCGGCCGTTTTCGGTAATGAAGATATCCAGAAAAGCATTGAGAAAACCATACTGAAGCTTATAGAGTCGCTGGGTGATAAGATCCCGGTCATCAATATCAGAAACATCCAGGACCACTCCCATTTTCGAGCCACCTTCATAAATATCTTTATTCTTCAGGTGCTGGGTATGGGCGAGGACAAAAACCTCCCGAAAAAGGGTACTGGCGTTGGTGAGAAAATCATCCGAGGTCCGACAGATAATAGTTCTCCAGCCCCCCCGGGCAATATCCGAAAAGCCCACATGGTAGCCAGCCCCGTAGCGGCCATAAAAGTAAGTCACTCGAAACGGTTTCCCAGCCGGTAGATCACTGGTAAACTCAACCGACATTTTTTCCAGATAAGCGGGGTCGAGCCGGAAAGCCAGGGCATGCTTTTCAGGAACAAAAAAATTGGTTTTCAAAGTGTAATGAATCAACAAAAGAGCGGTGGAATAAATGATCTGCCGGTATTCATCCAAGTGGCGATGGCCGGTATTAAATCCTTGAATTTCCTGTTCCAAGTCTTCATAAGCTTCCTGGTATTGTTGTTCACGATCATCCACACCCGGCTGAAAGCGAAGGAAAAACAGCTGAGATAAACGAAGCATGACTTCCGGATGTTGATAAAAAGCCCGCTTTATTTCCCCCAGGTCATAGAGATCCGGGCGGTTATGGGCAAGGTTTGTATGGCAGAAGGCAATTATGGCATTGTTCAGTGACGCTTCTGCACCGGTGACAACACCGTTAATCAGAAAATCACTATACATTCGACCGGTATTGGCCAAGATCTGGGTATTATACAGCTCGGCTTTGAGATCATTATAAAGAGCGCTATCTTTCATGATCAGCTCGCCCTTCCGGGTGGCGATGTAAAAGGTTCCCAGGAAATAAGGAGTGGTTCCATTACTTATGTTCAGGGTATAAGCCCGCTGCACCCCGATATCCAAACGATTGAAAATCTCCATGATCTGGGCCAGGAAACCACATTCCGGTGGATTACCAACGGCAAACAAAAGCCTGGATTCCTGGTGACGGGTAACATCCACAGTGTTTTCCACATCCAGATAAAGCCCATTATGTTTACAGACCTGCTGATAAAGCCAGATGATCCTGGCCACCCGTTCAGCCGGTGAAATTCGGATATATTTTTCATTATTTAGCCACAGGAGGCGGAAGATCTGGTCGAAATCACAGAAAGCAAATTCGGCGTAGCTATGAGGCATAACCTGGGTAACAGCCTCTTTAAACTTTCGGGGAATCCTAACCCGGCCGGCAGTGCCAATTTCCTGATGGGATTTTCGGTCAAATTCAAACCGCTGGATTTCCAACGGTTTATCGGTACCGGAAACCGGACGGTAGGAATGACAGACCTCAGCATAGGATATTTTTTTCTCCTGCAGCTGCATAAAGGATTGATGTAGGGAACCAGGATAGCTGAGACTGGCCTGAATCAGCTGATGTTTTTGGTCGGCCACCACCAGTCGGCGGTTATGGGCCACCGTATGCAGGCCACTGACCAGGTTGGCAAGGGCATCGTGCTCGCCGGCCATGGTAATGAAAAAATAGGGATTCAGATTTACCTGGAGCCAATCGAAATTTTTTTCACCCTGGAGACAGCGCTCGTCAAGTATCTGTTTAATCTCCCGAGACATCTCTTTTTTCAGTTTTTTCAACAGAGTATCCATCAAAATATCTCCAAAATACATCGCTTAGATTTCTATTTTCTCGCTTATGTTATGCTCTAATTAGCACCACATATCAAGCAGCTCTTCGTCACATCATGCACGGACAGGAAACTTAAATTGATTCAGGAGAGTTTTCTCGTCAACAAGGCCACACATTCAATATGGTAGGTGTGGGGAAACATATCAACCGGCTGGACAGCCAAAGCCTGAAATCCACCGGCAGCCAGAAGCTTCAAGTCCCGGCAGAGCGTCGCCAGGTCACAGGACACATAAATTATTTTTTGCACCCGGCTGGAAACCAGATGAGTTAACAACCGGCGGTCACATCCCTGCCGGGGTGGATCAATAATGACCGTATCAAGCTGCGGCAAGGTCACCGCCAGGGAAGCAAATTCATCTTCTGCCCGGCCGGCAATCCAGGAAACATTATGAATTCCTTGGATTTCGCCATTGCAACGGGCATCCCTGATGGCACTGGCAGATGATTCAACCCCATAAACCCGGTCAAAAAAGGCAGCGAATGAGAGCGAAAAAAGACCGATGCCACTGAACAAATCAACCAACACTTTTCCCGGCGGATCAAGCAACAAAAACTTTTCGATCACCTTGAGCAATATTTCAGTCTGCCGGGTATTAGTCTGGAAAAAAGAGTTCCCGGTAACCTGAAAATCCCGCCCTCCACAATGGATGATCACCTGTTCAGCCACCAGCTCAACAATCTTTTTCCGGCCGGCAAAGATAAATTCCGGTAAATCGGTACTGATCCGGACTGGCTGGTCATTGTCTGCAGAATGAGAGCTGCGCACGGCAATGGAGGTTACCTTTCGCTTCCGCAACCAGGAAAGATGACCCTGCAGGGCGATGACACACTCGCTTAAAAACCTGTTATTTTCCTGGCTTAGCACCAGGCACGCGCCATTGGGCTGCGAAAAAATATCAACCACCTGGTGAGATTGCCGGGCAAAAAAGCCGAGTTCCAGGGTTTTGTCCCCTGCCAGAGTGCACTTAACAGTTGCTTTATTGCGATAATGGACCGGGTTGGACATGGGAAGGATGGCAGGGATATCCACCGGATTACTTTTCAGCGCATGGTGAATGCTTTCCGCAACCAGGGCAGTTTTAATCTCCAGCTGGACGGGATAATCCAGGTACAGCCATTGGCAGCCGCCACAGCCGTTAAGAAAAAAGGGACAAGGAGGGGTAACCCGACAGGATGAAGGGGAGACAACCTCCAGCAGTTCAGCCCGGGCAAAATTCTTTTTACGGCTGGCAATCCGGACTTTAACCACATCTTGTGGTGCCGTCCGGGGCACGAAAACTGCCAACTGCTCCAGGTGACCAAGCCCATCTCCACCATTCACCAGTTTTTCAATCTTCAGGGTGACAATATCATTGACGGCAGTCAGCATAATTTTTGCTTTACCTCCAGGAATACCACCCGTGTTTATACACAGGAAAATGGAATCAACATTTTTTATCACAAAAGACTTGCTTTACTTTTTTATCATTCCTGCCGAAAAAAGTCATGGAATCTCTTGTAAACCTGTTCAAGGGGAAAAACCATGTCTGCAGACGGCAATAACAACCATATTCAGGTAATGCATGAGCAGGAACCTGATTACACCAGGTCCCTCTATCATTATTCTGAGACGGTGCGGGAAAAACTTCGAAAACGACTGGCGTTCATCTATGATGAGGAAACGGCTGAAAATTACTTGCCAGAACTGGAAAGGATATTGCGGGTTTATTACGCCCATAAACCTCCGGGCATGATTGAAGCAGAAGCCAATTATAATCCCGCAAACCGGTTTACGGAAAAAGATGTGATCCTGATAACCTACGGGGACTTGCTTCAAGGTGAAGAACCTTCACCGTTGACCACCCTGGAAAATTTTTGTGATACGTATCTTGAAGGAACTATTAACACGGTACATATCCTGCCATTCTTTCCCTATTCATCGGATCGGGGATTTTCCATTATTGATTTTAACACCGTCGATCCCAAACTGGGAACCTGGGATGACATCAGGGAACTGGGCCAACATTATCGGCTGATGTTTGACGGCGTAATCAACCACATTTCTGCCAAAAGCCGCTGGTTCCAGGAATTTCTCAACGGAAATCCCTATTATAAAAAATTTTTCATCACCTTTGACTCCCCAGATGACTTAACCGAAGAACAACGTCGCCTAATTTTTCGCCCTCGAACTTCGGATATTCTGGTAAAATTCGCGACTACCAATGGTCTAGCCTATGTCTGGGCAACCTTCTCCGCCGACCAGATTGACCTGAATTATAAAAATCCTGACGTTCTGATGCGAGTGCTGGAAGTTCTGCTCCTGTATGTCTGCCATGGGGCTTCCATCATTCGGCTGGACGCCGTCACCTTTCTATGGGCGGAACCCGGTACCCGGTGCATTCACCTGGAAGAAACCCATGAAATTGTTAAGTTGTTCCGGGATATCCTCGATGCTGTGGCCCCGCAGGTCGCCCTGATTACCGAAACCAATGTTCCCCACGAAGAAAATATTTCCTATTTCGGCAATGGCCATGACGAAGCCCAGATGGTCTATAATTTTGTCCTGCCACCGCTGGTATTGCATACCTTTTACTCGGAAGATGCCACGGCACTTTCCCGTTGGGCCGCGGGGCTGGATACAAATTCGCCAACCACCACTTTTTTCAATTTCCTTGATTCACATGATGGCATTGGCCTGATGGCGGTAAAAAATATTCTCAATCGGGAAGAACTCGATAATATTGTCAAAAAAACTCTGGATCACGGCGGATTTATTTCTTATAAAACCGGAAGTGAGGGCCAGGAAGAGCCCTATGAAGCAAATATTACCTGGTTCAGCGCCTTGAGCGATGATGAAGAAGACCATTGGGACTTGGCTTTTCAGGTAAAACGGTTTGTGGCTTCCCGCTGCATCGCCCTGGTGCTCCCTGGGGTCCCGGGGATCTACCTGCACAGCTTGATCGGCAGCAAAAATGATGTGGAGGCGGTGCTGAAAACCGATTCAAAGCGGGATATTAACCGAAGGGTTATTGATGGAAAACTGATAACTGAAGCGCTGGAGGACCCTTTATCAAAAATTTCCCGCATCAGTCGGGAACTGGGGCGGCTGATCGCCATCCGGGCCCGCAAACGGGCTTTTCATCCCAACGGAAAACAGCAAATCCTGCAGCTGGCTCCAGAGGTTTTTTCAGTATTGCGTCTATCACCAGAACGGGACCAGTCTCTTCTGGCCCTGATCAACATATCCAACAAAGTATGCCATCTGGAAGTTGACTGCAGGCAATTAAAACTGGAGGATGAGTGCATCCTGGAAAAACACTGGTATGATATTGTCAGTGGCATGGAATGGCTGGTGGAAGACGGAAAGCTTACCATCACCATGATGCCCTATGATGTCATGTGGTTGGAGTCTTATCGGGAAAAGCGCTGTAACAACAGCTATTTTTGAAGGGTCCAGGTGGTAGTCATATCTTGCACCCAACATTCGAGTGGCTTTGAATGATTTTCCACTCATTTTCCGCAGGGATTCTATCGTGTTAACAGGCTTTGGATCGTTTGAGCCATCACGTTGATTTTACATGGTTTGGGAAGTACGGCCTTAAAACCGTAATCAGTGTAGTTTGCCATGACCGGATCATCACTATAGCCACTGGTTGAAATGCCGTTCACCTCGGGGTCAAGTTTTTGCAATGCCGCCATGGTGTCAACCCCGCCCATGCCGCCCGGAACAGTCAAATCCATAATTACGACCTGGTAGGGATCGCCGGAGTCCATCGCCTGTCGGTAAAGGCTAACAGCTTCCTCCCCATCAATGGCCGTATCAACCTGATAGCCTAAAAAGTTCAGCAGCTCGGCAGTTGTTTCACGAATCATCTCCTCGTCATCCATCACCAGTATCTTGCCGGAGCCGGAAACGGGGGTTTCCTCGGGGGGTTTACCTGTATCTACCTGCTGGCAAACGGCCGGCAGATACACCTGGAATGTTGTTCCAACACCCATTTCAGACTGAACCGTAATATGCCCCTGGTGCTTTTGGACAATGGCATAGGAAGTGAAAAGGCCCAGACCGATGCCATGTTTCTTGGTAGTGAAATAGGGATCGAAAATCTTCTGCTGCATGTCAGGGGAAATACCTTGCCCCTGATCAGCGATGGTAATACAGACATAAATGCCGGCGGCAAGGGGAACGCGATCAGCCTCTGAAATTGTTACGTTTTGGCAGGAGATCTGGATTTTACCTCCATCAGGCATTGCCTGATCACTATTGATAACCAGGTTCTGGATCACCTGATCTATCTGGCCGGGGTCGGCCTTTACTTGCCACAGGTTGCCAGGGATAGAGAATATGCTTTCGACGTTGGAACCTGAGAGGGAAAACCGTACTGAATCGTGGAGCAACCTGACGATGCTCACATCCTGCACCACCGGCATCCCGCCTTTGGAAAAGGTCAGTAATTGCTGGGTCAAATGTTGCGCCCGGACAACAGCCTTTTCGCCTTCCAGCAGACGTTTGTTGACCTTATTCTCAGCTGGCAGGTCAAAACGGGCCAACGTAATGTTGCTGAGGATGGCAGCCAGCAGATTATTGAAATCGTGGGCTATGCCACCGGCCAGGATGCCAACCGATTCCAATTTCTGGGTTCGGCTCATTTCTAGTTCCATGCGGTGCTGGATGGTGACATTGCGCAAAATAGCTCTGAAGGCCACCGGTTTGCCATCTACCATCTGACAGCCGATACTACCCTCCACTTCAACCAGAGACCCATCATTGATTTGCAGTACCGTACTTACGTGGTGTTCCTGTCCTTTGCTCTTCAGGATCATCCTGAGTTGACGGCGGATAGTATACTTCTCCTGGGGAGCAATTATATCCTGGATAGCAAGGGCATAGAGCTCTTCCTGCTCATATCTTAAAGTATTGCAGCAGGTTTGGTTGACATATTGTATCTGGCCGTTGGTACTAACAATCAGGATCAGATTGGTGGTATTTTCAAAAAGATTCCTCAGCCGTTTTTCACTTTCCCGCAGCGCCGCTTCGGAGCGGATCCGTTCGGTGATATCGGTAAAAACAGTCACGATACGGCTCACGTCGCCATTATTATCCAAAATTGGAGTGGCAACCACATCATACTGATGATTCTTCAAAACTATACTATTACTGGTGCATCTGCGGCCGCTGGCTTTGACCTGACTGACAAGACAGTGGTCAGTCAGGCAGAATTGGTGGCACAGGCCTTCATCACAGGATTTGCCAACACTATCGATCCCCCGGAAAATTTGTTTGGCAGCCTGGCTATTATAAGTGAGAATACGAAAGTTTGGATCAATCAGGACAATGCCCACTGAAGCGGAGTCAAAAATGGCCTGCAGTTCGTCGTGGGTTTCCCGCAGCCTGAGGTTCGTCACCCGGAGGTGATCAATAATCTGGGCAAAGGCATCACTGACAATGCCTATGGGATCGAGTTCAAGGAGGGTGTTATCGTCAAGCTCTTCCGGCTTTAACGGGATGGTGCCAACGACGCCAAGCAGTTGATTGACCTTGTCACGAATATAGAGCAGTGACTGGTGATGTTTTGTTTTGAGGACGGTATTCTGGTGACGAAGTTGCTCAATTTCTGTCATCATTGCCTGGCGGTCTTCCTGATTCATTTTAAAATAACGCATAACCTTTGATTGCTGCCGATGAAATGATGTATTGGTTGCTGATTCAGGCGGGTTGTCCTTCCACCGTTATGACATAATAACTGCCTTCTTTGACAACTGAAACGTTATAACCCATATTGATCAAGGCTTCGGGAATAGTTGTTGTGGAATCCCGGTTGTCGGTCAACAGGGTCAGATGTTGGTGGCCAGCTTTAATCTCCTGTTGCCGCTTGTTAACTTCCCGCAGGGCGACAAGCAGTGATGAGGGACATATCTGGCCGCGAATATCAAATTGTTTATTTTCAGACTGCTCAAACGTCATGGCCATGCTTTTCTCGCAGATTGATTTTGGCGAACATTGCTATCCATCCATGGGATGGAGATCAGGAATCCATAACTATAGTGGTCAGTAAACGACTGCCAAGCCAGGCTCCGGGAAGCAGGGCAGCCAGAAATGCTATGCTTTGCAGACCGAAGATCGGTAAGCCGCCCATCAGATGCCAGACGTTGCACCCCGGTGTCATACGGGATGCCAGAGCCATGATGATCCCACCGATAAGGGCACTGGCATATTGGCGCCGGGGTGCCCGCCAGTAGATTCTGAATTCACCATTCAGGATGGCCGACAGGGATGAACCAAGGATAATACCAATGATGACCGGGCCTTGGATATAGGCGATTGAATCAATCCTGGGGGCGGCGCCACCCTGTAAATGCAAGCCAAGCCACGGCAAGGTGGCATTCAGGGGAACCGCCTGGAAATAGCTTAGCGATCCGAGATGTTGAGACCAGAAAAAATGCTCCACGTAAGCGGCAAGCTTGGCATAGGTGGTTGTAATGCCCAATGGCATACCGGCGATAATATAGCTGAATAGATTGATAATTGCCAACCCCAATGCAGCCTTCCACGGCTGCAGGTAATTATTCGCATAAGCGGTTCGCTGCCAGAGGTTTTGTCGCTGCCAGCGACGGAAAAGCCAGAGCGACAGCCCGACAATGGGAAGAATCAACCAGCCAGGGGCGATCTGGAGAAGGTTGGGAAGGGTGATAATCCCGGGGAAGAAGGTTGTTTTCTTAATAAAAGTGCTCCAAAACGGGTGGATTTCGGCGTATAAGCCACTGCCGAAAATCAAACCGATAAAGGCCACCATGCTGAGAATACTGCCGGCTCCCATTTTGTAAAGCGTGCCGACAACACAACCGCCGGCCAGGACCATGCTGACACCAAAGATGAAACCGCCGATAAATGTTGCCGCCGATAGTGAGCCCAACAGTGGGAATGGATAGAATGGCAGCAGGCCAAGAAGATGGGCCACTTCAAAAAGCACCATTGAGGTAACAATCAGCAGGACGAGGACGCGGATTAAAAACCATGAGCGGAACAGAAAAAGATCGCGAAACGTGGCGACCAGACAGAAATCTGAGCGGTGCATCAGAAAACCACTGAACAGGCCTAGAATCAAGCAGGCACTGGCAATAATAAAGACTGACAGCATGGATCTCAACCTTGGATAGCAGTTGTATTGCTATATTTCTGACATCGTTATCGGCGTGACGGTAAATATCTTGAGGATAATTATTCAACTAGAGTTTAGAGCTTAGCTCACTTGACCGGGGGGCCAGATCACGTTTTTCACGGTCTTTTTTCACCTTATTGATTGCAATTTATGGAAAAGAAAAAACGTGGTCTGACCCCAATTTTTATTACCAATTTTGGTAATTTTAGCGCAATGAGCCGCTGAAAAAGCAGCCCCCCCACACTTAACCGAGTGCCGCGAAGAATGCTTCAATATCTCCCTGTTTTTCCTGCAGGCTGGTTTTCATTGCCAGCAAAGCCTCTTCACCGGCTCCGATACTTTGCAAATCACCGGGACGCAGGGGATTAGGCCTGGAATTTCCATCCTTGCCTAACCCAAGTTCCTGGGCGATTACATTGGCTATGCGCAACAAGACTACGTCCTTCTGGCTGTCCCCCGCCAAAATCTCCTGCCGATGATGACCGGTAATGGGCTGGACAATTTTTGGCGGAAATTTCCAGCGGGTCAGCAGCATGGCGCTGACTTCACAATGATCAATACCGATAATCTCCTGTTCGATCCGGTGCAGCTTAATGTGCTTTCCGGCATTGGCCTTTTCCAGTACTTCATTGAAAAGCTCAGGAAAAAACTGGTCCAGGACCACCTTGCCTAAATCATGCAAGAGACCAATAATGAAGAGATAATCGTGATTATCGTCCCGGGAATAAAAACGGTGCCCCATATCCTGCATAACGGTGGCCACCACCAGACTGTGCAGCCATAATCCGGAGGTGGAAAAATAGGCTGACTGCTTCCCCCGGGGAAGATTTTTAATGACGCCGATGGAAATGGCCAATGATTTTACCAGGTTAAACCCCAAGAGGGCTACAGCATGTTTGAGATCAGATATTTTTGCGGGGAAGCCATAATAGGCCGAGTTAGCCACCTTGAGAAGCTTGGCGGTCAGAGAAGGATCATGGGAAATAACCTCGGTGACATCCGCGGCACTGCTTTTAGGATTATCCATCAGGCTCAAAAGCTTGGGAATTACTGCTGGAAGAGTGGGGAGTTCCTCAATCTTAGCATAGATTTTCTGATGTAATTCCTGTTTTTCCATTTCGGTCAGCCCTGCAGGAAAATATTATACAGATTATAAAGTGACCACTTTTGCTTCCAGCAAACCGTCCTGTTCCAGCAACTCTTTCAAAACCGGTTCAGGAACATCATTGTCCAGGGACACGAAAGAAACTGCCTTGCCTCCCATGATTCGGGACAGGTTAAAGCCGGCAATATTGATCTGGCGTTTACCCAAAACCGTTCCCACTCGCCCGACAATACCTGGTTTATCAATATTTTTAAAGTAGAGATAACTGCCTTTGGCCACCATTTCCACACGGAACTGATCCAGAAACAAGATGCGACAAACATTGTCGGCAAAGACTGTCCCTCCAATCAAGTGCTCATCAACATCGGTTTTCAGGCGCAAAAGCAACAGATCATTATAATTTTCATAGGATGAGGTTTTAGATTCATGAATCTCCATATCCCGTTCTTTGGCCAGGTAGGCGGCGTTAATAAAGGAAACGGTTTCCTTGATATTCTTTTCCAGGAAGCCTTTCAGTCCGGCCACCGTAAAAGGCTGAAAACTGAAAGGAATATCAAAAACCCGCTCGCCGAAATTCTCTTTGAACTTCTGCCCCACCATGACCATTTGAAAAGATTCCGGACGCCCCTTGGAAATCTGGGCAGCCAGGCGGCCCATGGATTCTGCCAGATCGAAATAAAGCTGCATCATCGGCGGCAACTGGGAGCGCATGAAGGGAATGTTGACCGCATTCTCATAAGCCCGACCCTGCAAAGCATTAATTACCTGCCGGGCAATAATCACCGCTACCCCTTCCTGTCCCTCAACCGTATTGGCACCGATATGGGGGGTGACAAAAACATTGTCCAGTTCCAGCAGTTGGTGATGACCTGGAGGCTCCTGGCCAAAAACATCCACCCCGGCAGCAAAAACCTTGCCGGATTTGGCGGCTTTATAAAGGGCATCCTCATTAATAATGCCGCCCCGGGCGCAATTGATGATAACAACCCCATCCTTCATAGACTCAAACTCAGGGACTGAAATCATATCCTGGGTTTCATCGGTTTTCGGGGTATGGACGGTGATCACATCGCTTAAACCAAGAACATCTTCCAGCCGGTCATAAAGGGTAACTCCAAGTCCTACAGCCTTGGCTTTTTTGATGTAAGGATCAAATGCAATGACTTTCATCCCAAAGGCCTTGGACCGGGCCGCCACGCTGCCGCCAATCCGTCCCAGGCCGATAACCCCCAGAGTTTTACCATATAACTGCCGTCCCATGAATTTCTTCCGGGTCCATTCCTCGTGCTTCAGGGAGATATTAGCAGCCGGAATTTTCCGCGCCGCAGCCAGCATCATGCCCATGGTCAGCTCCGTTGCGGCAATGGTATTGCCGGTCGGAGCATTCATGACAATAATCCCTTTGATGCTGGCGGCCTCAAGATCAATATTGTCCAGCCCGACACCGGCTCGACCGATAATCTTCAGCCGTCCGGGATTTTCCAGCAGATCGGCAGTTATGGTTGTCCCGCTCCTGGTGATGATGGCATCATAATCTCCGATGCGCTCCTTCAGCTCTCCAGGGGAGATGCCCACCTGTAATTCGAGTTCAATCTGGCTTTCATTTTGAAGGATCTCAATGCCTTCTGGTGCCAGGTTATCGGTGATTAAAATTTTGTACGAAACCACATCAAACTTCCTGCCTGGATATTAGAAGAGAAGAAATAGTGTTCATTCGATAACCAGATATTTCCAGCTAAAAACAACCTAGCAAAAACCAGTTTAAAACGCAATATGAATTCATCGGAAGGCTCCTCGGCGCTAATGGAACCGGTAAAGCTACGACCCTGCATAGTATCTGCCGACTCCCACCGCCTGAGGCTCCTAAGCTTACCGGCGGTGATATTCTTTTTCGCGGAGAGAGTCTGATCAAGGTGGAACCCCATGATATTTTCAGAGGATTGGGGTCATTTGTTGACGAAGGCGTATCGTGATACTAGCTTTTATTGGTGATGTTCAATAGCCTTTGTCAAGATGTGACCCCTTGCAAAGCAGAGCGAAGCAAACCAGCTTAGTAACCTTTTGTGAGGAAATATTGATCCGTGATAACTGGGCTTGGCTCAGAAAAATAGGGATTGTGAGAGCGGGTGTTTGAACTTCTTCCCCGGCTGGCAGATCGCGGCTACTTGCTGGATACCGGTGACATCCTTGTTTCAGGAACAGCCACTGAGTTGATGGAAACCTTGGAGATTTACAAGGTCTACCTGGGAAGCTGAGAAATCAAAGCAGAAAGCTCTTTTTTACATATTGGAAATTGAATTACTCCATTGACAGGCTTCACGATAGAGTCCTGGAATTGCTGTTTCATCGATACCCAGCCGCCTGGCAATTTTTGTCGTCGATTGCCACCGGCCCTGTTCATAAGCAATAACAAGCATGAGAAAACCGGCAAGCAACCCCTTCTTGTCAACCAAGGCAGTAACCAAATCTTCTGACAATGGTAATTTTTCCATTACTTTAGCCATAGGCTGATCAACAATAGCATCAATCAAAGAAAACATGCCGACGGTAAAAAGTTCAGCCACTTTCAGCTGATATTTGCTCTCTTTCCCCAGCAGTTCACAAAATTTCCCCCGGATACAGGACAAACTGATCAATTCATGCGGTTTCCCTTCGGCAAGCTTGGTCATTGTCATCAGGGACATGAAACGTCGCAGCTCAGCACCACCCATATACACCAAAGCCTGTTTAATGACCGAAATTTTACTGGGCTTGGCAAAAAAAGGGGAATTGATGTAGTGCAACAGTTTGTATGATATCCCCACATCCCTGGAAATCAGGGTCCCCAGTTCACTAAAATCATAATCCGGCTTGTTTATTTCCGCCATAATTTGCAGCTGGGCTATTTGCGAAGAAGGAATTTTCTTCCCCTTCATGATTTCCGGCTTGCAGAAAAAATAACCCTGGAACAGCTCAAAACCCATATCCAGAGCCAGATTAAACTCTTCAAGGGTTTCAATCTTTTCCGCCAGCAGGCGAAGATCTTTTCCCTTCAGCTGCTGGATATAAGCCTTAATCTCCTCAAGAGTACTGAGGCGAAAATCAAATTTGATGATATCTGCCAGGTCAATCAGAGGCTCCAATTCTTCATCATATTCAAAATCATCAAGGGCAATAATGAATCCCTTTTGGACCATCTCCTGGCAGGCGGCAATGACTTCCTCTTCAGCCTTCACATCCTCAAGAATTTCAACAACGATATTTTCTTTGGACAACAGCAGAGGAACTTTATTTACCAACAAATTACGGGTAAAGTTGATAAAAGATTTTTTCCCGCCAGCAATGATATCCATGCCAATATTGAGAATACTGTTGGCAAGCACCGTATTGGTAGCCACATCACCATCTATACCCGGAGCAAAATTGGCGGTTCCATCGCGAAAAAGGAGTTCATAGGCATAAATATTCTTATGTCGATCAAAAATGGGCTGTCTGGCAACGTATGCATCCATAGTGTGATATCCTGACCCAGCTCTATTACTATTGAGAGATTACCGCTATACTCAGATATCTATTCAATATCGTCTTTTTCGTCTCAGAACTTTAGTATCTTACAGGTTATTTTCTGGTTTGAAAAACAAGAAAATGTTGTGATAAGAGTACTTATTTGCGGGAACATTGATTAAGTTTTGGGTTGCGGGCCTCAAGCCCGCATTAGTTTTTAGCTGGTTCATGGACCACCGCTGGTACTTTTCCTGCACTTATTTCAACCCAAGCTCACGTCCTAAAATCCTGGTGACAAATCGTTCGCCAAATTTCTCTCCCGCAACTAATTCACGGATGAATTCGAAGACTTCCGGTTTGCAGCCCGTATTCTCCGCTGCTTTCATGGTATAATTATAGGCAGCCTGTACGTCCAGGCCACTGATCTCGTAGCCATAGCCCGCCACCAGCCAGCGCAATGCCACCACCCCGGCATGGACGGCAAATAGTGGTTCAGTTTCAACCATGTCCCGGGCAGCCCGGGTGAGAGTCTTGGGATCGCAGGGGGTGCGATTAGCCAGCTCAATCGCTTCGGTATAAAGCCCCATAGATTTAGCCGCGGCAAACCACTTACCTTCTCTGCCCGGGGTGCTGGCAACAAGATCTTTCAAAACATCCGCGGGCCTCTTTTGCGGATATTTTTTGATAATAACGCGAAAAGTTGCCAGGTAGGTGGTTTTCTGATTGGCCTCAATGGCATAGCGGCTGTAAGCTTCCTCTGCCAAGCCACTTGCCAGCAGGATTTCCTCACAGGCTTCACTGATGATAAAATCCGGTTCATTCAATCTCCGGGAATCCTCGGCAAAACTGAGTGCTTCAGCCTTTTTCCCCATGGCCAGCAGGGCTTTCACTCCCCATTGCCGATCATGCCAGAACTTGTATGGTGCACCGTTGAGCAGTTCCATAATTTCGGCATTTCGTCCGGCCGTGGACAAGGCACTCAGACAGGCCGTAGTCCCAGCATAATATCCTGTTATTTCAGGGTTCGGCCCCCACAACATCCGCACCACATCAATAAACTTGTCGGCCCAGCGCGAGGCACGCTCCGGGGTAACACACAGCTCACCCCAATATTCAGGAAGCATCTCGATATAGGGGATATCATCGTCTTCCACCGCCTGCCAGAGATGTTCCAACCATTTATCACGCAGCTTATCATCGGCCGGTGCCTTCGCAATGATCGGTACCAACACCTTGATGGCATTATTGACAGCCGTACCGATGCTGCCCGATGAACTGTCCACCTGTTCAATCGCCGGTGATATCTTTTCAAGAAACAGCACGGCCCCCTCGCCACCCAGAAGAGGATCTTTACGGGCAGCCTTCTTGATTTCCGCCACCGCTTCCTTGATGCGTTTGATCGCCGGTTGCGAACGCCAGCCAAAGGCATGTCGCCTGAAACGGGCGCGAAAGGCCCATTTATATTTCATCGCGGAAGTCATATTTACCAACCCCTCCTTTTCATAAACAAGCAGGGTTTATTCATTCTAAATTCTACTATCTCTTCCTCCCCAACTCAAGTCAACAAAAAAATGGCCACCCTTCAAAAAAGGATGGCCACTTTAATGTCTAACTTCCCTATCCCACTCATTTCAGCATGTTTCAGAAGATCGAAAAGAAATGATATTTCTCACCGGGAGGCATGCGCGACCTGATTGGAACGGTCTTGGCTACCTGGCCTATCGTTCCGCTCGGTATAGGAACGGGATTTACCGGAACTTTTTCGGCTGGCTCCTGCAGTTCGTGACCTTGAATAACCACCAGTATTGTTCCCTCGTCCACGACGGTTGAAATTCACAAAAGTCTCTTCATCTTTGTCCGCCAGGTTCTGCTCAAACCCGTCAATAACTTCAACAGTAATCTTTTTGCCCAGCAGTCGCTCGATGGGGCGGAGCAGTTTCTGTTCATCGGCACTGACCAGCGAGATGGCCATGCCACTGCAGCCTGCCCGTCCGGTGCGGCCAATGCGGTGCACATAGTCTTCCGCTACGTTGGGTAAATCAAAATTTACCACATAAGGCAAGTGATCGATATCCAATCCCCGAGCGGCGATATCGGTGGCTACCAGGATTCTAACCTTGCCGTCTTTAAACTCTGAAAGTGCCCTGGTTCTTGCGGTTTGGCTTTTATTTCCGTGAATAGCGGCTGCGTCGATACCGCTTTTTTCCAAATAAGTGACTAAGCGATTGGCTCCGTGCTTGGTACGGGTGAAAACGAGGGCCCTCTCCCAGGCACCATCCTTGATGAGTTGGGCCAGAAGGACGCGCTTGGTCTTAAGTTCCACCGGATGAATCACCTGGTCCACCTTTTCTGCGGCGATGCTTTTTCGGGCTACCTCGATCATTACCGGATTGTTTAAAAGTTTATCTGCCAGTTGCTTTATTTCAGTTGAAAAGGTGGCGGAAAACAGCAGGTTTTGTCTTTTATTCGGCAAAAGCTTCAGCACTCGTTTAATGTCGTGAATGAAGCCCATATCCAGCATGCGATCCGCTTCATCCAGAATCAATATTTCCACGGCCGAAAGATCTATCGTTCCACGTCCCGTGTGATCCAGGAGTCGGCCGGGGGTGGCCACCAGAATGTCTACTCCTCTTCTTAACGTATCAATTTGAGGGTTTATGCCAACGCCACCGAATATAACGGTGGAACGCAGCGAGAGGTGCTTCCCATAGGTAACCATGAAATCACCACCCTGGGCGGCCAGTTCCCGGGTGGGAGTCAGTACCAGACAACGTGGGCGGCGGCTTTTTTTACCCCTTTGATTGAGGATCTGCAATACAGGTAGTGCAAACGCCGCGGTTTTTCCCGTACCCGTTTGGGCCCCTCCCAGGACATCCTGGCCGTCAAGAATCACGGGGATTGTCTGGGCCTGAATGGGGGTGGGGGTGTTGTAGCCTTGATCGGCAATCGCTTTCAATAATGCGGGTTCGAGACCCAGCTGTTCAAATGACATAATACTCTATACTCCAAAATCTACCTGGCCACGGTAAGCAGGGCCGGTCAAAAAGTTAAAAAGGTAATCGATGGCTGCAAAATCTCTTGACATATTGGGGTTCAACCAACTTGCACCCCAACAACCAGCAATCATGGTATCAGATTACGGCAAACAAATAGCTCCAAAGATAGGAAATGGCCGCCTTCTGTGAAGAAAACGGCCATTTTGATATTTGGTTCACTTCGATACATTCAGGTAAAATATATCAGGGACCAGAGAAGAAACCATGTCAGTGGCCGAAGCCAGTAGAAACAGCGGTTCCTAGTATCACCGTAAAAAAACAACAAGTTGCACTTAATAGCATCAAAGTAGTGACTTTGTCCACTATTAAATATTATGGTATGGGGTACCTCTATTTATGATCGATCTCAGAGGTGATATTGACCAGAAAGTTCTTAGCGAACTTTTTTATCAATATATGAATGTTGAAGAGGATTTCATTAGCGATCTGTTTGCCTGGGGAGAAACCCAAGTTGGACGGATTTTCGTACATGAACCGATCCTTAGTAATGATGATGCCCTCCATGTTCTCGATTACGAACGAGCTACCGAGGTCATCAAAACGGCGACCCATATCAGCGTTGGAACCTGCTACTGCCGACACAAAATGCACCACATGGACAAAGCCTGTGATGCCCCAATGGATATCTGCATGACCTTCAACGGTGCGGCGGCATCACTAACCAAGCATAATCATGCCCGCCTGATCGATATCTTCTTTGTTAACCGAGGTTCTGCCGTGGTAAGCGGCCAGGGTTTTGGCCGCTTACATGGTAATGATATCGCCTGGACCCATTTTGGCTCCGGCGATGACGGTGACCTGATCTCGGTAAAAGCCGGCTATTTTTTCGGTAATAAGCTTGGGATCGGCAACTTGCAGCCGTTTGCCCATTATCAGCTGATCAGTTCTGACGAAAGCGGTGACGACGATACCTCAATTTACACTTTCGGCCTTAACTATTATATTAAAGGTGCTGCTAACAAGCTGACTCTGGAAGCCACTTTTGTCGATCAGGATGATGAGATCACGGACAGCCTGCTCGAAGATCGAACCATAATCACCGTTCAGATTGCCGCGGGGTTTTAGTAACTTGGAAATGAGATTTTACTCAGAAGCGCCAAAATATCCCGACCTGTGCAATAACCGTCTAACCATACGCAACCAGAAGACCCGTTGGAGAGCTCGGCGAAAAACTACATTATCCTGAATATCAAATCGGCCCCTTTTTTCGGCCGATTCTTCCCTTCCCCATCACCATTGAAAATGCTACCGTCCCGGTATCTGCCGGGAACATCACAAAATCACCCTACCTATCCACCGGCTCCACACCCTTTTCAACCAATAAATATTTCAGTCATACAATCGTGATATAGAAAATCGGAAACATCCGGAGAAAAGTGATTTTGAAATAATGCTTTACATGAATGGTTATTGTAAAGATACAGGTATTATGACAATATAAAATTTGCAAATTTAATGATGGAACCGACCCTCAAAAAACAAGGTCAGCCAATTGAAAATTTCACTGATAACTTTGGCGGGGCAAATTGACCTATTTGATGCTTAAATATCAACTTATCAGGTCAATATGGCCTGATAATATATATGTTAGCCGTCTTGGAGAGTGAATGAAGTCAATTTATATTCTAGGTTTTTTGGATGTTCTAGGATTTACAAGTAAATTCGAAACATTCGGGATTGATGAAATCCATTCTCGATATTCTAAAATTACTGAATACGTCAGGGAGTGTTGAATAACTATTTATTTCACCGCCTATTTTTCAAGATAAAATACCTCCTT
>CAYZIS010000040.1:0-22514 GCA_964478545.1 uncultured Thermodesulfobacteriota bacterium
TATTCTTTAATACCAAAACATTTTTAACTGTTGCACTTACGAGTTGAATCTAAGTTATGGTCTACACCTTGGCATTGACAGTTATCTACGGTTGGATGCAGTTGAACAGAGTTTGACGACCACCTCTTTTTACTTATATCCTGTGGACTTTTTCGAGACCAGCAAAGATGAAGTGACAGTGCGGCCGGGCATAGGTCGCATATTCTAGCGGGAGCGAATCCCGCCCCGGAAGGCTGGCCAGCCACTGGGTAGCAAGTCCTGAAGAATTAGGGCCAGAGTTATATTAAAGATCCAATTGGGACATTTTAATGTTGCCACAGCAAATCTTAAGATAATTGCTGTATTCTCAAACTTAATCTTATCTGCAAGCATCTTCGATCATCTGAGTCTTGTAGCACATCAGGATATAAAGATTTATGAGGTTGCTCAGATAAATAGTGAGGAAAATACAAGGATGGCAGCGGATAAAATATGACGGTATTTATGACGGTATTTTTTGATTTAAAAAAAATAAACTCTTTTATTTACAATATCTTGTTCGCTTAGTTCAAGTCCCTGCACCGCCATCATTTAATAATCCGGAAAAATCCGGTTAGTTCCTCAGCCCCAAGTCCTAAAAAGATTTTGGGGTTTTTGTTTTTTGGCCATATACTGAACAATGACTAATTCTAATAATAGCATCGGTAAAACTATTACACCCCGGAGATAACCAGATTTTCACCAATAATTATAAGAAGTTAAAACTTCCATGGAATTCACTTTTAACGCTATATAATTCATAGCAAAAAAATACTGCCGGAATTCTTAAGTTTTGCTTTTCCTATGCCGATAATCACTTAGACGGAGAATTTGATAATGACTGTTTATACCAGACTACCTTGGAAAATGACCTTTTTGCTCGATTACTGCGTTAGGCTCAAATTATAATCCTCAAAATATGACATATATTCCTGCGGTTATAATTATCGCCTGCCTTGTACTCAAACAAAAATTCTAATTTTTCAAGACAGCCACTCGTCTGACAAAACCAATAAATTTTAACCGCTTCCGGGCGGAGGATCGTCACCATGAGTGTTTTTGTTATTGACCACAATGCCGAATCTACCGAATATATCTCTCAAATTATCAGTTCCCTGGGTCTCACCCCCAAGCCGATAAAATCGCTGGCCTCCCTGGTTACCACCTTGCAGCAGGAAACTCCGAGACTGATTATTGCTGAAGCCCTACTTCCCGGTTACGATGACTTTATTATCCTGCAATACATCAATGACCAGGATCAGAAAGAGCTGAAGAATATTCCAGTCATTGTCACAACCAGTCGTTCAAAAAGAGAAGATATTCTCAAAGCCAGACAACTTGGAGCCAAGGGGTTTCTGATTAAACCCTTTGACAAAAAATCATTGATCCAACAAATCAAACTGGCCCTGAAAATCAAAGACCTGACTCCGACAAAAGTCGCAGCTAAAATCGGGCATACTGGAAGCACACGCCGTCAGCAACAACAAAAAATCTCTCTGAACAGCATCAATACAGAACGTCTTAAGAGCCGGATCATGCAGAAAATAGAATCTATTCCATCATTACCGGCCATTGTCTATAAAGTGATGCAATTAATTAATGATGAAAGCTCCAACGCGGCTGACTTCGAGAATCTGATTGTCAAAGACCAGGCCCTGACCGCCCGTATGCTGCGGATGGTCAACTCTTCTTTTTTCAGCCTATCCCGTAAAGTTAATTCAATTTCCGATGCGGTGGTATACCTGGGACACAATACCATCAAAAGCCTGGTACTGGGTGCTTCGACCTCGAACCTGTTTAAAAAAAGTCTCAAGGTTTATGGCTATCAGAAAGAAGGTCTATGGCAACATGCAAACCTGGTGGCAGCCCTGGCCCGTTATCTGGCTAAATCTGCCAACCTGACGCCAGCAGAGATTGAAAATTGCTACGTATCCGGATTATTGCATGACATTGGCAAACTCATTCTTGGACCTTTTGTGGAACAATTCGCTGATCGTTTTGCCCCCGCAATTACAGCAAATAAGCCCCTGTCTCAGGCTGAAAAAGAGATACTTGGTTTTGATCATGGGGAAATAGGAGGGATCCTGTTAACAAACTGGAAGCTACCAACAAACTTGGTTGAATCAGTTAGCATGCATCACTTTCCGGAAAATGCCACGGTTAATCCCCGTGAAACACTGGTCATTTCTCTAGCCAACAACCTTAGCAATCGATTGGGCTTTGCCCTTGAACAGCCGGTGGAACGACTGAGCCAGGAGCAAAGAGAGAAAGCTTATAAAATGCTCAATTTACCGCCAGACTGGGAAGAACAACACCATGATGAAATCATCACACTGGCTGCTCAGATCATGGAATTAATCGACAAGCTCTAAAATCATCACAATAATTAGAGCCATTGACAGCAAAATTAAATTTATTACCGTACGCGCCGCTATCATTGAAGAAGTAAAAGAAACAAAAAGGGAGAAGCTGAATGAAGGGGTCGATTCAACAAGCTGTAATGGAAATTCATGCCTCCATGGATTCTGAAGAAATATACCTGGCCATGAGCAGGCAACTGGCCGGGCGATTCAATATTCAGGCCTTTTCCATCTTTCTTTTCAATAATGACAGCCAGCAATACAACCTTGATTATTCAACCATTATTGACTGCGGTTATTGGGATGAAATTTTTTTCGACCGTGAAGATGTAGCTTTTGACTATTTTTCCGGGCAGGAACCCCTTAACATCCCCTCACAGCTAACCTGGTTTGGCAATGAATTTGATGTCTATTGGGTCGATCTGCTGCTGCGGGATAAAGAAGTGGCCATAGCTTTTGTGGCCCATGAATACCTGGAAAACTTCTCCGAATATGCCACCATATTACAAATCTACCTGGACCAAGTCTGCCTTTCACTGATCAAAACCAAAATCTATGAAGAAATGTGCAATTTCAAAGAGGAAAGCGCCGCCAAGCTCGATGCCATCAATGAAATGGGTGAATTGTTGGGAAACCTTGATTTGGACCGGATCATGGCTAAACTCATGGAACTGTCCCTGAAGATTCTGCTGGCGGAAGTTGGATCTATTATGCTTTTTAATGACGATAACGAACTGTCAACCAGCATTGAATGGGGGTTAAAAGACGACTTTGTCAAATCAATTATCTATACGGACGGTACCAGACTGATTGATAAAGTGGCAACCAGCAGATCCGTTTATCATATTGAAGACCTCCCCCATGACCAGGAACTGAGCATTGCCAGCAACAAGTATGCAGTCAACTCCATCATTTCGTTTCCACTGTTCACCAAGAACAAAACCTATGGGGTAATTAATGTCATCAACCAGGAAGGTGGAACCTCGTTCGGCAGTCTGGAAATAGAAACGCTGAAAACGGTAGCTCAACTGGCTTCCATCGCCATCGAAAACGCTGTTTACCACCAGCAGGCCATTGAGCAGGAAAAGCTTTTGGAACAGCTTCGCATTGCCGGAGATATCCAGCGAGGACTTTTACCCCAGGCAAACCCTGTTATTGAAGGTCTGGACATCAGTGGCATCAGCATGCCGGCGGTTAATGTCGGAGGTGACTTTTTTGATTATATTAATACACCGGAAGACAAATTGTGCGTCGTCATTGGGGATGTTGCCGGCAAAGGCATCCCGGCAGCCCTGCTGATGGCAATGACCCGCAGCATGCTCAGATCCAGTCTGCAGCAATCAGAAAATAATTTGAATGATCTGCCGAAGAGGGTTCAGTCAGTTAACAATTCTCTGGCCCGGGAAAATCTGAATGGTAAATTCGTTACCGCCCTGATTTATATCCTGGATCTCAAGGTAATGAAAATCCATTTTCTCAGTGCCGGACATACTCCACTTTACATTTTCCGTCCCCGGGAAAACAGCTTTCAATCCTACAATGAAGGAGGTCTGCCTTTTGGCATCCTGGAAAACGAAGAATACCAGCATGCGGTTGTGGACATTAACCCAGGAGATATCCTGGTGACCTACACTGACGGGGTGACGGAAGCCCAGTGCAAAAGCGGCGAACTGTTTGGCTATCAGCGGTTACAAAATATAATCAAGGAACAGGCCAGCCAAAGTGCCCAGGACATTCGCAACGCGGTAATAAAAGAAGTGGAAGATTTTGCCCTGGGGATGCCCCAGTTTGATGATCTGACCCTGGTGGTGGCCAAAATTGGCAACTGAAAGAAATTTCCCAGGATGTTCCGGCATGGTTCTCGCTCATTTTCGCCGGCCGTCCATGGCCGGCTTCCGAGGCGTCCGCCGCGAATCACCAATGTGGGACAGTTTTTAAAACTGTCCCAACTCCGGCGGCCAAAACCGCTATGAGCCAAGCCCGAACATCCTGTAATGTATCCCTGGCAATGCAAGTCAGAAAATTGAGTTTTTTTAGCCGCAATAAATATCTCCATCCATTCTTCCGTTGCACCATAACCAGGAAGCTGATAAAGTCCTCCAGTTGATTTTTTCTTCCATTATCCGCTTTAGCCAGACACCAATTACTGAACGCCATGGACCGGTTGCCGCTTCCAGTCATAATCCACCATTTTATCCCCATGCTGCTGGTGTTAATTCTCCTGCCAGGAGCCTGTTCTCCATTACCACCAGCAAAAAATCATGACGATCAGATAACCATCGGGCTCGAAGGTTCACCCACCACCCTTGATCCGCGCTACACCACCGATGCCTATGGATCCCGCATCCTGCCACTGATTTACAATGGCCTGGTAACTACCGATCGCCATGGCTCCATCGTTGCCGACTTGGCCAACAGTTGGAAAATCATTGATAATCATACCTATCTTTTCAGGCTCCGGCCAAAAGTAAGTTTCAGCGATGGCTCACCCTGCACTTCCAAGGATATCAAGGCAACTATTGATTTTATGCGAAAACCGGACAATGGCTGTCCGGCCTATGGCAGTCTGAACATCATTGATTCAATCCAGACTCCTGACTCACTCACGGTTGTTTTTCACCTCAAAAAGCCTTTTGCCAGTTTTTTATACGCTCTGACCTGCTACATAGTACCGGCATCCTGCTGCCAGCATAGCCTTACAAAACCCATGGATATCCCGGGCACCGGAGCATTCAGACTGGTGGAATTTGCCCGTGGACATCGAATTATCCTGTCCAGAAACCCACACTATGATCTCGCGACACCACATCTTAAGCGTATCTGTTTTAAAATCATCACCAATGATACCACCAGGATTCTGGCTTTAAAAAAAGGAACGGTTGACCTGGTCCAGAATGCCATTCCGCCCTATGCCCTAAAATTCTTCCAGCGGGATCAATGCCTGCGGGTACTCAGTCGCCAGGGAAGCGGCTATAAATATATTGGCTACAACCTGAAAGATCCAATAGTCGGCAACATCATGGTACGTAGGGCTATTTCTCTGGCCATCGACCGCCGACAGATCATTCGCTATGTCCTCAAAAACCAGGCCCGTCTGGCAAACGGCCTGCTACCGCCGGAGCACTGGGCCAGCACTCAGTTTCTAAAACCGGACTCCTTTGACCCTGACCAGGCAGCCATGATTCTGGATCAGGCCGGATTTCCACCACAAGATCCTGAGGGAATCCGCTTCAGCCTGAGTTATAAGACCTCTACAAACCAGGAAAGTTATGAAATCGCCCAGATCATCAAAAAACAACTGGCACAAATCGGCATCAGAATTGATATTCTCCGCTTTGAATGGGGAACCTTTTTCGCCGATATCAAGAAGGGTAATTTTCAACTCTATTCGCTGAAATGGATAGGCATTCAGGATCCTGATATTTTTCACTACATCTTCCATTCGTCCAGTATTCCACCCCAGGGTGCCAACCGTGGGCGCTTCTCTAACCGGGAAATGGATAGCCTGCTGGAAGAAAGTCGAACAGTCATTGACCTGAAAAAACGCCGGCAGATTTTTTTCAGGATCCAGCAGATCGTTGCTGAGCAGAAAATTTACACCAGTCTCTGGTACCGGAATGATGTGGTTATCATGAAGCGGAGGCTGGAAGGTTTTGAAATCTATCCGGGAGGTGCTTATACTTCACTCAGGAAAGTCAAATGGCAAGATACCTGATCAAAAGACTATTAACCATAATTCCCACCATCATCGGGGTGGTTACCATGGTGTTTTTTCTGGTTCACCTGATCCCCGGTGATCCGGTTACCGTCATGCTGGGAGAACATGCCATGGCGGTGGAAAAAGCAGCTTTGCGACACCAGTTGGGGCTGGATCAGCCACTATTGAGCCAGTATCTCATCTTTCTTAAAGGTATTTTTCATGGCAATCTGGGCAGTTCAATTTTCTACCGGCTGCCAGTCAGCTCCGTCATTGCCGACCGGCTGCCGGCCACCATCATTCTGGCTACCGCCGCCATGGGTGTGGCCCTGCTTATTGCCCTGCCCCTGGGAATCCTGGCTGGCTGCCGGCAGTACAGCGCCATTGACAATTTCAGCATGTTTTTTTCCCTGCTGGGAATATCAATGCCAAATTTCTGGCTTGGACCTCTGCTGATTATTGCTTTCTCCATCAAACTGGACTGGCTGCCGGTATCGGGAATGGATAGTTTGAAAAGTCTTATATTGCCGGCCATCACCCTGGGAACCGCCCTGGCCGCCATCCTTTCACGCATGACCCGTTCCAGCCTTTTGGAAGTTATCAGCCAGGAATACCTGACCGCCGCCCGAGCCCGGGGACTGCCAGGCTGGAAGGTCCTGATGAAGCACGCTTTAAAAAACGCCCTGCTGCCGGTAGTCACCATTGTCGGCCTGCAGTTTGGGGCTTTACTTTCCGGAGCAATTGTCACCGAAAAGGTTTTTTCCTGGCCGGGAATCGGCAGTTTGCTGATTCAGGCAGTTTTTACCCGGGATTATCCCATGGTCCAGGGATGCATCCTGGTCATCTCCTTTTGCTACATCATTGCCAATGTTGCCACCGAACTGTTCTATGCCCTCATTGATCCACGAATCCACTATGAGTAAAATAGCGATCAACTGAAGTTACTGCAATTGAACATCCTGCAATAATTTCCTGATATCGGAATTCCAAAAACTTTAAGCTTTTCTTGACAGATGATAAAATGCCGGTTAGAAATATATTAGGAAGCAACAATAAAGCATCTTTTGTTTCTGCCAGCATAGCGAAAACATTCTCAGACTTCAGTAAATCAACTCAAGATTTAAGAGGGGTATTTTTTCTGAATGGAGCAATTCCTGGGATAACAAGCTTTCAGCTTCCCGATTAAAACAGAAAGTTGGAAAAAATCTTACAAATCAAATTTAGAATGGAGGCAAGTCATGAAAAAGATGATCAGATTGATGGTAATGATTATGGTACTGGCTTTCTCAGTAAATGCCAGCGCATGGTATTTATACTGTGATTGAGAAAATGGAGATGGAACTAAAGTCAAACATAGCAGGATCGATATTACCAGCGTTCAGAACAACGGTCTCATCCAATTACAATTTAACGAGTACGGTCCGTGGGTCAATCCTGATAAAACATACAATTCTGATGGACAAGTAATATTCAAACAAGTAACACTCGGAGAATATAGAGGTTCTGAGAGTATCGTAAGCAATGGTCAGCGGGGTTACGCGCAAGCCTTTGCAATCGTGAGTGGCTTTTACGTCTTTATTTTCCATTCCAGGATATTCGATCTAGAATACATTCATCCGATGTATGGTTCTCAGTATCAGGCGGAGGTTTTATGTCTGGAATATCGACCAGATTTATTGGGATTTCTCCTAGTTGATACTTGGCATACCTTTTACGCAACTAATTCGGATGTAAATGCAAACGAATGGTATCATGCGACCCCGAATAAGGTACCGGATGAGATGCTTATTTATTACCTCGCGGAATAATAAGAAAGTCCATCATAATAATTGAGCTCATGCCATCAAAAATAATCTGATATCTTTGGTGATGGCCCGTGGGGTGTGATCTCAACTATATAAAGCTGTCATGGTCAGATTTTGAGCGGCTTTGGACGCGTATGGGTTGGTTTGCGGCGAGCGCCGATGTAATTTTTCACCAGAACTTTCTAAAAAAGCAACCAGCACCAAGGAGAGTATGTCATGAAAAAAACATTATTATCCATTCTTTTTATCCAGATGATATTTCTGACTTTGATATCTACGGCTTTTTCCCAATGCGGAACGGTAGCCGATGATCTCTCCCTGGTACTGCCGTGTGTTGAATATGAAGGTCAATATTACCAGATCAATTTTAGTGCTTATACAAATCCTGCCGACCCTTCATGGCTTTACTGGCGGTATGAATCCATCCAGGTCGCCTCAGGAGGGTCGTCTTGCGCCCATGCCGATAACGCTCTGACCATCACCGCGCCATGTATCTATTACGCGGGCTATAATCTTGCGATGACGCTGGAATATTATGTTAATCCCGCCGAGCCCAACTGGCCGTACTGGAAACTGGGATCCCAATTTGCCGTAAACCCGGTAACCATAAAGTCTATTTCCGGCGATACCATGGATCTTCTCCTTCCCTATTACTCCAGCATTGATTTTCAGGCAGTTATGACCTGCATGCAACAATGCAGCAGTAATGATGATCCCGCTTGTATTATGTCGTGCATGCCTGACCTTGGGCTTGGCAGCGCCTTTTCACTGGCCTTTGAACTCTGCAACCCGGGAATCACGCCCATAGAATTTTGCCTGCCGGCCGGTGCTTATTTCGAACCAGGCACGGGAGATGTCCAACCCATGCTCATCGGGGTTGACGAATGTCTGATAGTACCACCAGTAGAATGTAAAATATTTTTGGTGCCGACCTACTGCATGGATAGTGGCACTTCCGCCCCCTCGGAAGAAGACGTGTATGGAATAGCGGGAGCGGGCATAGCTCAACAGACCTGCATTGCTGAAATACTGAATCTGATAAGGGATGAAACGAAGATCTCCCAGGCCAACTCATACATCATTCAGGACACGATATGGGAATGCACGGAAACCGGTTCAATAACAGAGGATCAACGCACTGCTTTACAAAATATGTAACCCAAGTTGAATGCTTTCAACTGCATAAAACTGTCATAGTCAGATTCTGAGCTGATTTGGACGCGTATGGGTTGGTTTGCGGCGAACGCCGATGTAATTTTTCACCAGAACTTTCTAGAAATTAACAACCAGCACCAGGGATGATATTTCTGACTTTGATATCTACGGCTTTTTCCCAATGCGGAACAGTAGCCAATGATCTCTCCCTGGTACTGCCGTGTGTTGAATATGGCGAAAAACCGATGGGGAATTTATCAAGATGTTCCTGCAGCTTTCGATAGACACTATCATTTTGTTGCGTATTTTTACCTTTTTTTCCTACTGTCCAGCAGACAACTTATAGTATACCTTCAATCATTCAGCCCAGCAAATCCCAACTGAGCGGCGTTCCTCTTTTTACCTGCTGATTTATTTTTTTACCGAGCAGCTGTTGATAAAACTTAGGCGGCAATCCCATTCCCGGCCTGATGACCCTTACATTATGAGGAGTAAAAATATCGCCTTTCTCCATATCCTGAGTGATATAGAGAGAACGACGAAACACCAGGGATTTTTGTTCTTTTTCCGTTGGCCCATAAGAAACCCGTCCGAGAGACTTCCAGGCCCGTTTCATTTCACTGACCATAAGACGCATCTCTTCGGGTTCCAGCGAAAATGCAGCATCCACCCCACCATCTTCACGGCTCAGGGTAAAATGCTTTTCCACCATTACCGCCCCCAGTGCAACAGCAGCTATTGCCGCCCCGATACCCCTGGTGTGATCAGAAAGGCCAACCGGACAATCAAAAAGCTGCTGCAGGTGAGGTATGGTTAACAAATTAGATTCTTCCGGGCTGGCAGGATAACTGCTGGTGCATTTCAGCAGAACAAGCTCACGGCAGCCCGCCTCGCGAGCACACCGAACCGCCTCATCCAATTCACTGATTGAAGCCATACCTGTAGACATGATCAGTAGTTTTCCCGTGGCGGCAACTTTTTCAATCAAGGGAAGATCTACATTTTCAAAAGAAGCAATCTTATATGCCGGGACCTGCAGATCTTCAAGAAAATCAACAGCCGTCTCATCAAAAGGCGTACTGAAACACAAGAGCCCCAGCTCCCGGCAACGATTGAAAATCGGTTCATGCCAAGCCCATGGAGTGGCGGCCTCCTGGTAGAGATCATAAAGCGAGCGCCCGGACCACAAACTTTCCGGATTAGAAATAAGGAACTCTTTTTCCTGCAGATCCAAGGTCATGCTGTCGGCGGTATAAGTTTGCAGCTTAATGGCATCAGCACCTGTTTTTGCCGCTTCATCGACAATGTTCAGCGCCCGCTCCAACGATTGATTATGGTTCCCTGACATTTCAGCAATGATAAAAGGAGGATCTGAACAGCTGATCCATCGGTCACCTAGCTTCAGCCGACAAGAAAACGGATGATCATCATTCATGGGCTATAACCTCCTGGAAAACGCCATAATATTCACTAAATCCAGCCGCAAGAAAAGCTTTTCTCCCGGCAGTATTTTCTATCAGCACCTCCGCCTGGATAGTTTTGCAGGACGGGAAACGGGACCGGACCCAGCTGCTTCCAGCCCTGATCAGGGAGCTGCCCAAGCCTTGGCCATAGCAGCCGGGAACAAGATAGACGGAAACCAGGACCTTCAGGTCAGAAAGGAAATCATAGCGCAAAACCCCCACCGGCTGACCGTTCTGTTCACCGACCAGCAGGACACACCGATCATCGTCCAGAGATTTGTGGAACCATTGTTGGTGCGCATCCAAAGAAATTTCCTCCCCGGAAAAAGAAAAAAGGCGCGTTATCTCAGCGTTGCGCCAGGCATGGATTTTATCACAATCGCTTTCCTCTGCCCGACGCAAATCTATTTTCTCCGGAAAAAGAATCCGGCTCAGGCGCTGGCAGCCATAGCCATCTACCAACTCCCGGCTGCGCTGGCTTAAAGAGCGACGCCACCAGGGAAAATCCAGCAGTGATTGTACCGCCCGGGCAATGATCTCTCCACTCACCTGCGATGCTTCTCCAAGATACAATATCCGGCCATCCAAGCCCAGGGTTTCGGACAAAGCGGTCTGGTTGTCTGCGACACTGATGACAATGCTCGGCAATCCCAGGCAGCAGCGTTCCCAGGTTGTCGTCCCCCCGGCTCCCAGGGCAATGTCTGCTTTGGACATCAGGGAAGCCATAGTATCAACCTGACAATGGAAAGTTACCTGTTTGCAGGAAGCGGCCTGTTTTTCAATTTTTTCACGATAAGGATTCCCACTGCCTACCACCACATCAAGCTGCAATTGACGATTGGCCAACAAGGGTAAAGCGGCAAGTGTTTTGCCGGTTTCATCGGTAGCATCACTGCCGCCAAAAAAAACAAAGAGACGATTGCCAGGTTTTCCTTTTTTCTCCCCCTTTTGCCGGGAAAAGCTGGAATCCAGCAAAGCAAAGCGTGGCCCCAGCAATAACCGGCAATCAGAAGAAACCAGGCCATCATAACGATGCTTCATCTCAGGATAAAACCCCTGGTCAAGCAACACATCACAATCATGTTTACGATTCGCCAGATCATCCAGCACCAGGATTTTTTCAACCCGCTCCCGGAGCACCGATTCCCATTCCCGTCCCAGAACATAGTGGTCGACAACCAGCCAGTCAACAGTGTTCGGCAGCGCATCTACAACGGCAACGGTCTCCCGGGCATCCTTAGCAGGCAGGCATTCCGGTACACCTTCCACTGGTGCCGGCAGACAAAAAACACGAAAGTTACGGTCAGACAGTAAGTCACAAAGGTTGCCGGGAAGTTGACGACAAATAAAAAAAACTTCAGCGCCCCTCGTTTTCAGCTCGCTCGCCAGGGAAAGACAGCGTCGGATGTGGCCGGAACCGATTTTAATGGAGGCGTCAGCCCTGATTACAACCCGCAATGATCATCCTCCAGTTTTTTCTGTTCCACATGCTCATTGAGCTTTTCCATTTCCGGGTGGCGCTGTAATAAGGCAAAGACATCAGCGGTAGTAAAAGTTTCTCCTGGCCGATAGAGATACTGATAAACAGCTTCGATAAATTGCCAGTCACTTGGTGTATCCAGGGTCCAACGATAATGTGACCGGTCAACGAGGTCCTTGTGGCTGACCAGTTGAAACAGGTCCTCATGCTGATAGAGATAAGGGGTCACATGCTCACGTTCGAAGGGTTCTTGGGCTTGCTGAGCAGCCATCGCCAGAACTTTGCGGCTGAAGATTTCAACATCAAGACCCCGGGGGTAGGTTCGTTCAAGGGTATTACTCAGATAGTCGACTGCCGGCAAAGAAAAGAATTTTCGCACCATATGATCAATGAGTTCAGGATCAATCAACGGACAATCAGAAGTTATGCGAACAACCACATCGGCACCACAATCTCCGGCAGCGGCGGCATAACGACCCAGCACATCCTCTTCACTGCCGCGGAATACCCCGGCACCATACTTTCGACTTTCTGCCACAATCGCGTCATCAACCGAATGAGTAGTGGTCGCCACGACCAGACCATCCAGGGTTTTGGAGGCTTGCAGGCGGCTGATAACATGGGCCAGCACTGATTTATCAGCCAGTTTTTTCATCACTTTGCCCGGCAATCGGGTTGAAGACATACGAGCTTGAATAATAGCAATGGTATTCATTGCAACAGGCTCTTTATACTCTGGCGCACACTTTCGATAACCCTGGCAACATCATCATTCGTCATGGCCGGATAAAGTGGGATGGTGATGGCGTGCCGATAATATTCCTCCGCCAAGGGATAGTCTCCAGCACGATAGCCAAACTTGTTGCGGTAATAGGGCTGCAGATGTACGGGGATATAGTGAACGTTGACCCCAATTCCTCGTTCACGCAGGGCATTGAAAAGATCAGCACGATCCAAACCCAGAGCCAGAATCACATAAATATGAAAAGATGAGCTGACTTCCGGACGTTGAGCAATCAATCCCAACGCAGCTTCATCCTGAAAGGCTTTTTTATAAGTCCGGGCAATATCCCGGCGGCGGGTCACAAACGCATCAAGTTTTTTCAACTGACTGAGGGCCAGGGCACACTGAAAATCCGTTATCCGGTAATTAAAACCCAATACCTGCATTTCATAAAACCAGGGACCTTCGTTCGCACTTAAACGCTCTGGATCTTTTACTATTCCATGGGACCTTAAAAGGCAAAGCTGGTCATAAAGTTTTTTATTATTGGTCGTAATCACCCCACCTTCACCAGCAGCAATATGCTTGACCGGGTGGAGAGAAAAGATTGTCATATCACTGTGGGCACAACAACCGGTTTTAAAGTGATGACCATCAACCGTATAGGAAGAGCCCAAAGCATGGGCAGCATCCTCAATAACAATCAGATCATGTTCCCTGGCAATGGTGTTGATGGCAGCCAGATCACAGGGTTGACCGGCAAAATGTACCGGAATGATCCCCCGGGTTGCCGGGGTCAACTGTGCTAAAATTTGATCAGTAGCTATGCAACCGGTTTTGGGATCGATATCAGCAAAAACAGGCTTTGCCCCCACATAGATCACACAATTTGCCGAGGCCACAAAAGTGATAGGAGAGGTAATAACCTCATCTCCCGGAGCAAAACCGGCCGCCAGTGCTGCCAGATGGAGAGCCGCCGTGCCACTGGAAACCGCCACGGCATAACGAACCCCGCACAAAGAAGCAAAAGCCTGTTCAAATTGTTGCACCATCGGTCCCTGGGTTAACCAGTCAGAGTTGAGAATATCAACCACCGCCTGGATATCATCAGGTCCGAGAAAATGACGTCCATAAGGAATATATCGGGAAGACATACGTTATCCTTTTTAAACCGTAAAATCAGGATCGACATGTTCACGCATCAAAGTACGTAATTCCTCCACGCTCAAACGATCCGGATTATCATTACTGTTATACTCAAAATTTTCCTGACACCTGACGGCATTATTAGCTTTGATGAACTCATCCACATCCCATAAACGCATGGAAGGTAGAATCACATATTCATCCTCAAGTTCTATTGTATTAATAGCATCTGAAACCGTTATCATCTCTTCATGCAGTTTCTCTCCAGGGCGAACTCCGATAGTGCGCAACTGACATCCGGGAGCTATTGCTTCGGCCAACTCGGTAATCAGGTAACTGGGGATTTTGGGAACATAAATCTCACCACCCCACATCATTTCCAGGGCTTTTAAAACCATCCGCACCCCATGATCCAGGGTAATGTTAAAACGGGTCATCCGTTCATCGGTAATCGGTAAAAACCCGGTATGGCGCTGCTGCAGGAAAAGAGGGATGACACTGCCCCTGCTGCCCATAACATTACCATATCTGACCACGCTGAATTTAATGTCCTTTTTCCCTTTAATATTATTGGCAGCCACAAACAGTTTGTCTGAACAAAGTTTTGTTGCTCCATAGAGATTAACCGGACCGGCAGCCTTATCGGTACTCAAAGCAACTACTTTTTTCACCCCGGCATCAAGACAGGTTTCAATAATATTTTGTGCCCCCATCACATTGGTCTTAATACATTCAAAGGGGTTGTATTCCGCCGCTGGAACCTGTTTGAGAGCCGCAGCATGGATGACAATATCAATATCCTGCAAAGCCCGTGACAGGCGCTCTTTGTCGCGAATATCTCCAATAAAATAGCGAAGTTGAGGGTACTTTTCAGGAGAGAGAACCTGGGCCATCTCAAACTGCTTAAGTTCGTCACGGGAAAAAACCACCAGCCTGGTAATTTCCGGATAACGGTCAAGAACCGTCTTGATAAATTTCTGACCGAATGATCCGGTTCCGCCAGTCACTAAAATTGAACGTTCTTTTAACAAGGGATTATACCGTCCTCTCTGTCAATAGATTGATTTCATGCATCAAGAATCACAATACATTTAGCCAACATCAAAACATTATGCTATATAATTAACATTCATAAAATCAATTTCACCCTAACTAAATCCAGCTGAAAATGAAAAACTCTCTCTCACTAAAACACTTCGCAAGAAAAGTATATGCAGGTTTCTGCATCGCAACTGCCCGGATTATACACTATTGCCACGCCCGACACAATCCTCCCGCCTCCAGCCAGCAGCAGCAGCAGAACTTTATGTTGCTGATCAGTCGACCCCAGGACATTGATCTTTTCATCGATATTTATCACCAGTCGTTGAAACATCCTGAGATTGAGGTGTTTTTCTGGGCGACGAAACGGGCTCTCACACATTTTCCCGCCACCAAAAAATTGCTGGACGAAAAAGGAATTCGGACAGTATTTACCGTCACCCATGGCAACCTGATAGCAGCTATTTTCAAATTACTGAAGATTGACGCCCTGCTGAATACGGTTGAATCCACGGTGGCCAGCCACAAGGTTCCCTACATCATCACACGCATCGCCAACGCGTGCAAAGTGCATACCTATACGATGCAGCATGGCTTTGAAAACGTCGGCCTGACCTATCAGGACCCTGATTTAGGACCCAACGTTCACTTTGCAGCCCAAAATGTTCTGACCTGGGGACCGGTTGATCAACTGCCAGGCATCGTTGCCGCCGATACCCGTCGTAAATGCATAGCTGTCGGTTGTCCAAAAGTCCACCTTACCAACCTGGAAAAACCCCAGAAACAGGTCTCTAAATCACCCATCATCGCCGTCTTTGAAGGGCTCCATGTTGACCGTTTCGATAACCGGTATATGCAGCTCTTTTTTGCCGACCTGCAACATATGGCAGACACATTCACAAACCTTCATTTTATTCTGAAACCTCATCCTGGAATCATACAGCGCAGTAAAACCCACTCAGAGCTTCTCCATTCAATGAGAAATATCTTGGTACTTGATCCCGCCCGGACAGATATAACACAGTGGTCAACACCAACGCTGCTGGCCAATGCCCTGGCAGTCGTCACAACGCCTTCCACCATCGCTTTAGATGCTGCCATGGCTGCCACTCCCGTTGCAGTTATCCGTTATGGACAAGACATTCCCTACTATACCTACTATGAACCCTTGCCGATTGTTGACAGCAGCCAGGATTGGCATAATTTTCTTGAAGCTGCACTGACGGAGCGCTCCCAACTGGAAAAATCATCTCGCTGCTTTTTAGAACAGGTCAGTCTGCCGGGCAATGCGGCCGAACATATTCTCGCTGTTGTCAGCAGGCAAAATTCTTACCTAAATTAAGCAATTAGCGTTTAGCATTAAAAAATCAAGGCATTACATTCATTAGCGGTAGAACCTAACGGATGGCAGTTTGAAATAGTAAACATCCTGAATGTATTCCCAACAATTTCCTGTTTTTCATACCCCTCAAGGGGGTACTGAAAAGAGTGACAGGAATTCAGGAGTAAGTTACTAATCGCCAACAGCTAACCACTCAATTCAGCTCTTAATTGATGCTAAAAATATATTTACTCCGCCGTTCGACCCGCACATCAGAAAAACGCCCTAAAAGCTCTCCCAACCGCTTGATCCGCGCTTGTATTTCATCAGCAGTGACCCCGGGAAAACGATGTTGATGGTAGGCAAAATTATTACGATGGCCAGAACGGCGCATATTGATTTTCTTACTGACCGTACGAACCCGGTTATGTAGCCAACCCCGCAGATAACTACTCATAGGAACAGCCGGGGGCAAACTTTGGAGATAACCGGCTTCAACCAAGACATCAACCATCCGGTCACAGGACAATCGCCCATCAAGAGCAGTAATATGGGGGGCTAGAATCCGTCTTCGCTCTAATTCATCCACGGGACCCTTTTCACCCTTCACAATTTCTTGTACCAGCAGACAAAGTTCCTCTAAAGAGTATGCCCGATGGCTCACCTCATTGGGCAGATCATCGTCATATCTCCCCCCTATTACCGGTTGATAGGCCACGGTTGGCGTCCCTAAAACGGCAGCTTCGATCATGGTGGTACAACCGTTGGCGACCAGTACTTTTGCCGCCATCAGCCAAGGGGTGACGCTGTCTTCATTAATAATTTTCAGCTTTGGATAACACTTGGCAATCTCCAACCATGGACGGTGATTTTCCGCCGGATGAGGCCGTACCACAATAGTATGATCCGGCATTGCCTGACACAAGGCCGGCAACATTTCCTGAAAATGTTCAAAGAGAACCTGTTTTAAGCGCCCTTTACCGGCATCAAAGGTCTCTTTCCCCCCAGCCTCCAGTGACAAAGCCGGTTTTTTCAACTCACTCAACCTGGGGAAAAAATGATTCACTTTGCTGAAATTGGTATTTATGAGAATAAAATCACCATATTGTTCTTTCAGCATATCCGCTTTCTGCTGGTAGAATAAACGCAGTTCAGGACGGAGCAAATCTATCCGGGGGTTGCCGGTAAGATGGATCGGCGTCCCGGGATAACCGGGATAACCACGCAGCACCCGAACATCATCCTCGCCCCAGGCCAGCAAATGGGATAATTCTTTCAAAGTGACGGGAGACAGACGCCAGCGATAATATTCATCATCAGGCCAACGCACCAAACCCTCTTCATCCCAACCGACAATCTCATGACCAAGGTCACGCAGAATGGCAAACATCCTGATGCTTAACGTTCGCATACTTTTTGCCAGATAGACACCACGAGGCAGAGAGTCCACTTGGAAATGGATAAAAGCCCGTGAACCTATAATGACGGGAAAACCACGTTCAGCCGCGGCACAAGCCAGCAGGATCTTGGCATCCAATTCCCTGACCTGGCTTTCCACCGGAATTATAATCGTTGAAGGTTTATCAGTCATAAAAATCCTCAAATATTCAAAAGCAAGTGGGTATAGTAAGCATCAATTTTTCACAATCTATCTTTTCTGTTCCACGGAAAGCCGCAGCTGGACTTTTTAATCCTCCGCCTGGCCAATCAATTCTTCCCAACGGGAAGTAAACGCTTCATACAATCCGGCATCAGCAGAGATCATGCCAATCTCCTGATTAAGCCACCATGAACGGCTTGTCCAGTTAAAACTGCCAAAAATAACCCAACGTTTTTCACCACCATCAACCAGAATAAATTTATCATGCATGGGCAAGCCACTTTCACCCCCCAAGCGCCGGAAAAAGATCCCGGCATCCCTGATAATTTTTTCCGCTGACGCTGGAACACGACGCAAGGTTGAATCTGAAAGAATTTCAACATTATGCCCTTTTCTGGCAAGCTTTACCAACTTGCGAGCCATAGTCGGACCCTTCAAATGAGAGATGACAAATTTCAAGCGAAAGACAGAATTCAAAGAATGGAGAAACCGCATAACTGGATGAGGACGCAGACGGGGTAAAAAGAAGATGACCCCGCTTTTTGCTTGTAATTCCAGGTTATTATAAAGGAAAAAACGCCGGCTACCATGCATTTGCATCCTATGCAGGCACCTGGCATGGGTAACCAGATGACGTACCAGCCGGGGGTCTGTCATGCCAACCAGAACGTTATATCCTCGGTCCTGAGCACCAATTTCTCTGATAATTTCCGGAGACTCTTCCGGTTGATCACCAGAGGGATTGTAGGACCCCAGAAATGCTACCGGCTGCGGATGGGAAAAGCAATAGAGTTTTTCATGCAAATGGGGCTCCCAACCAAGCCTGAACCATGGAACCAACAGGGACAGGGAAAGACAACGAAATCCCGATCCCAGACCTTGTGGTCCGGCAAGCATTTCAATAACCAGATCATTGGCATGAGCAAAACGAGGATGCTTTTCAATGGTTACCGTCACCCTGACCCCACGGCGGTGAGCAGACAGTAAATCCTCTGCCAGCTGCCGGTCACGAAAGTAATAGGTCACCCAATCAATAGATCCACCGGCAGGAACCGCATGTATGCGCTCATCAAGCAGGTCCCGCAAATAACCTGGAGGTGCTTGGGGACCACCAAAAAAAGCTCTCATTTTTATGTTTTCCGCCCAAGGCGGGGCAACGCCCGCAACCCAAAAGAAATTTTCTGAGGATGTTTCGGCATGGCTCTCGCTCATTCTCGCTGCACATCGTGTGCAGCTCCGAGGCGTCCGCCGCGAATCACCATCCTGGTGATTCGTTCGGCGGCCAAAACCGCCTGCCTGTCGCCGTGCCTGCCGGCAGGCTGGGCAGACACGGCTATGAGCCAAGCCCGAACATCCTGTAATGTCTCTGGCAATGCAAGTCAAAAAGTTGAGTTATATTCGGTCAAGCAGGAAGACTTTACCGTTCTCAAGCCGGTACGTACGATCAGCGGCCTCAACCATGGTTGGTTGATGTGAAATAGCCAGAATAATCAATTCATCACGTAGCTTTTGCAAGGTTTTGCAGATTGCTGCTTCACTTTCACTATCCAAGGCACTGGTTGCTTCATCAAGAATTAAGAGCCGCGGTTTATGCACCAGGGCACGGGCTATCGCCAGTCTTTGCCGCTGCCCCCCCGATAATTTTCCGCCCCTTTCGCCAACATCCGTATGCATCCCTTGGGGCATGGCCGAAACAAATTCCCAGGCTCCGGCGGCTTGCAATGCGCTTTTAACCTCAGCTTCCCCGACACCCTCTTCTCCTACCGTAACATTTACAAAAACAGTATCATGCAACAATAAAGGATCCTGGGGAACGTAGCCAATCAGCCGACGCCACAAGCGCAAATCAATAACATGCAGCGGCACATCATCAACATAGATTTCACCCTGTTGAGGCCGGCATAAACCAGTAATCAGATCCGCGATGGTCGTCTTACCCGTACCTGAAACTCCCACCAGGGCAGTAAATGAACAGGAGGGAAAATTCATCGAAACATGATCAAATAAGGTAGTTTCACCATAAGCAAAACTGACATCTTTTAATGATATTTGCTGCTTGAGCGTTGGAACCTGAGCACCCATTACCGGTTCCCGTTCCTGTTCCGCTTCCTGAATTTTATCCAATAGTGACCAATAGGCACTCTCGAAAATCACCATTTTTTGGTATTGCTGCTGAACTTTTCCCAGCTGAGTTAGAATTCGGGCCAACAAAAACACCAGCACCATAACCTCAGCCATGGGGATATGCAAATAAATCAGGGAAACATAGAGGCCAATCACCAGGATGATGGTAATCATTGGCTCTTGGAGAGCCTTTAGCGCTTCTTTGCTTAAAACCTGTTTACGCAATGCCTTATTCAAACGGCTGGTTTCGCTGACTAAGATTGCCTCAGCCAGGTTTTCCCTGGCCATGGCTTTCATGGGTTTTATGGCCTGCATACTATCAGTTAGCTGGGATAATAATTTTTGCAGCAAATTAGTCTGTTTCACACCAGCCCGTCGGGCCTTTTTCACCAATTTACTGAATGCCAGAAGAAAGATCACTGCAGCCAGAAGAGATATCACTGTAGTTTTCCAGGAAACAATCAAAGCAACACAAATATAGACCAGAGACTGCAATAGTTTTGCAATCATGGTGGCACCGCACAAATACGCCTGTGAAGCACGCATGGCTTCGGTCGCCACCGCATTAGCTTGACTGCCAACCGGCTGCCCCACATAATATTCCCAACGAGCCCCTATCAATGCCCGAATCAAAGCCAAACGAAGATCAGTTGCCACATGGGCAACGGTATAACCTACCCTTTTTTTGGCCATCAAAACCAAAATACTTTTAAGCAGAATAGCAACCACAATAACAAGCAATAAATTCCTGGCCCCTGGTTCAAGGCCGATGGCTGACAATGTTTTAACCACGATTTGTCCTGCCCGGTTATCGGCAACCGAAGTCGCAGCACCAGAACCAAACCCACCTAGAGTCATGCCAAATAAAGGCAGGAGTGCAAACAGGCCAAAACCCTCGGCGATACCGGCCAGCAACAGGGCCAGTAACATCATAATACTGGGATAAAAATAAGTCCGGAAAAAACTCTGGAAGAGACGCATGGAGCTATTACCGTAAGCGGTTAGTAACTATCCCACAGCAAAAAACATTCACTCATCAGCGGGAAATTATCGGGAAACAGTCGTGAAGGCAGCAATGATTCGGGAAATCTGCTCAGATGTGTGGGCGGCACTGACACTGCAACGAAGCAGAGATCCACCATCCGGGGTAGCGGGAGGCAGCACCAGATTTGTATAAACCCCCTCTTTCAGCAATCCCTGCCAACAGGAAAAGGCTTTTTCAGCCTCTTTAAACCGTACCGAAATAACCGGGCTGGGCTCCGGCCCCATAGCAAAGCCAAGCTCCTGCAATCCCCGGTACAACTGGTTGGCGTTATCCCACAGCTGCTGACGCAGTTGCGGACGATGCTGAACAATCTTCAAAGCTTCCCTGGTTGAGGCAATGGCGGAAGGGGAAGATGAAGCCGTAAATATATACGGCCTGCTGGCATAACGAATCAACTCCAACTCAGGATGATTGCTGACACAAAACCCCCCAATTGACGCCAGGCTTTTACTGAAAGTACCGACGATAAAATCAACTTCGTTTTCTACCCCGGCTTCCTCGGCACAACCCCGACCATGAGCACCCAGCACCCCAAGTGAATGGGCCTCGTCCACCATCAGGAAGGCGCCATATTTCTTTTTTACCGCCACAATTTCCTTTAAAGCCGCCTGATCACCGAACATACTGTAGATTCCTTCTACCACAATCAGTGTATTAGCCGCCCGATCACCCAAACGCCGCAATCTCTCACCCATATGGGCAGCATCATTATGACGAAAACGAACAAAGTCAGCCCCACTCAAACGACAACCATCATAAATACTGGCATGGCAATCAGCATCAAGCAAAATAACATCCCCGCGACCCATGAGGCTTGACAACATCCCCAGGTTGGCGACAAAACCAGTGGAAAAGGCCATGGCTTCCTTTTGATTATAAAAAGCCGCCAACTCCTTTTCTAAAGCGACATGACCGCTTAGGGTCCCATTGGCCATCCGGGATCCGGTTGTACCAGTACCCTCTTCCCGGGCAGCCTTGCAGGAAGCTTCAATGCAGGCGGGATCAAAGGTAAGACCCAGATAATTATTCGTCCCGACCAGGATACTACGCCGGCCATTAATGATCGCCTCCGTCGCTGAGAGGATTTCATCCATCACCACATAAATTGAATCAACCCCCTGTTCAGCCAGACGCTGACGGGCCTCCGCCAAGGGCCGCAATTTATCAAAAAAAGCCATGATTATTTTTCCTCAAGCATCTTTTGGAGCTGCTCTGAAAAATCCTTTATTGTCTTGACATCAGCCAAAATATTCAAGGGAACAGCAAGATCAAATTCATCCTCAACAACTTCTACTAACCGCATCACCGCCAGGGAATCAAGTCCAAGGTCCGCCAACAGGTCAGTATTTTCATCCAGCTCTGGAGCATCCTCAAGCATTTCATTGAGAATTCCATAAAGTTTGATCAGTATATCATCATAACTAATTTTCATCCACTCACCTTTTACACCGCTGCTGATTAAAAATCATATGGATTAAAGGTAACTATTCAGGTAGCAGTTTTGGCAGTTAATTTAGCGTGAAAACTACCGAACT
>CAYZIS010000041.1:0-22496 GCA_964478545.1 uncultured Thermodesulfobacteriota bacterium
TCTGCATTAAGTAAATGTTTTTATTGAGTTTTTATCCTATCATGGCAACACCTTTTAATGGTATATTTAAGTTCATGAAGACAGCGATGTTTATTAATTCTCTCTCTATCTTGCCAACCTTGACAAACAATACCTCCCTCAATTCTCACTTTCTCTGATGAAATTAAATCTGAAATAGCAGAAGAAAGGTTGAAACCACCTGAAACACACTCAACGTGTGGACAATCAATTTTAAAGAAGGCCTTACTCGCTTGAGAATAGCTCTCTTTCTTTGCGACTGGATCGCCTCCCCCATCAGGATTATTGAAGTTCATTTCGACTTCAATGCTATCTACTTGACTGTACAGCTCTTTTACCGAAGGTGATCGATGGTATTCATCCCATTTCATCTGTTTTTCTTGTTCGTATATGTCAGGCTTTTTCTTTGTCATAGTGCAATACCTCTCTGCATGTTCTTGGACTAACATATATATTATCAGGCCATATTGACCTGATAAGTTGATATTTAAGCGCCTTTATGGTAATATTGCCTTCTCTGAATATCAAATATCAAATATAGATTCACCATACTTTGCAGGGAAAGAAAATGTCAATAAGAAACCAGCTAAAATTGTTGGATGAGCTGAATATGGTCATGCGGCGGCATTATTCCATCTATACCGAACGGTCCTACGCCGAATGGGTCAGAAGATATGTTTATTTCCATAAGATGTAGAACCGCCATGAATTGATGAAGGACAAAGACCGTAAGGTAGAAGATTTTTTAACGTATCTCGCGGTTGAGAGCAAAGTTGTCCCGGCAACCCAGAATCAGGCTCTGAATGCGTTGGTATTTCTCTATCGCCATGTGTTGAAGGATTCGTTGGGAGAGAATATCAGGGCTGAACGGGCCGTGAGGAAGGTTCGGGTACCGGTGGTCATGACCTGGGATGAGTGCCGCCAGCCAGGTTAAAAGGCAGTGACCGGAATGGTCGGTATTGGTGGCCGGCAGTAAAATACGTCGGGTGGCAGTTATCGGCGAGGGCTTTATTGGCCTGGAAATGGCTGAGGCCTTTGCCGCCCAAGGGCTTGAAACCTCCCTGGTGCATTACCGCGAGCATCTATACCCGGATGTTCGAGGAAGAAATTTCGGTCCTGATTAAAGAAAAACTGCAGGAGAGAGGTATTGCTCTCCATTTCGATGCTTCCATTGACAGCATCAAAGAGCAGGGGGATGGCGTCCGGATTAAAACTGCGCAGGAAGAATTGGATGCCGATTTAGTCCTACTGGCCTTGAGAGTACAGCCAAACAGCGAACTGGCCCGGGATTGAACTTGGTGTACGGGCATCGATTGTGGTTGACAATTGCCTGAGGACCTCTGCGGAGCATATCTACACTGCCGGGGACTGCGCCCAAGGTATCCGAATGGTGGATAACACGCCGATCTTTTCCCCGCTGGCCCTGAAAGTCAACCGTGAAGGGATGCTTGCCGGGCTGAACATGGCCGGCAGCGATTCCATCAACCGTGGCAGCCTGGGAACCGGGATCACCAAGGTTTAAACCTGGATCAGGTCATGGAACTTGATCTGGCCTATGCCCCGCCGTTTTCTCCGGTTTGGGATCCGGTTCTTTTGGCCGCTCGTACCTGCAGAAAAAAGCTTTAAAAAATCAGGGGTTTCAGGATTATTGCAGTACCTCCTGGTAGATTTTCAGAACCCGCCCGAAAATTTTTCCCCAGGTATTTTGCTGCAGGGTTTCTTCCAGTGGCAGGCAGCAAAAATCCTGCTGTTGCCGAGCCTTGTTGATTTGTTCTTTGATGGCAGTCCGTAGATTATTGACAAAACGTGGAAGATCTTCATTTTTAGGAACATCGGGACCGATGAGTGTTGGCAGGGGAACCAGAGAAATGATGCCTTCATCCAGGGCTTCCGGGGGGAAGAGATTTTGGATGCCCGGCAGGTCAGTAATCACCACCCGGCAGCCGCAGGCCAATGCTTCCAGCAATACCAGCGGCAGGCCCTCGTAAAAAGACGGCAGGACAAAGATATGTGACTTTTTGCATTCTTCGGCCAGATCTTCTTGGGACAACGCGCCCAGAAGTTCTACTTTCGGCGCCAGCTTTTCCGCCTGTCGGCGAATCGCTTCCGCTTCTTCTCCTTCACCGCCACCGGCCAGTTTCAAGGTGATATTATCAATTCCGGCCACTGCCTCCAGCAGCCACGGCAGGCCCTTGGCCCGGCTCAGCTTGCCGGCATAGATCAGCTTGATATAGGGACCTTTACTACACTGGTTGGTATTGAACAGATCATGGCGAAAACCGCTCCCGGTAACCACCACTTGATGCTCATCCAGTCTGTAGAAATCGATAATTTTCTTTTTCTGCTCTTCATTCAGCGCCATGACCTTATCCACATCCTGGCAACCGACAATGGCTCTGAGCGCCAGGTGATCAGCCAGATGCAGTTGTCTGAGGTCGGTGCCGTGACTGGTGGTAACCAGGGGAATGTCAGGAAAAAGGCGGCGAATCAGGGCGGTCATCAGCCACAGGTGGTGGGAGTGGATGATGTCGGGGTGAATGAGCTCGACCACTTCCTTGATTTTTGCCGCGAAAGCCCGTTCATAACGGGTGAGGGTATCCTGGTTGAAGGAGGAAAAACGAGAACTGGGGTAGGGCATGACATCGCTCATGCCGGCAACCGGGAAAGGTAAATCGGGGGCATCAAAAATAATCGGGAAAATGTGATGATCAGCCAGCTGGTCGATTTCAACCTTCGGCATCGAAGCCGGGACACCGCAGATAAGCCATTGATCCAGTCCCAGCTTGTGACCTTCCCGGACCAGTGCCTGGAGGTAAACCCCGCTGCCGGTTTTTCCGGGAATTTGTGACAGGCAGTGAAGTACCTTGATCATAACAGGTCGGCAAGTACCTTTTGCCCGGTTTTGCGGGCATTGTTGATACAATCAGGAATGCCGATACCACGGTAACCAGCTCCTGTCAGGTAGAGGCCGGGAAGTGTGTCCGCATACTGGTCAATTTTTTCCAGCCGTTCCTGATGGCCGAGGGTATACTGGGGCATTCCCTGGGGCCAGCGGTGGATCCAAACCTGTTCAGGTTTGGCCGTAATACCGACAATCTCTTTTAATTCTTTAAGAACGGTTGTGGTAATCTTGTCATCGTTCAGTTCAGCCAGTTTCGGTTGCTGGGCACCGCCGACAAAAGAGCGCATAAGTACTTTGCCATCCGGGGCGCGATGGGGCCATTTAATGGATGTCCAGGTGGTGGCCATGATTTTCCGGCCTTCAATCCGGGGAACAATAAATCCATAGGTATCCAGGGGGCGGAGAATATCTTCCCGGCGGAAAACCAGGGAAACAATGGAGGATGAAACATAAGGGATCTGCTCCAGGATCATCGCCAGTTCTGGTGCCAGATCATTGATCATGGACGCAGTGGCAAAAGCTTCGCTGGACATGACCAGTTGATCGGCTTGTAGTTGTTGGCCATCAGCCATCTGCAGGGTGTAGCCCTGATCTTTCTTCTCAACCGTCTTGACTTCCAGATTGGTTTTTATTCGCTCCCGGCCGATAATTTCAGCCAGAGCGTCAGTAAGTTGGGCCATGCCGTTTTTCATGGAAATGAAAAAGGTGCGGGGAGGTGCACCGGTTTTTGGCCGCTTCTTCATGGCTTCAGCCATGGCCTTTTTGCGGGCAAACATTCCCCGGATCAAGCTTCCTGACTGCTGTTCCATCTCAAGGAAACGGGGGAATGTGGAGAGCAGGCTCATATTATCCGGGTTGCCGGCATGGATGCCGCCCACCAGAGGTTCAGCAATTTTGTCAAGCGCCTCTTTTCCCAGCCTTCGGGTAACAAAACTTGCCAGGCTTTCATCCCCGCTTTCCCGGCGTTTGGGAATCACGATATCCATGCCCATGCGGATTTTGCCGGGCCAGGAAATAAGGGCAGAGGTGACAAAGGGGATGATCTTGGTGGGAATCATCATAATCAGCCCGTCTGGCAGGCGATGGAGCTTTTTGCCGGAATAAATATAGGTTCCACTGGCCTGGTTGCTGGTATTGATTAACTGATCTTCCATTCCCAGTTCCCTGACCAGGGCCAGCGCCCACGGCTTTTCCAGAATAAAACAGTCTGGCCCCCCTTCGACCGCATAGGGATCAGCATGGGATGTTAAAATCTTGCCGCCGATCCAGGGAGATCGTTCGATGACGCTCACTTCAATCGGGAGGTTGTCCTTCCTGGCCTGGGTAATGATTTCATAAGCACAGGCAAGGCCGCTTATTCCGGCACCGATAACAACTACATGTTTTGGATTTTTCATTCAGGAACCATTCCCTCAAGGAGATAGATATTGAAATACCTAGTAATGTTATGATTTAGCAACTAGTTGTAACTATTTAATATTACATAATATAAGCTGAAATATTATTAAATAACATGCTGATAAAATCATCATCATCATTGCACATGGTTATCCGAACAAGGTTGACTTGGTGCTGGTTGGTGATTGCCGGAATAATTTCCTGGTCAATATCATAGAGGGTTTCCAGGTGGTTCATGGCGAAGCTCAAAGGGATAAGAATAATCTTCTTAAAACCATCGGTGATAAGTTCCGGCAGCAATTGGTTAACGTCAGGTTTCAGCCATGCTCCGGGGGCTTTGCCCTTGCTCTGGTAGCCGAGAAAATGCTGGCTGTCTGGAAATTTCTCCATCAGCAGGGAGATGTTTTCATTAATTTCCTCCACGTAAGTATCACCATCTTCCAGGTAACTTTCCGGGATGCTATGGACGGAAAAGACCAGGGCAGTGGTTGGAGCGGAGACATCCAGGGAATATTGTTCAGCTGCCAGGGAAATTCTTCTGGCCAGACAGTCGATGTATTGTGGGTTCCGGTACCAGCTGCGAACCGGAATGACCTTCAATGAAAGTTCTGATACAACGTTGTCAAGGGTACTGAAATAGGCCGTGGTACTGATTTTTGAGGTGTGGGGGGAAAGGGAGACAGCGAGAATCTGTTTAATTCCCTCAGCTGCCATTTGTCTGACAACCGTATCAATGTCTGGTTTAGAGTAGCGAAAAGCCAGGTAAACTGGTAGTTTTTTGTCGCTGTTTGCAAAAACTTCGGCCAGCTTTTTTCGAATACTGCGACAGATGCCAGGCAGGGGAGAACCACCGCCGATAGTCTGATATTTTTCTAGCACCCGCTGGAGTAAGGGGGCAGGGATCTTATCCATCCGCAGCAGTTGTTGCAGGAAAGGTTCAATTTCTGCCGGATTTTCCGGTCCGCCATAAGCCAGCAGTAATACGGCCGTGGTGTCTTCCATGGAGTTTACCTCTAAACTTATATTGAGAATTATTTCTCTATATAAATGGTTTGACCACGCAAGTCAACAATTGCCGGATGATATCACGTATACGCGTCATGAAGAAATGGGTTGACATAAGTAAATATCGTGTGTATTGCACGAATATGATTGGGTTGGCGCGAAATATTGAGAATAAGATTAATAAATTACTCGGTTTTTTTCCGGTTGTGATCATCCTTGGCGTTCGGCAATGCGGAAAAACCACGCTGGCCAGAATGCTTAGACCTCAGTGGCGTTATTTTGATCTTGAGCGAGCTAGAGACTTCGATTTTATCACCCGTGATTTTGATTTCTTTTTAAAAGAACACCCCCATTCAATTATTATTGATGAGGCCCAAAAATTCCCGGCGTTGTTTCAAGAACTGCGCGGTGTCATCGACAGGGACAGACAGCGAAAAAATCGCTTTCTGCTTACCGGTTCCAGCTCTCTTGAATTAATAAAAAATGTCTCTGAAACCTTGGCCGGCAGGGTTGGGATTGTGGAGCTTGGAACTTTCAAGACAAATGAGACGTATGCTCAGAAATTACCTGAATTTTATAAAATATTCAGGCAAAAAATCAGTAATACTACGATTGATTTCCTGAGAGGTCTTACTCCTGTTTTTTCTCACGACCAGGTTATGGATGCTTTTTTAAAAGGTGGATATCCTGAGCCGATATTAGAAAACAATGCACGTTTTCATGGCGTCTGGATGGAAAACTACCTCCAGACATATGTTCAAAGAGATATCAGAACTCTTTTTCCCAGGCTGGATTTAATCAAATATCAGCGTTTTGTATCCATGCTGGCCGCCCTTAGCGGAACCATCATAAATCGTTCACAAGTGGGAAGGTCATTGGATATTTCCGAAAAATCGGTACGTGATTATCTGGTAATTGCGGCAGGCAGCTATATCTGGAGAAATTTACCGAGTCATGAGACGAATGTGAGCAAATCCGTCGTCAAGATGCCGAAGGGCAACTTCCGGGACAGTGGATTGGCTAATTTTATTCAGGGGGTATACAGCCGGGATCAATTATTGAATCATCCGAATGTGGGGGCTGGATTTGAAGCCTTCATCACGGAGGAGATTATCAAAGGGGTACAGGCTCTTGATGTTACAAACTGGAAATATAATTATTTTCGCACGAAAAACGGTGCCGAGATAGACGTCATTCTCGAAGGTCCTTTCGGAATCCTGCCCATTGAAATAAAGTTAGGAAGCATGACCAAACAGCGACCATTGCAGGCATTGAAAAACTTTGTTACTATCAATAATCTGCCTTTGGGAATCGTAGTGAACAATAGCAATCAGGTAGAATTGATTGCCGATAGAATTATTCAGTTACCGGCGAGCTGTATATAGGCCAAGGGGAATCAATTGGGGTCTGACCCCGGTTTTTTTACCGGTTTTTTTACTGAATGCGGCAACCAGGTTTTCCGGGGCGCGGTCAAATGTAATCAAGGAATCAATTGGGGTCTGACCCCGGTTTTTTAATGTAATCAATGCAAGGCGAAACTGGATTTTGATTAGCTCTTTGGACGGAAACCAGTTTTTCCGGGTGAAAACTAAATGATTGAGACAGGAATATCATGCTTATTAATCTTGCTGCGTTTGTGATTGTTATTGCCGGTATCATGTCGGCAAAAGCTATTGTCGTACCGTTTTTGCTGGCGACCTTTCTTGCCATTATCTGTGCTCCTCCCGTGTATTGGCTGCGAACCAGGAAGTTGCCACCTATTGTTTCCATTTTCCTGCTGGTGCTGCTGGTCATCCTGGTGGAAATGGTGCTGGCAACCCTGGTAACCTCTTCCATGGCGGAGTTTTCCCGGGCTATACCTCAGTACCAGGAACGTCTGCATGCGATGTTCAAAGATTTGATTGCCTGGCTGGAAGGTCACGGCATTGAGCTTACGGAAAAGATTCTCATGGATCAGTTTGATCCTGGCAAGCTCATGGGTATTGCCGCCAATATGCTCAACAATCTCTTTGGGATGTTGACCAATACTTTTATGATTATGTTGACCTTGGTTTTCATCCTGCTCGAGGCCTCGGGTTTTACGGATAAGCTCAAAGCTGTAGCCGGCAGGCCTGATGCTGATATGGAAAAATATGACCGGATTATCAGTGGTGTTAACCGGTACCTGGCCCTGAAGACCGGCACCAGTCTGGTTACCGGGGTGTTGGTTACTATTGGTCTGTGGATTATCGGGGTTGATTTTGCGCTCATGTGGGGGGTGCTGGCTTTTCTGCTGAACTTTATTCCGACCATTGGTTCGGTTATTGCCGCAGTTCCATCGGTTCTGCTGGCCCTGGTCCAGCTTGGCCTGGCTCCGGCGGCGGCGACCACCGGCCTGTATCTGGCTATTAACATGATTGTTGGGAATATTCTTGAACCAAAGATCATGGGGACCGGAGTTGGACTTTCACCGCTGGTTATTTTCGTTTCCATGGCCTTTTGGGGTTGGGTGCTCGGGCCGGTGGGCATGCTGCTGTCGGTCCCGCTGACCATGACCCTGAAAATTGGATTGGGTTATAGTGAGAAGACCCGTCATATTGCCTTGCTTCTTGGATCAAATGGAGAGGCGGTAAAAGCACTGTTGGAGAGGAAAAAAAATGCGTGTTGATGTGCCTTGACGTATCAATCTTTTGACTTTCCCGGTAAAAATAAGAATTCCATGATTAAATTTGACCATGTCCATTTGGCATTCAATGGCAAGAAGATTCTTAATGACCTTTCTTTTGAAGTGAAGCGGGGAGAGAAAGTCGTTGTTCTGGCAAGATCGGGATCGGGGAAGAGTTCTCTCTTTTCCCTGGTCTTGGGTTTCCTTGAACCGGATGAAGGACAAGTTTCTTTTGCTGGTCAGCCGGTTGATGAGAAGAGTGCCTGGGAGATTCGTGAAAAGATTGCCTATATCGACCAGGATGTCAGCCTGGGAGATGGAAAGATTCCTGACCTGCTTGATTTTGTGCTGAAATTAAAAGCGAATATCCACCTGGATAACACCCGGGCACAGTTGCAGGAGCTTTTGGAGTATTTTGAATTCGATCAGGAAGTTCTTACAAAAGATATTGAAAATCTGTCCGGCGGCGAAAGACAGCGCCTGGCGATTATTATTGCTGTGCTGCTGCAGCGGAAAGTATTTCTGCTGGATGAAGTGACTTCGGCCCTCGATAAGCAGCTCAAAAAAAAAGTGGCGGATTTTTTTATTACCAGGAAGGACTGGACCTGCCTGGTGATTTCCCACGATCCGGTCTGGCTTGAGAACCCGGCGGTCAAAATTTTCAACCTTGAGGAGGGGAAATGGAAACCGTAGATCTTTCCCTTGTCTCCCTGGTTCTGACCTTTCTGCTGCTGGCTCTGCCGGTGGTTTTAAGCCTGAAGTTCGGATTTGGCCTCATCAAACCGCTTTTTTATGCCGTGGGCAGGATGACCGTTCAGTTGATCCTGATCGGCATCTTTCTCAAATATCTTTTTTTATGGAATAACACCTGGATTAATCTCCTCTGGTTGCTGATCATGATTACGGTTGCGGTTTTTACCGCGGTCAGAAGTTCTGCCATCAAAATCAGCAAGGTTTTTATCCCCGGTTTTTTGTCATTTTCCATTGCTACCTTTATAGTCATTTTTTATCTGAACATTGTTGTTATTCCCCTTGATAATATCTTTGACGCCCGCTACCTGATTGTTCTCGGCGGCATGCTCCTGGGCAATTCGCTCAGGGGCAATATTGTCGGCATCAGCACGTTTTATGAAAATATCAGGAAGGATGCCAAAAAATATCTCTATGTGCTCTCGCTTGGAGCTTCTCATTATGAGGCATTACTACCGTATTTTCGGGAAAGTGTTCAACTGGCGCTAAAGCCGACCTTGGCCGCCATGGCAACCATGGGTATCGTCGCACTGCCAGGGATGATGACAGGCGTTATTCTTGGAGGAGCCAGCCCGGAAGTGGCAATTAAATACCAGATTATGATCATGATTGCGATTGTAGTCAGCACCATCACCAGTGTGGTACTGACTATCCTGATGACCCTGCGTGTTTGTTTTAACCGCTACGGGGTGCTGCGGCGGGAGGTATTTGTTGAGTTGAAGAATAAGTCAAATGGAAGCTGACAATGAAAAGCCCCGCGTTAAGCGGGGCTTTCTGGTTTTGTCCGGGGCAAAAAATCATTGCATGGTGTTACCCTGACAGCGGTCGATGTTCATGATTGCAATTGGGGCAGATTCTTGAAGCATTCCAGGGCCTGGGGGTTGGCCAGGGCATCCTTGTTGGTAATTTTCCGGCCTTCGACGACTTTGCGTACTGCCAGTTCCACCTTTTTGCCACTGATGGTGTAGGGGATGTCAGTAACCGGAATCACCTTGGCCGGTACGTGGCGGGGAGTGGTATTTTTCCGAATCGTGGTTTTAATCCGTTTTTCCAACTCCTCAGTCAATTCAACCCCCTCATTCAGGATGATAAACAGGATAACCCTGACATCGTTATCCCAGTTCTGGCCGATGACGACGCTGTCCTTGATTTCCGGAATGGTTTCCACCTGCCGGTATATTTCAGCAGTGCCGATGCGCACGCCGCCGGGATTGAGGGTGGCATCGGAACGACCGTAGAAAATCATTCCGCCAGTTTCGGTAATCATGATAAAGTCACCGTGGCACCAAATGTTGGGATAACGGCGGAAATAGGCGTCCAGGTATTTCTGGTTGTCCGGATCATTCCAGAAATAGATCGGCATGGAGGGAAATGATGCCGTACAGACCAGCTCTCCCCGTTCATTAATCACCGGTTTGCCATAGTCATCGAAGGCTTCCACCTTCATTCCCAGTCCCCGGCACTGCAACTCTTCGCTGTAGACCGGCAGGATGGGATTGCCGAGGGCGAAACAGGAAATGATATCGGTACCGCCGGAGATGGAAGCCAGGTCAAGATCTTCCTTGATCTCTCGGTAGACGAATTCAAAACTTTCAGCCGACAGGGGAGAACCAGTAGAGCAGATGGTTTTAATGGCCGAGAGATCATATTCCTTCCCGGGATTGATGCCGGCCTGTTGCACCGAAGCCAGGAACTTGGCACTGGTGCCGAAAACGGTTATTTTTTCATCTTCCGCCAGTTTGAAGGTGGTGCCGCCGTTGGGATAGAAGGGCGAACCATCATAGAGGATCAGGGTGGCACCCACCGCCAGGCCGCTGGTTAGCCAGTTCCACATCATCCAGCCACAGGTGGTGAAATAAAAGAGGTTGTCTTCCCGATTGAGATCAACATGCAGAAGATGTTCCTTCAGATGCTGAATCAGGGTGCCGCCAGCCCCGTGGACAATGCATTTGGGAACCCCGGTGGTGCCGGATGAATACATGATATAAAGGGGGTGATCAAAGGGCAGCTGCTCAAATTCAATTTTCAGGTTATCTTCGGAACTGAGAAAATCGCCAAAGAGGATTGAATTATTGATTATGCTGATATCCGGTTGACTTTCGGTATAAGGAATTACCACTACTTTCTCCACCGAGGGCAGGTTGTTGAGAATATCGGAAACCCTTTGCAGGGAGTCAAAGGATTTGCCATTGTAAAAATACCCGTTGGCGGTAAATACAACTTTGGGCTCAATCTGACCGAAACGGTCCAAAACCCCCTTGATGCCGAAATCAGGTGAGCAGGAGGACCAGATGGCTCCGATGCTGGTAGTAGCCAGCATAGCGATAATAGTTTCCATCATGTTGGGAACAAAACCGGAAACCCGATCACCAACGGTGACGCCCATATTCCTCAGCGATTTAGCCAGTCTGGCCACCCGGTCATAAAGCTCGGCATAGGTAATCCTCACCGCATCCTGCTGTTCACTTTTGAAAACCAGGGCCGTCTGATCGTCACGATAGCGCAGCAGGTTTTCGGCAAAATTCAGCCGGGAGCCGGTAAACCATTTGGAACCGGGCATTTTGTCGCCGTCCACCAGTATTTCATTATATGATTTGGAAGCAATGACACCGCCAAAATTCCAGATGCCTTCCCAAAAGTCGGCCCGTTTAGTAACGGACCACTGGTAGAGTTCATCATAATTGCTGAAAGATTTTCCTTTTTGACCTTCAAGATATTTCATGAACCGGGTCAGGTTAGCATTGGCTATCCGTTCAGCCGATGGTTTCCATAGTGCTGTTTTCATAAGTGAATCCTCCTTGGAAAATTGAGTCTTAATAACTTCGTGAAAACTCCATCTTCGACCTTACGTTACAGCCTTCGTTATTACAGTATACCATAAGTATGCCTCATGCCTCAGGTTTTACCTGCCTCGAATATGAAGCTTTTACTCTACCATTGGTTTTTCAATTCATTACAAAAGCATCAGGCTGGATGCACTCGTAAAAAATCAACAAAATAAGTTTACTGCTCATCATGAGTCATTTATCAGTTAATTGATAAATGATACCCTGGCAGATTATTTTCAATAAAATCAATCTATTTTTCCTGCGGATAATAGTTTTTCCAGTTGACTCCGGTTGTTGGATTTTTACTTGAATATCAGTCGTCAGTATGTAATTATGCAGATATATTAGCTGTAGCAGTGAGAATGAAACCAGATTTTGGAGCAATAAAATGGATTGTGATATTATTTTTACCGATGCGGACTTGGCTCAGATACATGAACATGGTCTGAACGAGGTGGATGTTCTTGCCCAAATAGATGTTTTTAACCATGGTATTCCGGCCGTTAAACTGGATCGCCCTTGTACCATAAATGATGGCATTGTCAGGCTGCAGAATGAAAAGATGGAATCCCTGGTCGACATATACCGGGAGGCTGCCCTGGCTGGAAGGGCGATGAAGTTTGTTCCGGCATCGGGTGCGGCAACCAGAATGTTCAAAAGTCTGCTGTCCTGTTATCATAAATATTTTAAACCGGGTGCCAAACCCATGACGTTAGATGATTTCATTGATAATCCTGATTATGATGATATCCTGCGGATGAAGGATAATTGTGGAAAATTTGCTTTTTCCGGTCGGCTTCACCAGGTGGTTTCAGCCGATGGAATGGAGGCTGAAACCCTGATTAATGAAGGTCGATGTGACCTGATGCTGGCATATTTACTGACGGAAAAAGGGCTTAACTACAGCTGTTTGCCGAAGGGACTGATTGATTTCCATTGTTATGCCGATCATGCTCGCACACCTTTTATGGAACACTTGGTGGAAGCGGAAGATTACATTAAAGATAAAAACGGAGTGGTTCGGCTACATTTTACTATTTCTCCGGAACATCGTCAGCTGTTTCGGGAACATCTCGATCAGGTAAGGGGAGTCATTGAAACCGGTACTACCCGTTGTGAGGTTGCTTTTTCGGTCCAGAAACCCTCAACAGATACCATTGCCGTTAATCATGATAATGTACCTTTCAGAAATGCCGCAGGCTCCCTGGTCTTTCGTCCTGGCGGTCATGGGGCTCTGCTGACAAATCTGAACGATTTACAAGGCGATATTGTTTTTATCAAAAATATCGACAATGTAGTTCCTGATCGGTTGAAACCGGAAATATGCCGCTATCACCAGGCTCTGGGAGGCTACCTGGTACATCTGCAACAGCGTATTTTCAGTTATCTTCAAGGCCTTGATGATGCAGTTCCTGGTGATTTGCTGCTGGCTGAAATAAGCGCTTTTGTGCAGGATTTTCTTGGAGTTGATATTCCCTCTGGACCACGTGATGAACAGATTGTATCTTTGCAACAGAAACTTAATCGCCCCCTCAGGGTTTGCGGGATGGTAAAAAATGAAGGCGAGCCCGGGGGCGGACCTTTTTGGCTCCGTGGATCCGGTCAGGGTTGCAGTCGCCAGATAGTTGAATCATCACAGGTGGATTTTTCCGCTCCTGATCAGGCGGAAATCTGGCAGCGCTCCACCCATTTTAACCCGGTGGATCTAGTATGTGGTTTGCGGGATTACCAGGGGGAACCTTTTAACCTGCATGAGTTCAGCGATCCTGATACCGGCTTTATTGCCGTTAAATCCAGTGAGGGAAAGGAATTGAAGGCTTTGGAACATCCGGGTTTGTGGAATGGGGCGATGGCTGAATGGAATACGGTTTTCATCGAAGTTCCGGCCAGGACTTTCAATCCTGTCAAGTCTGTTTTTGATCTTTTGCGCCCGGCGCATCAGTCCGGGGAAGTGTGATTTCCTGACTTCCGGCAGGCTGATACTTAATCTTCTGTGAGAGCCACAGGGAGTTTCACTTGACGATTTTTCTGACAGGATATAAAGGGATTTTTCTACTTTGATAATTGCTGGTGCATGGGTTTGTTTACGTTAGATAATTAGCGCTTTATTTTTGATTTCTTACCAGAGCAATTTAAGGTTAATGATGAGCAAAAAAGATAAAATATTTTCGGTGAAGATACGCCGGGATTATTGTAAAGGTTGCGGTCTTTGTGTTGAATTCTGTAAACAGGGAGTACTTGAGGCTTCTGCGAATTTGAATAGCATGGGGTATCATTATGCTGATCCAGTAAAGCCTGAGAATTGTATTGGTTGTATGGTCTGCACGCTGGTTTGTCCTGATTTGGCGGTTGAGGTGTACAGTGAATAAGGTTTTTATGAGTGGTAACCATACCATTGCCGAGGCGGCCATCCGGGCCGGCTGCAAATGTTATTTTGGTTACCCGATTACCCCCCAGAATGAGCTGGGTGAATATATGGCGGCAAATTTACGGAAGGCTGGTGGAGTTTTCATCCAGTCAGAGAGTGAGATCGCAGCCATTAATATGGTCGTAGGCGCAGCTGCATCCGGAGTCCGGGCCATGACTTCATCATCCAGCCCGGGAATCAGCCTGAAACAGGAAGGGATCTCTTTTCTGTCAGGGTTTGAACTGCCGGCTGTTATTGTCAATATGATGCGCGGAGGTCCTGGTATGGGGAATATTGCTCCGTCCCAGGGAGATTATTTTCAGGCAACCAGGGGCGGTGGACATGGTGACTACCGGACCCCGGTTCTGGCTCCGGCCTCGGTACAGGAACTTGCTGATCTGACCATGGTTGCCTTCGATCTGGCTGATCGTTATCGGACTCCGGTCATGCTCATTGGTGATGGAATGATGGGGCAGATGAAGGAACCGGTGGTTTTCCCGGAGCCGGTTAAACAATTACCTGAAAAAAAATGGGCGTTAAAGGGGCGGGGAGAAGGTCCAAGTCGTTACCTGGCATCCCTGATACTGGACGGTTTGGAAATGGAACGTCACAATTGGAAATTGGTGCGTAAATACCAGGAAATTGCCAATTGTGAAACCCGTTATGAGCTTTATATGATGGAAGACGCTGAATATGCCGTGGTTGCCTATGGAACAACGGCCCGAATTATCAAAGGCGCTATCAAACGAGCCCGCAGAGAGGGAATCCCGGTTGGTTTGATTCGACCCATAACCCTTTTCCCTTTTCCGGAAAAAGTTTTGCAGGAAATAGCGCACCGGATTAAAGGTTTCCTGGTTTTTGAAATGAGTACCGGTCAGATGGTTGATGATGTAAGATTGGCCCTGGCTGATTATCAGGTTAAGGTTGAATTTCATGGCCGTCCCGGCGGCGTCATCCCCACTCCGTTGGAGTTTTTTCGGGTTATTAACCGTCATTATCGGCGGATGAAAAAGTAGGTCCCATGAAGTTGATAAATCAATGGCCCAAGTATTATAAAAAAAATGTCGTAACTCACTATTGCCCCGGTTGTGGTCATGGAATTGTGCATCGGATAGTTGCCGAAGTGCTGGAAGAGCTGGATCTTGGCAAGCGATCCTTGCTGGTATGCCCAGCCGGTTGTGCGGTTCTGGCTTATCACTATCTGGATATCGATGTGATTGAGTCAGCTCATGGTCGGGGAACGGCTATTGCCACCGGTGTGAGTCGGGCCAATCCCGATCTTTTTGTCATTAGTTACCAGGGTGATGGGGATCTTTCCGCCATTGGTACGGCTGAAACCATTCATTCTGCCAATCGTGGTGAAAATATCACCGTTATTTTTATTAATAATGCTGTTTATGGTATGACCGGGGGGCAAATGGCTCCCACTACCATCCTTGACCAGGGGACTACGACTACCCCTCTTGGTCGTAATTCAGCGCTGGATGGTTATCCCCTCCATATTACCGATGTAGTTGCAACTTTTCCAGGCGTTGCTTATGCCGAGCGGGTGACGGTGGCAACTCCTGGCGGTATCAGGAAAACCAAAAAAGCGATTACTAATGCGTTTCAAACTCAAACTGAAGGTTTGGGATATTCCATCGTTGAAGTTTTATCCCCTTGTCCGACCAACTGGAAAATGACGCCGCTTCAGGCTTGTCGATGGATTACTGAAGAGATGTCTAAAGAATACCAGCCCGGGTTGTTAACCGACAAGCGGGAAGAAAAAAGGAAGCAAAAAGGATGATTTTAAATACACTTTGTGCCGGTTCCGGTGGCCAGGGAGTTTTGACTCTGGGTAACGTATTGGGTAACGCGGGTATGATTCAGGGTTTGCATGCCACTTACCTTCCGGCCTACGGTGCTGCCGTGCGTGGTGGTACCGCAAACTGTACTGTCTGTATTTCCGATGAAGAAATTGCCTCACCAGTGGTTTCAAATCCTGACATCCTGGTTGCCATGAATCAGCCTTCGGCAATGGCCTTTATGAACCGGTTGGTTTCCGGCGGCAAATTGCTGTATAACTCTTCCATTATTGTGGGCCTGCCGAAGAGAAGTGATATCGATTTTATCCCTGTGCCCGCTAATGAACTGGCTCGGGAACTGGGCAATGAACGTTCAGCTAATATGATTCTTCTCGGGTCCCTGGTCAAGGTAGGGCAGGTGCTGACCCATGATTCGGTATTTAAAAGTTTAGAAATCCTGCTGGGAAGCAAGCCGGCACTGGTGAAAGTTAGTTGTCAGGTGGTGACCAAAGGGTATGATTTTCTTAATCAATAAGTAGAGGATTTTTTCATGTCTGTAACACAGCTTTCTATTTCCATAGATAATAAGCCGGGACGTTTGAATCAAATTTGTGATATTCTGGAAAGAGAGCAGGTTAATATCAAGGGTGTCATGGCTTGTTCTGAATTGGATCCACCCAGGGTTAAGGTTATTGTTGATAGCCCTGAGCGGGCTAAGAATGTTCTACAGTCCAATGGCTTTGCTGTGACTACCAGTGAAGTGATAGCAGTCGGGATCCCCGATCATCCTGGTGGTTTTAACGTGGTTCTGCGGGCGTTAAAAGAAGGTAAAATAAATGTTGCGACCCTCTATCCTTTTATCACCGTGAAAGGTGATGATGCCATCCTGATTATTGAAGTTGATGATATCCTGGCAGCCAAGGAAGTTTTGCGCAGCCAATGGATCAAAACCTTCAGTACGGAGATTTACCAGACCTGATCTTTATCTCTACCGTCATCTTCTTCCGGCCAATAATAATGTTGAGTAATGTAGCGGAAAACTCTCAATGAAATTGTGAGATTTTCCGCTTTTTTATTTTTTTCCCGCTGCGACAATCATCCTTTTGACTGTATTCGCTTTAAGATTTTTTAAAAATGTGGTTTTACCGGTACCGACGTTTCCTGTCAAAAAAATATGGCGGCCGGTGTCTTCAACAAATTCCCGGGCCAATTGTAGCTCAACATTGCTGGAAACATCAATATCAGGAGATTTATTCGTCATTGTTATGTGATTTTATCATTTCGTAATATCCTCGGGGAAAAATATGCCAAGCACGCAGGAAATATAACGCCATTGACTCGTATTGCTCAAAATAAAATAAGCTGAAAATGGTGAACATAAAGAGAATTATTGCAATATCACAGAGAGTTATCCGGCCTGTGCCTGAAAAAAGAAGGGAATCTGGGACAGCCAGATTCAAAAAAACCATAATACTTGAAGGTTATGATAGAACCGACAGGCGGAGGATTAATACGCTCCTCATCGCTGAAACCTGTTCCGATCTTAAACCTGGTTTTATCCGGCAACTCCACAAGCAATGAGCCAAGCCGTCCCCGGTTCCTGCCTTTGCCGCCAATGTGGGCAATAACCACGGCTTCCATGTCAAAGAAACTTTTAACCTTTAAAATCTTGCTGCTTCTTCCACTCGTGTAAAGCGCGTCCGGCTTTCTAACAATCAACCCCTCGCCGCCCAACTTCTCCACCCGCTGTAGTTCAGTCCTCAACTCTTCTTTATCCTTGATAGTCTTTTGTGGAATTACAAAAGCAAATTGGGCGGGGTGATTGTTAAACCAGTCTTTCGCCTTCTTCAGCCGCCGGGTAAACCCACCTGTTGCCTGCGGCACATCAAATATCGCAAACTTCAGTTCCAGCCACTCGTCATGGGCTTGCTGTTTTTTCACAATGGACAAAGTTTTTTCAAAAGTTCCCCGGCCACCCCAGATCTCTCCCTCCAGGGCAAAAGGAGGGAAATTGTCAACAAATGCTGCAGGTGGATGCAAGGGAATCTTGTTTTTACTGAGCAGTCTTTTTCCGTCCCAATATCCTCGAACCCCATCCAGTTTTTCACTCATCAGCCAATTGGAAACATTGATACTGTCCGTATAGACCTGGGGAAGCATGATTTCCCAGGCATGGGAATTCATCGGTAGGCAACACACAGCCAGCCATAGCCACAAAGTAATTTTTTTCATTTCAAACATTTTACTTCAACTTCTTACAGTGCCTGTTTGATATGAGGATGGCACTGAATTGTACCGCCTTTTTTTATCCGGTTTGCCGATTGTTGAAACGAATTCAAGGAAGTAAATCAGTGGGTTGATGACAGCTTGGTAGATTTTCTATATCCTGGAAATGCTTATCGTATGAAAAAACTGTATAGCCGTGCTGCATTGCCGAGGTGGCTATCCATAAATCGTTTGTAGGTATCGGTTTTCCCTCACGTTTAAGTTGGTGAAAAATCCGGGCATAAAATTCTGTTGTTTCATTGTCTACTGGCAATAACAAAACTCTGGGTGAGTCGAAGAAATGGGCCAACTCCAGTCGGTTTAAGGTCTCTTTGGAACCGTTGACAAAACCTGATAGCAACTCCCCCAAAACAACTGAACAAATACCAATGGATCCGGCAATTTGCAAGATTTCAATTGCACCCGGTTTACCTTTTTTAAAGGCAACGTAGGCGTTGACTATCGTCAATCTTGTTGAACGATGACGTTACGGTTTCAAATTCAGCGACATTATCAGAAGACCAGGTGCCAGCCAACTCGTCAAGATTATGATGCTTTGCACGATAAGATTGCTTTTCCCCTAAACCAACCCCTTTGCTGATAAGGTTCAAGAGTAAAGAATTAACACTTTGATTTCTCCGACAGGCCTCTAGTTTAAGCCCTTTTTAAAGTTCCTCACTGAGGCCGCGCAGGTTTACATTAGCCATATTTCCTCCAGAATATTGCGTATCAGTAATACCATTATAATATCTATTGTGATACTTATCAAGGAACAAAAACACCATTGATGCAGGTCATGATGAGCCACAAAAATATTGTTTTTCACTGTCTTTGCACGAACAACTCTGAAAAGTTGATTAGTAAGGTGTCTCATTTTTATTGATATATTCCGCATTTAGCTTGGTGAATATATGTCAACCTAAGTTAAGCGATCAGCGTTTAGCTTTAAAAAATCAAGGCATTACGTTCATGAGCAATAAGACCTAAGGGATGACAGTTTGAAATAGTAAACATCCTGTAATCATAGAACTAATAGCTAACGGCTAAAAGCTAACCGCTCAATTCAGATTTAAGGAAGATGAAAATTTTTTGACACTCAAATTGCCTTTGTGATAAATGGCACGATGTTATAATAAAGTTTTTGGTGTTTTTTTTGCTTTCCATTTATCAGTTTACGTTAACTGAAAACATGGTATTTTACTTGCCGTTGAACAGGATGCAGATATTTTCTTGACAGGCTGCTTTTTCGTGTGATAGGGGGAGCCTGCTATTTATTGAATGATTATTCATTCCATTGTTTATTATATAATTTATTTTGGCTTGGAATTTGCGTCCGATAGTGCGATTCTTTTCGGATAACCAAATTCGTTTCTTTATGGGGCAGATGTCAATAAAGTGCGCTTGAAGGGGTTTTTGTTATGTTGAACTCTCTGGATGTTTTGGTCCTGCTTTTTTTTGCGGCGGTCCTCATCTATGGTATTGCCAGGAAATGGTCCATTTGGAAAATTGGTGAACAGGAAAATCGTTCAGGTGACCGACCACAACGTTTTGCATTGATGTTCTCATCGGTTTTTGGCCATGATCGCCTTCTGGAAGAGGGTAATCCCGGCTTTATGCATCTGTTTATTTTCTTTGGTTTTTTGCTCCCTTTCCTTATTGTTGTTTTTGCCCAGGCCTTCTTTTTTACCCTTCCTCCCGTAGCCGCAGGTATAGTTTCATTCATCCTTGATGTCACCGGGACATTAGCCCTGATTGGTCTGTGTATGGCAGTATATCGCCGATACGTGGTAAAACCTGACCGCCTGGATGAACGGGGCGGCGAAGATGTCCTGCTGATTTTCTGGCTTTTCTTGATTTTTATTTCAGGTTTCATGGTTGAAGGGTTTCGCCTGGCGGTCATAGCTCCCCATGGCAGTGTATTTGCACCGGTAGGCAGTGTGTTTGCCTGGATATTTGCGACTCTTGGAGCTAAATTTGATGCGACGGCAATCAGGTGGGTATGGCGCTTCCATTTCTATGCCGTCATCGCCTTGATTGGAACCCTTCCGTATACCAAGTTGTTGCACTTAGTAACCGGTACTTTGAATAATTATTATCGTTCGCTGCAACCAAAAGGAATGCTTGGAGCCCTCGACATTGAAAATGCCGAGAGCTTTGGGGTTGCACATGTTCAGCAGTTTACCTGGAAGCAGTTGATGGATTCTGATGCTTGTATCCGTTGCGGTCGCTGCCAGGATAATTGTCCTGCCTTTTTAACTGACAAACCTCTTTCACCTAAAAAGCTGATTCAGGATATCAGGGGTTGTCTTTACGATAAGGCGGCAACGATTAAGCAGTTGCAAGCCCAGGGAGAGGATCTTACCTATGGAATCCCTGACGATGAAAAACCGCTGATTGGTGGTTATCTGACTGAAGATGAGATCTGGGCATGTACCACTTGTCGGGCTTGTATGGAAGTTTGTCCCATGTATGTGGAACAGGTGGATAAAGTTGTTGATTTACGACGGAACCTGGTGCTGATGGAAAGCAGTTTCCCGGCTGAAGTCCAACTGGTTTTCAAAAATATGGAAAACAACAGCAATCCCTGGGGGATTGGCTGGGCTGATCGGGCAAACTGGTGCAAGGATTTGGGAGTGAAAACCCTGGCGGAAGATAAAGATGTTGAAGTTCTCCTCTGGGTTGGTTGTTCTGGTTCCTTTGATGATCGCTATAAAAAAGTAGCTACTTCCTTTGTTAAAATTCTTCAACATGCTGGAATTAAATTTGGCATCCTGGGTACCGAGGAGAAATGCTGCGGTGATTCGGCCCGCAAATTGGGCAATGAATACCTCTTCCAGATGCTGGCTATGGAAAATATTGAAACAATGAATGGCTATGGGGTCAAGAAGATTGTCGTTATGTGTCCCCATGGATATAATACCATAAAGAAGGACTATCAGCAGTTTGGCGGTCACTATGAAGTGTTGCATCATACTGAATATCTACAGCAACTGTTGGCTGCTGGTCGTTTGAATCTCAAGAAAGCGTTGCCCGTTCGGGTGACTTACCACGATTCCTGTTATCTTGGTCGCTATAATGAAATTTACCAGGAGCCACGGGCTATTTTGAATAATATTCCTGGTTTGACCTTGGTTGAAATGGATCGTAGTTTGAAACGAGGTTTCTGTTGCGGTGCCGGTGGTGGACGTATGTGGATGGAAGAAACTATCGGCAAGCGGATCAATGATGAGCGGGTTGCCCAGGCGTTGGAAAAAGATCCCCAGATTGCCGTTACCGCCTGCCCGTTCTGTATGGTTATGTTTGAAGATGGGCTTAAAACTCATGGTCGCGAAGAAGATGTTAAGGTTTACGATATTATTGAAATGGTGGAAAGAGCCATTGGTTGATGCAGGAATATCAGTGATGATCCACAAGAATGATCAAGACAAGGAGGGCAGTGGTGAGTAGAATGTATTCCAGGTTGGGCTTTGATGGTCGATATGCAATGATCTTTTTGCTGTCGATCATGCTTATCGGCTTACTGGCTGTTCCGGGACGGACTGCTGAGAAGAAGAAACTTACCAACGACGATTGTTTTAAATGTCATAAGGAAATCAACTTGCGTGCTGGTGGATTTCAAGGTGAACTGCGGTCACTTTTTATTGATAAAGAGCGCTTTATGCAAACCCTCCATGGCAAAAAGTTGACCTGTCTTGATTGTCATTACAAGGTGGACAACAAGACCCATTTACGAATCGGGTATCGGCAGGTAAGCTGTTTGACCTGTCACTCCAAAATTGAGGGGCTGGATCCCAATAATATTCGGGAACGGCTTAAAAAGAGAAATATCGAGATTCCGGCAAAGAAAATGGTTGGTGAATCTTTCTTGAAAAGTGCTCATGGGAAAGCCTTGATAGCTGGGAAAAAGGATGCTGCCAACTGTTTTGACTGCCATACGACCCACTATCCCTTGGGAGCTAAAAATATTCTTTCTACCATTAACCAGCGGAATTTGAAACAGACCTGTTCAGGTTGTCATAAAGAAAGCCAGACTAAGGGGTTGTTCTCTCATCTGGCCACTTTTCGGGTGCAAGCGCATCGAAAAGCCGATTTGCGCTTTACTTTTACCCGGGATGCCTGTGTCGACTGTCACCAGGGTGATGCCGCCCATGGTGAAAAAGAACTGACGAAAGCACCGTGTCAAAAATGTCACGAGAAGAAGATTCAGCCGGCAGGCCTGATGTTTGGCCATTTCCACCTCTTTCCCAATTATGATCAGCAATATTCAGTCTGGATCATTCGTAATTTGTGCGGCATTTTATTTTGTACAATTATCCTCTTGCTTTTACTCTGGGGATTGTATGTGGGGTTGCGCAAAATTGCCAGGTTTTACCAGGAACAGGAAAACAAATAACTGCCTAATGCGGGCTTGAGGGCTGCAACCGAAAATTTAATTAGTGCGCCCGCAAATAAGTGCTCTTATCAGAACATTTTCTTGTTTTTCAAACCAGAAAAT
>CAYZIS010000042.1:0-21352 GCA_964478545.1 uncultured Thermodesulfobacteriota bacterium
TTGAAAGGCAACTAATTTAAAGGCGGCTGACGGGTTAAGTCCGACAGACTCCTAGGGACCGAAGTCCAGTTTACCCTCCTTTTATTGCCACCATTACATCCTGCCCCATAATCTGTCGATTAATGTGTCATCAGCATTATCCTCATAGCCGTTATGCCGATACTGGGACAGCGGTTCATGGGGCGCCAGTTTTTCCAACCAGACATCAAAATCATGATGCAACCCTGTCTCATCATCATTGATAAATACTGAGGCAGTGATATGCATGGCATTTAGCAAGGAAAACTAGTAACTTCACTTCACACCTACTGATTGAAGGGTATTTATGAGTGGATATCTTTAACAGATATTCAGCAGTGTCCGCCATGCTTTTTGCGTTGCCTCAATGTCGGCAACTGGTGCTGTTTCAGCGCGGCATCGTGATGTAATGTTACTTTTTCCGGAAAGTAGAGCGTTGAAATTGCAGGGGGACAGTTTTAAAAACTGCCCCACAGGCGGGAAATGGAGGCAATCAAGCGCTAAAAACACTGAAATCAGCTCCGGTTAACAAGTTTCAAGAGCCTAACCGAACCCCACTGAAATAATTTATAAAAACGGATTTTCGATTCTTAAATTTCGAATTTTCTGCCCTTGTTGCATGTCCTCCGTCAACAATAGAGAACAACTCGACTTAAGAGCCGCTGATATTATTAGAGAATCATAAAACGAATATCTGGTTGTCGTAGAGATATCTAAACCAGTATAAATAAAATCAAAACTTGGATAGACAACGTTTAATTGCATAAAGACCGTTTCTAAATACTCTTTGGCTGCAAGTATAGACAATGGGACCTTAAATTTTTTGGTGGCAACATTGTAAAATTCCTGAATCACCTGAATGCTTATGAATCCTCGGCCATTATTTAATGCATTTCTGATTATCTCTTTGGCCTTTTCTCTCTTTTCATTTTCATCAAGATCAAAAGAATAGACAAAAATGTTGGTATCAATGAAGTAATTATCTTTCATTCATCTCCTCTCTCGTGAATTTCTTACCAGGATTGACAGCTGAGAGAGACTCCATTAATCTGTCATAATTAGTACTAGCATCACCCCTGTTTACATACTTGGAAATCCACTCGCGAAATAATTTATTGATAGAAGTTTTCTCTTGCTCAGCTTTTTGCCGAGCTTGTTTTATTAAAATTTCGTCCGCACTCAAAGTAATATTTTTTATCATGTTTTTACCTCCTCAGATTTACACATAATCAGTATACACTATAGCAGTGCAAGTCAAGATGAAAAAGGATATTTCCTATTCCCCCGGCTAATTTCGGCCACAGGAAATAGAAAAAATAGAGGGATAAGAGAAATAGAGGGCAGAGATAATACAGCCGCAGGAAGTAATCCCTGCCAGAAAACGGGGTTCTCCCTTCTACAAGAAAAATTTTTTGTTTTAATGATAAAAAAAGGTTAGCTAACAAACGTCAGCTAACCCTTTTATTCTACTGGTGGGCAATGCAGGATTCGAACCTGCGGCCTTTGGCTTCGGAGGCCAACACTCTATCCAACTGAGCTAATTGCCCATATCTGATCAACAGGCAAATTAGCTACCATAAAACACCTGTCTTGACAAGTTTTAATCGCTGTCAACAAAAATGGCTTTTCTGGAAGAAATATCTCCCTATTTACCGAAAAGCCCGCGAATGGTATCCATACCATGCTTCATTGTTCTATTCACGGGATTAGCATCCTCTTTCGTCCCTTGTTCATCCGTCGACTTTTCAAGCTGTTGTTCATGGGAACGGGAAGAGGACTCATTGCTTTCAGCCATTTTCTTCTTTGCAGCTTCAGGATCCAGTAACATGGCAACAACATTTTTTGCCATCTTCCGACTCTGTCGATCCGCTTCCGGATTATGAATAATGTTAATCCCCGCTGGAGGAGTAAAAAATTTATCCGGCACTAAACCCTTTTTTATTTTCAGGGCTACGGTCTTCATTTTCATTCCAGCGATACTGCTCTCTGACTTCAAAACAATATCATAACCACCGATGGAATAAACCGTAGCCATTTTCATACTGATCCGATCACATTGATAACCAAGAATCTTCACAGCATTTTTTTCTATTTCACCATCCATCGCCTGCATGAGATAGAGTCCAAGGTCCTTGGCATTTTTCTCAACCTTTCGTCTGTCCGCACGGGAAAGCTTGCGGAACTCTCCTTCCATATACTTAACCGGATTAACCATTTTCTGTCCCTTATTTTTCAATAAATCAATCCGGTATATCCAATCCGGCGTGGTAATTTCCCATGATTCCGTCGCCAGGGTTTTAAAAAAGATCTTACCTTTGGTCTTGCGGTACCGTGCCCGCTCCTGCCCATAACGACGAACATAAAGCCTTTCAATGCCTTTTTCCATGCCACTAACCTGGTAGTCAATCTCAGCTGACTTAAAAGGCAGCTTGATTTCCCAAGGACTCTTACGAGCCTGAGCCCAACCCACGGGCACCAGCAGGATAATTATCAAAAACATGAAAAATATTGTACGTAGCTTAGCCATGGATCGAACTCCACAAAAAAGTTAGCTAATTTCCACCGAAACAAAAATTCTACTGAAACCATCACGTGACGGTTCAGAAACTTTTCTAACGCAAAGGCGCCATACTTGTCAGCAATTCATCGGAAAATCTGGAAATCTCGTACAAACCATTCTCCAAAGTTGAGAAAAAACAGGTAATGGTCTATATAGTGGAGCCTAAATTGAGCGGTTAGCTTTTAGCCGTTAGCTATTAGTTCAATGATTACAGGATTTTTACTATTACAAACTGTCACCCGTCAGGTCTTATTGCTCATAAACGTAATGTCTTGATTTTTTAAGCTAAACGCTGATAGCTAACGGCTAATCGCTTAACTTAGGTGGAAGTAAATTTCCCCAGGAGATAATAATTCATGAATATCTATGGCATCATCATTCTGGCAACCCTGCTGATCGATTTCAGTTTGCAGCTGCTTGCCGACCTGCTGAACCTCAGGGCCTTACAGGACACAATACCGGCTGAATTCCAGGATACCTTTAACCCTGAACGCTACCAAAAATCCCAGCAATACTTAGAGGTTACCACCCGCTTCGGCTTATTCACCGCTACCGTATCGCTGGCAGCTACCCTGGTTTTCTGGTTTGCTAGCGGTTTCAACTACCTGGACATCATGGTCCGTGGATGGGAATTTCAGGAGCTTCCAACCGGGCTTTTGTATATCGGCCTGTTACTGCTGCTGAAAATGATCCTGTCTCTGCCTTTTACTATTTATAATACTTTTGTTATTGAAAGTCGCTTCGGTTTCAACAAAACCACTGTTAAAACTTTTATTACGGACCGGCTCAAAGGAATTATTCTGGGCGTACTGATTGGCGCCCCCTTGCTGGCCGGCATTCTGTTCTTCCTGGGAAAAGCAGGACAACTCGCCTGGCTCTATTGTTGGCTTATTTCAACCGCAGTAACCCTGATCATTCAGTTCATTGCCCCAACCTGGATTATGCCCCTGTTCAACAAATTCACCCCGCTGGCTGAAGGACCCTTGAAGGAAGCTATCCTAAACTATGCCGGATCGGTTAAATTCCCCCTGGAAAATGTTTTTGTGATTGACGGATCACGCCGTTCCAGCAAGGCCAATGCCTTTTTTACCGGTTTTGGCAAACATCGCCGCATCGCCCTCTTCGACACTCTGATCGAGCAGCAGAACACCAACGAACTGGTGGCTATCCTCGCCCATGAAATCGGACACTTCCGTAAAAAACATATCCTTAAAAACCTGCTGGTGGCTATTCTCCATATGGGATTCATGTTTTATCTGTTGAATCTTTTCATTGGCAAGCCGGCCCTTTTTGCCGCTTTCTATCTTGACCAGCCATCTATCTATGTTGGTTTGATCCTGTTTGGCCTGCTTTATTCGCCGGTGGAATTCCTGCTGGCCATTATCCTGCAATACATTTCCAGAAAATATGAATATGAGGCCGATGCTTTCGCCGGTCGGACTACCGGAAACCCCGAATCCCTGGTCAGCGCTTTAAAAAAACTGGCGGCAAACAGCCTGAGCAATCTCAGCCCACACCCATTGTATGTACTGCTCCATTATTCCCACCCACCACTGGGACAAAGGATCGCGGCTCTGAGAAACAACAAACAGCAGGAAAAACAGGAATCAGGAAGGAGATAAGAGTTCCGGCAGCGATTCACGGATCAGTTGGCAGGATTTTTCAACCACCAGCTCATGACTCTCCAGCCATTGGGCATGACCGGAAGATCCCACCATATTGCTGACCGCAAATAAGGCCGTCCCCGCAATATTAAATTCCTGGCAAGCCGCCGCAAAGGAAAAACATTCCATTTGTTCAGCCATTGCCTGGTAGCGGCAGCCAAGCTGATCGGCCAGAGAATCATCAGCCGTAATAACGGCGGGGCTCAGGCAGCGACCACTAAGAACGTGGCGTCTCTGCCAGAAGTCCGCCTGCAGGGGAAACTCCTGTTGCATGACATCAGGGAAATAGCCTTGGCCCTGTATTACTAAACCATCAGCCAGACGCACGGATGAAGGGCTGAAAAGGGTGGGAGCAGGCGAATTATCAACAGTAACCCCGGGATAAATACCGCAGGTTCCGGTTAAGACTGCCTGTTTGAGGGAAAATTGTGACTGGATTCGGACAAAACCCAATAAAAAGCTGCAGCTGCCAATGCCCAGGGCCGCCAGCAGCAGCGGTTTCGATCGATGCTGAAAGAAATTCTCGTCCCGCTGACTGAAATTATCATCAATCAGCGGCCTCAGCTCTCCAGGAATGGCTGCACAAATGAGGATCATTTTTTTTCGCTGGATGCGAGACAATTATTGGTCAATGAAAATTCCTTTGGCATCCTGGCAAGCCTGCTGCAAGGCACCATAGGCCCTGGTAAAAAAGGTGTCCGGTGTTTCACCACTGCGGGCGATGGCACCACCAACCACCGCTACCAGGGTCATATCAGCATTCTCCACCGTAATCCGTGAAACATGGAGAAGCATTTTTTCAGCTACCCGCTTACTGCCATCAATAGTGGCATTGGGCAAGGTCAGCCAGAAAGTAGAATGGTCATAACCACCAACAAAATCAGCCCGTCTGACAATTGACTGCAAACTTCCATAAATCGCCCGCAAGGTTGAATTCCAGGCATCCAGGCCAAGGGAATCAATAAGTAACTGATAATCCTTCAGTTCCAGAAATAACAGGGTAAAAGGGATATTATAGCGGGCCAGCAAAGCCAGCTGTTGAGGCATCATGAAAGAGAGTTCATACTGACTTGGAATGCCACTCACCTGCTCACGGGCCGAGAGCAACTCACCATCAGCCAGATCGTCCACACCCGACCAGGAAAAGATCCCCACCAGTGATGAACCAACATCATTCCCCCCGGAGCCGGAAAAGGAAGAAACCGGAAAAAAGAGAATATCCACTGGTATCAGATCTTCATCCGCGGTAATCATTTCACACTGCCGGCCAACATGCTGCACCTCGGAAAACACCACCGGGGGCTCAGCCTGAATCAGGTTTTCCAATGGTTCACCACCATCGGCAAGAATTTTTGCCGCAATTTCAGCCCATGGTTGGGATTTTGCCTGAGCTTCATCCAGCCCGGTCATTTGCTGCAACTGGCGGTTCCACAATTCAACGGCTCCATCATCCGACAAAATAAGCAACCCACAAGGAACCAGATCAGCCATTGTCCTCAAAAGTTGCTCATCAACCCATTGTATACCCATGTTTGGCTCCGTTTGTGGCTATTTGAAAAAAGTTATCTGCGCTATTGTCGATTTTGCGACTTTTTGCGAAACCATCATTACTGGTTATCATCAAAATCTCATCGGCTTCCCGGATTTTTTTTACACTTCCTGATTACACTCACCACCGGTCGATCAGAAGCAGCGGCAGAAACCGGCTGATCCACTTGAGCTGCTACTATGTTATCTGAAGCCAAATTACTAAAGAAGTCAAAGTCACTACCCGCAGCTTCCCGGTTGGCCTTCGTGATTCGCTCATAAACCTCACCCCGAAGCAACTTAACGTCTTTAGGAGCCTTCACACCCAATTTAACCGTCCCACCTTCAATGGATAGAACGGTTATGACAATATCGTCACCGATATTAATAGACTCATTGTTTTTTCGTGCTAATACCAACAAAGCCCATATCCTTAAGAAAAACTGTCAGTCGTTAAAACAGCAACTGCCACTCACCCGCCATTCACCTGTTTTTCACTTGGTGATTCAAGCCCAACCTCACCGGAATACAGACAGTGATGATCAACAAATTGCATCGCCAGACTGTTTTTCTGGTTGATTATCAACGGACCCTGCATATTAAGCTGTAATTTTTTGTTTCCAGTCTGCATGGCTACTAAAACAAAAATTTTCACATCATCTTCATCTACAATACCAATTCCATCAGCTTCTTCCCGGGAAATCTCCAGCAAATAATCGGGATATACCAAATGAGGATCAATCAGCGGAAAAGCCAGTTCCGGACGCTCCAGAGACTGCAACCAGACAAATGCCCCCTGACCGCGCTGGTGAATGATAATATACTTGCTCAGATTTGTAAAGCCAAACAAACCGCCCTCAATCCTAATCACTTGTTCTTCACTGACTTCTATTTCGCCAAAACGACTGGTAGCATACTGCAATGAATCCTCCTTGGAGACTATGTAAGATAATCAAGAATCGTGGTGGAAAAAATCTTGGCCGAAGCCGCAAGGGTCGCCTCATAGGCATTCTGGGCCGAGTTGTAATTCATAATCGCTTCGGTAATATCAACTTCCTTGATATCAGCAATAAACGATTTAAGATCGATAGTCCGCTGTTCATAGGTATTAACGGAACGATCAACATGATTCATCCGGGCACCCACGGTGGCCAGCTGCCCCTCAAAATAAGCCAGATACCGCTGTACTTCCACCAGTCTGCCACTGTTAACGGTTGACGCCTGGTGAGTATCTACACCATCATTAGCTTCAAGTCCCAGGGCTGATGAGAGTACGCCACTGATATCTTCCTGCAGGCCGAATTCAGCCGCAGAGGAAAATGTGATAGTGCCGTTATTACTGTTATACACCGTATGATCTTCAGCTCCGGGCAGGGCTGCATTAATAGAATCATAGGCAACGGGAAAACCGGCATCATATGCACCGGCATGATAGACCGTTGTTTCAGAACCGACAGCCAAATTTATTCCCAGTCCAGTCAATGATGACGCGGTGTCGGAGGCCTCAACGGTGATGGGCGCGGAAATTCCATGAGAACCATTTTCCATGTTTTTCAAAACCAGCTGGTAGCCTGTGCCGGGGTCTTCATAGGTTGCCCAGACCCCGGTTTCGCCACTCTTCTCATTAATCCGGCTGGCAACTTCACGCACATTTACCAGGGCTGTTTGTTCATCGCTGCCAACCTGCTGTAATACGATTGGACCAATAGCTGTGCCATTAATGCTCAAATCACCAGCGGCCAGGGTTACCGCAGCTCCGGGATCCCCAAGTCCAGCCCCGGGAACCTGGGTATGCAAAGACGCAACAACCAGCTCATCTTCAGTTAATTCTTCATTGTCCACTGCCTGGGCCAGGCGATCATTGATACTCCAGGCATTATTGGCCGCCATTTCGGTATTGAAAACCCCGCCCGTATGCAACGGATTGATATCTACGGCTTTTTCCCCGGATCCATCTACCGCCATTATCTTTATTGACAAATCACCGGAAGCAAGCTCTGCCGTCACCCCCAGATCAACCTTGCTGGATGTACGATAATCCCTGGTGGTCGCCGACCACAATTCGGCTATGGTCTGGGACAACAACTGGAAAGCATCTCGGCCATCCGCATCGCTAACCTGGCCGGAGTTGAAAAATCCGCTGACCGCCCGTCCATCCAGGGAATAACCTCCACCGACAGTATTGATCGCCAGCGTCTGATTTATTCCAATTTCAATTTCCCGTTCACCACTATCGCCAGCAAAAACCGCCCCGAGACTGCCATCCATCAGATTATAAGGTGAGGTCCTGGTCTGATGGCCGGCAAAGATATAGGAACCGGCATTATTGGTATTAGCCAGGGAAACCAGGCTTTCCAGCATTTTTTCCAGTTCACCCGCCTGGGCCTTCAGATTATCCTCACTCAACGTATCATTGGCGGCTGCCAGCAGCAGGGTATTGGCCCGCATGAAGACATCAACCGTTTCATTTATGGCGTGATCGGTGGCGGTCAACCAGGAATACCCCTCAGTCATATTGCGGCCAAACTGGCTGATACGCACTTCTTCAGCACCATAATTCATCACTTTGGAAATCCCGACCGGATCATCAGAAGGGGTGGATATCCGGTTACCGCTGGATATCTGGGCCAGAAATTTAGCCCGCATCTCCTCCACCCGGGCAATCCGCGACTGAACGCTGTGAAACATCATCGTATTAGTTGTGCGCATGAGTAGTACTCCTTACGATCAAACCATCTGGATAATGATATCCAGCAGCTCATCCACCTTGGAAATAATTCTGGCCGAGGCTGAATAGGCCTGCTGAAAACGAATGAGATTGGTCATTTCCTCATCAATGGAGACGCCGGACATTGACTCTTGCTTCAGCTGCAGCTGTTCCGCCACCAGGGCTGAATGTTCGCCGTTATTTTTTGCCATCTGGGCCAGTGAGCCCAGTTTACCGACCACTGAACTGTAAAATTCATTAAAACTGCTGCTGTTGGAAGACATGGTCAAGGCATTTTGCAACTGGGAAATTTTGAGGGCGGCCCCATTGTTGCCCGGAACTTCCAGCGGATTATCGGAAGCCGCAACTTTTACCGGATCTGACAGCTCATCATCAACCCCCACCGTCCGGGCGGCATTATCACAAAAGGAAAGACTGAAGGTATCACCGGATCGAGGCGACACACCCCCCGCCCCCGTATAATCTATTTTGACATGGTAGCCAGGATGAAGAGCGTCGCTGCCATTAAAGTCAATGGAAATTTCACCGGCGACCGAAATATCAACAGCAATATCAGTGGGATTAACAACCTCGCCGGTGCTCGTGTTGATAATCGTAAATTCATCACCAACTCCGAGATAATCTTCATCGAACCGGATCTCGAAATCATCGTAATTCTGCAGATTTTCCCAGTCAATTCCGTTGGCGGTATCAAACATCAGGATCCCATCTCCCTGATTTCCCATACCTTCACTCGTCATAATGGCATGTTCAAAGAACAAGCCCCCTGACTCTCCCGCCAAATCATAGCCTTGAACATGTTGCTTATTGACATGAAAAATCAAGGCGGAGGTCAACTCTTTCAAATCATTATGAGCCCCTTTCAGATCATTCCAGCCGTCCAGCCAACCACGAAGTTTGCCACTTTGTATGGTTTCATTCATGGGGTAGGAATCATTATGCCAGACAATCTGAGGATCCCCGCTGAGGGGATCAAAATCAACCCGTAAAGCGTAGGAATCATTACCCTGCACCAATGATTTGCCATTGGCACTGAGGACGGTAACCTGAGAGTTGTCATTCTCAAAATAATTAATATCAATCATCTCTGAAATCTGGGTCAGGAGGTTGTTTCGCCGATCCCGCAAGTCATTGGCATCATTGCCAAGCATTTCATTTTCTGAAATAGTCTGATTAAGATCCGCCACCTGGGCGGTCAAAGTATTGAATTGTCCAACTCCAGCTTCTATACTCTGGTCCAGAATACGTTCCTGGGTCAGCAAATCCTCATTCATCGAATTCAAGGTTGCGGTCAGTATTTTACTTTTCTCAACCACTGAAACCCGCTGGGCAACACCTTCGGGATTATTGGCCAAATCCTCCCAGGCATTCCAGAATTCACTCATTACCGGCAACAGGCCGTAATCACTGGCTTCATTAAAGGTCCGCTCCAGGTCAGACAAGGAGCTACTGCGGGCATCCCACATCCCCTTATTGCTGTTTTCGATATTCAGCTGCATACCGACAAAACGGTCGTAGAGGTTCATAATCCGGGTGGTCGTCACCCCGGTACCCCTCATTCCCAGGGCATCGGCCAGGGGCGGCGTTGTCTGAACAATACCAACCTGCCGGGAATATCCCGGAGTATTAACATTCGCTATATTATGGCCAATTATGTCAATATTGGCCAGTTGACTCATGAGTGACAAACGCGAAGTATTCAGGGTATTATTGAGTCCGACAGCCATAGTTTTATTTTCCTTCGACTATTATATGAACCAGCTTAAATCTTTTTTTGATGGCTTGGTAAAAGCTCCACTTACAAGACAGTCTTTAACTATTCAGCAAATAATTATACCTGATGATTACAAGCATGGCCCCGAAAGACCACCTCGGAAGAGTTCATCACCCCACTCTGCTGGTAACCAAGATTAACCGGGCAGACCTATTGAAAAAAATCACTATACCGCTTATTTAATAAGTTCATAACCTGCAAATCATCAGCAAGGGTCCTGCTGTACTGATTAACCCGGGTCGCCAGGTGATCAATTTTAGCACAACCAACCAGCAATCGCTGCCGCTGCTGAGCTTTAAAGTATAAGGCAACGGCTTTCAGGGTCACAAACCTCTGAGCTTTATCCCGGCTAAAGTCTTCAAGCCAGGCATGCTCTTCATCCAGCAACGTGCTCAATTCAGCAATCACCCTATCACCTTCATAGATAAGTTCTGACAGCCGCTGTGACTTAATCTCAAGCATGGTCACTTCCATCTGTTGATAAACATGAACAATACAGCCAAGCAAAGCCAGCTTGTGATCAACCATTTTCATGGCCTGTACAAAGCAAGTTTCCATTTCGAATTCTCCTTCCCGCAAAAAAAAGGCCATGGATCAAAAAACCCATGGCCTGGAACAACTGTAATTTTCAATCATTTTATTACAATAATGATTCCATGAGCATTTCCTTAATCATTTTGGTCGCCAGATCCTGATTGTCAACCCGATAGTTCCCGGCATCAACCACGGATTTCATCCGGTCTACCAAATCCTGGCGAATCTCTGGAGTTTCTTTCACCTGTTCAGCCACTCGGGCAATATCCCTGCTACGGGAAGAGAAGCTGACCGTATCCGCAGTAGTTCCGGCAATTTGAGCCGATCGCTGCGGCACCGCCTTCTGCGGCTGTTTGGACGGCTGAACCTCTTTTGCAGCGTCGGGATTGAGCAACCCCTGGAGTTTATTCACTACATTTTCTACCTTCAACATGAACCCCCTCAATAAAAGTTTTACTGGTTTTACCATCGGCAGAAATCAGAAAAACTTTAGGAGATTTTGCCCTCCGTGTCAAGCAATTCCCGATAAAAATAATCCCCCAATCCGGTTGCCTGTTGCTTAGCCAAAATTTCGGCCAGGTGATTATCAAAGAGCGATTGATAAAGGCTTGCCCCATTATTCTCAGGAATCGCCCCACCTTGGGGAACTGTTTTTCTCATCTCCTTCAGGAGCTGGGAAAGAAACAAGGATTCCAACTGCCGGCATGCTTTACGCAAACTTGGGTTTTGCTTTTTTTCCATGCTTGGATTATCGGCAAAATCACCGGTTTTCTTGAGTGTTTTTGTCGCTTTCCAAGACTCGGCCAGTACCGAACTGCTCGAAAGAAAGTTGATGGGATTATACGGCATTTTTTTCCTCCTGATACAGGAGTCCAACGCAAAACACATGCCATTTATTTTTTATAGCCCAAAATCAGGGGCCAACTCACCCTCTACACGACCGGAGTTTTTCCGGTTTCTGCACAGAAACTAACCACAAGCTGTCTTAAAAAATTAGAATTTTTGTTTGAGTACAAGGCAGGCGAAAATTATAACCGCAGGAATATATTTCATATTTTGAGGATTATAATTTGAGCCTAACGCGGTAATCGAACAAAAAGGCCATTTTTCAAGACAGCCTACATGATTTCCAGATCAGCATGTAGTGCCCCGGCCACATTAATGGCCTGGAGAATGGCCATCAAATCGCGGGGAGTTACCCCAACAGCATTCAATGCCCGAACCAGTTCATCAATCTGTACGGTTTTGGGCAAAACCATCAGGTTGGATTTTTCTTCTTCAACTTTAATGGTGGTTTCCGGCGTCACCACCGTTTCTCCACTGGCAAAAGGACCGGGCTGTGAAACTTGAGGTGTTTCACTGATCTGAATACTTAAATTGCCATGGGCAATGGCAACGGTATCAATCATCACATCACGACCCATAACCACCGTCCCAGTGCGCTCATCAAAAACAACTTTGGCCCGGGAGTCCGGAACAACCTGCAGATTTTCCAGGGTAGCCAGAAATGGGATTAACATACCTTTATCGTGACTCGGAGGATCCATCTCTATGGTGGAAGCATCCAGGGGAACAGCCAGTTTGGCCCTGAAAGCGTCATTAATCGCTTTACTGACCCTGGAAACGGTCATGAAATCGGGTTTATTCAGGGAAAGAACAATTTTTCCATGGTTGAAAATCTGTGAAGGAGGCTCACGTTCCACCAAGGCACCGTTAGCAATCCTGCCAACAGTCGGATGGTTTTTCACTTGTTTTCCACCTCCACCCCCAAGGCTGAACCCGCCGACGGAAACAGCTCCCTGGGCCATGGCATACATATTACCATCCGGTCCTCTCAACGGGGTCATCAACAAGGTTCCACCCCGCAGACTTTCAGCATCACCGATGGACGATATCAAGACATCAATATGGGCACCATTACGGGCAAAAGGCGGCAGATCAGCCGTCACCATAACCGCGGCAACATTATCCAGATCAATGCTGGCAACATCCACCGGTATTCCCAGTTTTTCAAGGAGATTTGCCATGCCTTCACTGGCAAATTCTGCTTTCTTGGTATCATCACCGGTACCGTCAAGACCGGCCACCAGGCCATAACCAATCAACTGGTTACTGCGCACCCCCTGAATCGTCGCAATATCTTTAAGCCGTACCGGATATCCCACCGCGGCATTACCCAACATTGTGACCATAAACAACAACAATATAAGTGATATTTTTTTCATTTTTATTATCCTACACCCAACTGTCAGAATGGCCAGACAACATCCAGAATTCTGGTAGCCCAGCCTATCCGTTGTTTTGACCCCAAGTCACCATAACCACCATAATTAACATTGGCATCAGCAATCAGAACTGAAGAAATAGTATTGCTGGCCGATATATCGCTGGCTCGGATAATACCGCTGAGGGTCACAAAATGATCTTCACCATTGACTTTAGTGTAATGACTCCCCCGAATACGATAGTTATTATTCGGCAGAACTTCAACCACCCGGGCCGCCACCCGGGCCGAAAGGGTGTTACTGCGGGAGGTGGCACCATCACCCTTGGTTTTGGTAGTCCTTTCGGTTTCAATTAATTTACTCATATCCGCATCAGCACCAAAAATATCAAAGACATTTTTATGACCCAACAAGGCTGGAATGGCATAAGAACTGCTATTGGAACCATCACTCTGGGTCGAAGCTTTACCGGTCCCTTTAAAACTTTCAGCAATAAAAACAAAAACAATATCACCAACATTACGGGCTCGACGGGAATCATAAAAAAGGGCTGAAGTTTGACCATGACCATCCAACTGACAGATGGAACCATTATGATATGTTGGTAGAACGACCACCGGAGGTTCATTTTTGTCGGGATAAATAACCGGAGCCGGGGGCTGCATCGCCTGCCGACTACCCATACATGCCGGCAAGCAAAGGACACTCATCAACAATAAACACAAACCGGCTTTGCATCTGGTTTTCATGTTCTTCAACCTCGTCATCATCATATACCTTACGTTTAAAAGGATAATTACTACCTAAATCGAGCTATCAACTGTTAGCTCTTAGCTTAATGATTACAGGATGATATTATTGTAATTCTTCCCGTTGGATGTTGCCTATATTTGACTAAACACCTTTATTTTACGAGGCTAAACGCTAATGGCTAACTGCTAATCGCTTAACCTGAGTGCTAATAAACCACCCGGACCTGACCGGCAGCAATAATCTGAGCCTGGTAAAGACGCCGTGATGCAGGATTTTTGACCATGATAACTTCATTTTTGCTGCCGTTGGCCATGGCTGTTCCTTTGGTCAGAATCCGGATGCCTTCACGCTGCAAAACCACGATTACCATTTCTCCCCGTTTTACCAGTCGATAAGGACGAAGGCTGGCAGATTTAAGCGGCTGCCCGGCGACAATTTTCCTGGCTGCCTCAAAAATAGCTCCCCGGGAGAAATCAACCAGGCAATCATCATTGACCTTGCGGGCGTCAAGAAGTTGAGCCGTCACATCACGCCATTGAACTGAACTACCCCGTTCCAATGACCGTTTAGCCACCATAACTTTGCATTTACCCGAGATAAAAACACTCAGCCAGCAACTGCTGGATTTTCCGGCTGGTGAGGAAATCATAATCTGTACCGAAATTTTACCCTGTTTACGATTCCAATGCCCCAACTCCTTGATAGAAAAAGACGGATTATGCCCACCGGCAGGAATTCTGGCAGCAACGGTTGACAGGCTCCGCACTTCATTAACTTTTAATTCATGAACCTTCGGCAGAGCCCCCCTAACAGCATCATCAAGCAACAGCATCAATTGATCCTGCCACGGATACTGAACCCCACCTGGTACCGGTGATGGAGTTGCTATAGCCATGCCCGGAAAGGAGAGCATAAGGAGAAGGGCTGGTATAATGATCCAATGCTGTTTCTTGTTATACATGGAAAATAAATTCTCCATTCCGTCCAGTTATTCCGTGATTGTTCAAAAATCAAAGTATTCTTGAGAGTTTACCTTTTGATATTATTCGCGGTCTGCAGCATTTCATCAGCTGTTTGAATGGCTTTGGAATTAATTTCATAGGCTCGCTGACCAACAATCATATTCACCATTTCTTCAACCACACTGACATTGGACATTTCCAGAAATCCCTGGGTGATGGTTCCCAGACCATCAGTACCCGCAGTTCCCAAAACCACGGCTCCCGATGCATCGGTTTCCAAAAAAAGATTCTTCCCGATGGCCTTAAGCCCTGCCGGGTTGGAAAAGCTGGCCAGTTCAATGGTGCCCACCTGGGTGGAAGCCGTCTCACCTGCTTGCAGGACTGAAACAGTGCCATCATCGGTAATAGTGATAGCTGTTGTATCAGTCGGAATAGTAATCGCTGGCTGCAATGGATAACCATCAGAAGTAACCATGGCCCCGGTGCTGTCCAGTTTAAAGGCCCCGGCCCGGGTATAAGATGTGGTGCCATCCGGTTGCAGAACCTGGAAAAAACCATCTCCCTCGATGGCAATATCAAGATCATTGCTGGTTTCCTGATAATTTCCCTGGGTAAAAATCTTCTGCACCGCCACCGGCCGGGTACCCAAACCTACCTGTATCCCTGTAGGAATCTCGTTGCCCACCCCCGAAGTGGTACCAGCCTGAATGATAGTCTGATACATGAGATCCTGAAAGTCAGGACGACTCTTCTTAAAACCACTGGTATTCACATTGGCCAGGTTATTGGCTATTACATCAATATTTAACTGCTGGGCCTGCATGCCGGTGGAAGCTGTCCACAAACCTCTGATCATTGTTCAACCTCTCTCAAATAACAGTTATCTTTATGATTCCCATAGTCTTATTATCAGATTATCCACGTATGGTTTATAGGGCGGCAATTTCGCTGGCCGCCAGGTGGTTTACATCCCCCAGGCTGGTTATTATTTTCTGCTGCAATTCATATTGCCGGGAAATTTCAATTAAGCCCACCATCGAAGAAAGTGGATCAACATTGGATATTTCCTTCACCCCTTGACGCAGGATAACATCGTCAACTTTTTGCGGAGTACCGGAAGCCTGGAAATTACTCGCCCCGACTTTACGCAATGACTGGCGATCGGCAAAGCGAACCAGACGAATTGTTCCTACCGGTGACCCATCAACAACAACGACGCCCTGCTCATTTATTTTAATATCAGCACCATCAATAACCAAAGGCTGGCCAACACCGTCTGTATTCAGCAAAACGTTGCCATCGGCAGAAATCATTTCTTTGCTGCTATTCAGCCCAAAACCGCCGGCACGGGTATAATAATCATTCCCATCCCGGGAACTGCGGACAACAAAAAAGGCATCCCCCTCAATAGCCAGGTCAAGTTTATTGCCGGTGGGCTGCAAGGCACCGGGCTTGAAATCCACCTGATTATCCTGATTAAAAGCAGCGTTAACATATTCCACCGGACCCTGAAGCAACCCGGATTCCTGGGATTTACCACTTTGTTGCGCCAGGACTGAACTGAAAACCGGCATCTCCCGCTTAAACCCGGTCGTATTGAGATTAGCCAGATTATTTGTCATAATATCCAAACGGCGCTCATTAGCCAACGAACCACTCAACGCGGTATAAATTCCATGATTCATTATTATTTCCCATTCAATATGTCATCATTCATGATTCCAATTAGCCCCATTTTACCGGCATACATGATCAGCATGTAATAATTTCACCAAGAACAACCTAAACCGGCGTAGTCGGAAGCAAAAAAGATAAATTAAAGATGTTACTACCATGAAGAGCATGAGAAATATGAAGCTTAGTTAAAAATTCCTTCATGGTTGCATTCATTTTTTGACCTTTTTGCGTAAACCCTTATTACGAAGTAAATAAGTTGTTGGAATTGATAATTGCAACTTGCGTACCAAGATCAAAATAGTTTTTAATGTTTTTAATTATTTGATTTTACAGAACTTTTAGAAGACACCGCTGGATAAGCAGCTGAGCAGGGACAGGTTTATTTTTCCGCTGTAAGGACCAAAAAGGGCAATATATGCCTAGTAAAGCCGCCGCACATGACTCTCTTGAGAACAAAAAGGAAAAAACATTGACAAACCCTTAAGGATTGACTAGAAAAAATCTAACAATGTTAGATGAATATAACATCGATGAGGATGACGGATAGACAGGGAAATCGGAGGGGGAAATGACCACCCATAATTTAACTTCCAATATGGAAGACTACCTGAAAGCAATCATGACCTTGCAGGAAGAGCAGAAAGTGGCCAGAGTTCGTGATATTGCCCGCCAGTTAAAGGTAAAAATGCCCAGCGTGACCGGCGCGGTGAGAAATCTGGCCGAAAAAGGATTGGTAAATTATGAACGGTATAGTTTCGTTACTTTAACGGAAAAAGGTCGTAAAATTGCGGGGGAAATCATCAGTCGACATCAGATTCTCTATGAGTTTTTAACCCGGGTACTATTGGTGGACATGGAAATTGCGGAGCTGGACGCCTGCCGCATTGAACACGTAGTCAGCCCTCAAACAATGGCTAAGTTGAAAATTTTTCTTGCTGATTATGCCCCTAACCCATAACCCTGAGAATCACATCTTTGCCAATCAGATTATCAAGATCCTGAGCCGTAGCAACCTGCAAAGTGACAATTCGAATAGTTTGTTGATCGATTGCCGCAGACACATTGTGCCGTTTCTCCCTGAAGCGACGCCGCTCATCACCGCCATATCTGCTGATTGAATAGCGACGTTGACGTCGTCGTCCCTTGCGGGTAGCCAGGATTTTACCCCGTAGTATACTCTTGTTTGTTTGACTTTTCCCAAAAGAAACCGGGGGATTTGGCATAATTGACGGGATGATAAAGTCCACCATGGCAAGGCAACTCCATAGTATTGGTTAGTGTTTACTCAAAAACTACTACTTCTCTCCACACTGCTTCGTTATTCGCCCAGTGGTCCAAAAACTTTAGGGTTATTTATTTATCCCCCATTCTTTCAACCTATATTCAATTTTACGGACGCTGACACCCAGTTCCCTGGCTGCCTGGCGTTTATTCTTTGTTCTTTCCAAAGCACTGAGGATCATTCTTTTTTCCATTTCCTTTAGAGTTATCCCTTCATAGCCATCGCTGGAGGATAAACGATCTTTCATCGTCAATGGGGTTGCATCCTGAGATGGCAGTTCCAATTCGGTTGCTTGAATGGCACGTCCTTTGGAATAGATCAAAGCCCGCTCAATAACATTTTCCAACTCCCTGACATTACCCGGCCAGGAATAATTCTGCAGCAGCCGATAAATTTCAGCATCAGGATAAAGAGGCAATTGCTGATCCCTGGACGCTGCCTGGTCAATAAAGTATTTTACCAGTAAAGGGATATCCTCAACTCGTTCGCGAAGTAAAGGCAGAGAAATAAGCACCACATTCAGTCGATAGTAAAGGTCTTCCCGGAATCGACCCTGTTCAACCTCCTGCCGCAGTTTTTTATTGGTGGCCGCGATAATCCGGACATCTGCATAATGGGTTTGTTCACCTCCAACCCGCTGATACTCTCCCGATACCAGAACCCGTAACAACTTTGCCTGAATCGCAAACGGCATCTCCCCAATCTCATCGAGAAAAAGTGTTCCACCATCGGCAAGGGCGAACTTCCCCCGCTTATCCCTTATCGCCCCGGTAAAGGCCCCGCGTACATGGCCAAATAATTCACTTTCCAACAGGCCTTCAGTAAGAGCCGCACAGTTAACCGCGACTAACGGCTTATCAGCCCTCAGGCTTAATGCATGCAGTGAATTGGCAACCAGTTCCTTTCCAGTCCCGGTTGCTCCTTCAATAAGAACAGTGGCAGAAGTCGCCGCCACTTCCTGAATGGTATGGAAAAGCCGCTCCATCTGTGGGGTCCGGCCAATAAAACCTTCCCGGCTGAATTGTTTTTGCCACGAAGCCCGCCAGGCCTGATTCTGGTGAAGCAGGGAAATTTTATCCCTGATACGTTCCAGGATTATCTCCAGTTCATCAATATTAACCGGTTTAGTCAGGTAATCTTCAGCTCCCTGTTTCATGGCCATAACGGCATCATCAACGCTTCCCTGGCCAGTGATCATGACCACATTGAGAGAAGGTATCATGTTTTTTGCCTGCTGCAATAATTCCAGTCCACTCATTCCAGGCATCTTCAAATCCGAAAGCAGGACATCAATTCCACCGCTTTGCAGTCGTTCAAGCGCTTTTTGGGGGTTACTGAGTCCTTCTGCCGAGTAACCATCATGCTGAAGCAGGGAAACCAGGCCAGCCACTGCCCGGGATTCATCATCCACAACCAGAATTCGCGGTTTATCCATCTTCTGATAACTCCGTCTGAGGAAGCTTAATCTTGAATGTTGTTCCGTTTTCATCACTTACAAAAGAGATCTCTCCACCATGGGCTTCGACAATATCCCGACACAGGTGCAGTCCAATACCTGTACCGGTGGATTTCGTAGTATAAAACAAATTAAATATTTTCAATTGTTCCGCATAAGGTATACCCGGACCAGTATCAATAAAATCGATAATTATGTGGTTCTTGTCCCTGGCGACCATAATATCAATCCTGCCATTTCCTTGCCCCACCAATGCCTCAATACCATTTTTTACCAGGTTGACAAATGCCTGTTTCAGTTTGTCCCGGTCCCCTCGCACCAGATTATGCGGCATCGAAAATAACAGCTCAACGGATACCTCCTCACGGTCCGCTTCCAGCTTCAGCAGGCTGACAACTTCTGACAGTAGTACATTAATATCCACTATCGTCAGTGAAAGTTCCCGGGATTTTTTCATCAGCAGAAAATCACTGGCCAGCAGATTCAAGCGCTGATTCTCTAATCTGACAACGTCTATAATTCCATTGACTTCATGCTGAGCATCCTCTGGCAGACCCTGCATCACCCTTTTCAATAACATCATCTGAATCTCGATGGAATTAAGCGGATTACGAATTTCATGAGTAAGCTCAGCCGCATATTCACCCATGGCTGCCAATCCCTTCAGACGTGAAATTTCAGAAAACAATCCAACATTTTCCGTAATATCCCGAAACATAACCATGCAGACTTCAAACTGACATCCCGGTTTCAAAATGGGATAAAAAGAAAGCTCAAAAACATGATTTCGACCATCGGTATCCAAAAGACTAAAATTTGTTTTTTCACTTTCACCAGCCGCAAATACCATATCCAACCGGCAAAAAGGGCATGACACCGCCTGGTCAAAAATCATCCGATGGCACTGGTTCCCGATAATTGCTGAGTTCTCCTTATCAACCCGACGACTGGCAGCCTGGTTCAGGCAGACTATCTGGTAGCGTCTATTGATAATATAGATGGAATCTGCAATACTGTCGAGGGCCTTCTGCAATAGCGGATAATCCCACTGTTGCAGGGAGTTATCACTCATAAAAATCACCGGAAAAATCGTTAGATGAAAACTGAATATATATAAAAATTATGACGTTAAAAAATTATCACCATTCGGAATAAAAAGCAAGACAGTGGAATTCCGGGGACAGTATATTGAATTATCTGATAGTTATCTATTCTGTCCCCCCTGAATTGAAATTGACGCGACAGTAAATTCTATTATACTTACGGATAGATGAACCGGATAGTTACGTATACTGTCCCCGGAACTATAGGAGAAAAAAATGGACTACAAAGAACTACGGGAAGAAATGGTAAAAAAACAGCTCATCCCCAGGGGAATTTCTGACCCATGGGTCCTGAAAGCCATGGGAAAGGTTGAGCGACACCGCTTTGTCCCTCTCGAAATGCGCGGCGATGCCTACTGTGACCACCCCCTGCCGATCGGCAAAGGCCAGACTATTTCCCAGCCATACATGGTTGCGGCCATGACTGAGCAGTTGGACCTTATCAGACCCGGCAAAAAAGTGCTGGAAATCGGGACCGGCTCCGGTTACCAGACAGCAGTGCTGGCAGAACTGGCTGACGAAGTGGTTTCCATGGAAATTTATCAGAATCTGGCAGAAAACGCGGCAAAAATACTAAAGGAGATTGGTTATAATAACATCCATATCATTGTTGGTGATGGAAGTCTTGGATATCCACCCAAAGCCCTTTACGATGCCATCATCGTAACCGCCGGGGCACCTCATACACCCAAAGCCTTGACCGAACAGCTGGCTGATAACGGCCGGTTGGTAATCCCTGTAGGTCCTCTCGGCTACCAGATGCTTACCGTAATCAAAAAAGTGGATAACAAACTGGAAACCAGTGAACTATTCCTCTGTTCCTTCGTTCCCCTCACCGGAGAAGATGGCTGGCAGAGAAAAAAATAGTGTTCATCCGCAAATTGCCATTTCCTGGTGAACGATTTCATAATGCATTTTTCATCTTTTGCAAGCAGTTTTGGTGCAGGCTGAAAGGATTTAGGAAGCAAAGGAGATTGGTTATAATAACATCCATATCAGTCCAGACAATTCAATTTATAATGAGGTTATCTCCAATAAAAGGTGTTGCCAAGATATGGTAAAAACTCAATAAAAACATTGACTTAATGC
>CAYZIS010000043.1:0-20144 GCA_964478545.1 uncultured Thermodesulfobacteriota bacterium
ACCAGTCATCATAGAGGCTTTTCTGCATTAAGTCAATGTTTTTATTGAGTTTTTATCATATCTTGGCAACACCTTTTATTACTCTCTTTCACACCTCACCGAGCAGAGTCTGGATGGCAGGGGGGCCGAGGTTGGGCTGCACTTAGGCGGTTTCAGATTAAGGGGCTATCATATGAAAACAAGGTGGCTTGTTCCGGAAGAGAAAGAGACCGCCTTGCAACTGGAATATCTGTTTAGCGACCGGTACCGGATTGGTCTGAATCTGTTTAATAAAAAAGGCGCTCTCGAAGACGCTCAAGTTGCAAGCCTGCAAGGGAAACTTGAACCTTTTGAAAACACGAACATTGAATTTGAAGCGGCATACGGGAAAGATGACAACAAACATGACAACGCCTACTGGCTCAATCTTTACGGGTTCCCGGAGTGGAGCGGATCTTACCGTTTGGAATACATCTACGCAGAACCCGATTTTCCGGGTTACTACCAGGACATGGAGTATATCTCGGGCAATTTCTTCTTTCCCATAAGAAAGCACTTCACCCTGAATGCCACCCTCCGACAGGAAAAAAACAATCTTGATTTAGATCCCTCACTTGGATCGGCCGCCTTAAACAGGTATGCTCAGATAGGTCTGAACTACACATTTAAGACAGGAACAACCCTTTCTCTTGAATCGCAGTTTCGTACCCGTGAAGACCGTTTGGCTGAGCCTGACTTTGACGACAGGGAACTGACCCACAGGATCCGGTTAGGACAAAGCTTCAAAAAACTATTTTTTAATGTTTCTACCGAGCGAGGAAAGACAAAAGACAGGCTGAAGGACCAGACCTCTGATGTGGGAATCTATGAGGGCTCTTGTTATTTTATGCCGACTCATAATCAGAGCTACGGCGGTTATATGCGTTACAGCACTTACAGGGATTCCGAGGACGAAGGCAGGGATACCATAAATACCGGCCTGACCGGTGCTTTCAAGATAGGGAAAAAGGCCAGTGTCAATCTCAAACTTGATAGATATGATAGTATAGGAACCGATTCCGGAGATCGGCACCTATTTGACCTGGGATTGAGTTATCAAGTCTCCAATAAGGCCCAGATTATTGCTCACGGCCGTCATACCTTATATGGCAAAAATTCTGATCAAGAGGATGAAACCGCACTTATTGTCGAATTTACGATTCCATTCGGCCTGCCTGCGGGGCGGAAAAAGAGTGTCGGCATGCTTGAGGGATATGTCCAGGACCAGGAGGCTGGCCAACCGATTCCAAACGCCATCCTCCGCTTGAATGGCGCTACCGCGGTAACAAATAGCAACGGTGAATTTACCTTCCCCGCACTGAAACCGGGGACTTTCTACCTAAATGTCGATACCGCAAGCATCGGCCTTGATCGGATTCCGGCGCAGAAGACCCCTCTGGAAGTGGATATTGAAGGAGGCAGGGAGGAATCAGTTAAAATAGAAATAACAAAAAGTGCCGATTTTACAGGTAAGATTATGGTCTGTAAAATTGTAAAAGAAGATGGACTGCAAAAGGGATTCGCCATTGACAAAGCTGTAAAGAAACCGATCCAGGAGGACGACAAAGAGGAGATAGTTGAAGTCCGCGGCCTGGCGAATGTTCTTTTGGAGTTTAAGAGCAAATTGGAGACATGGCGCGTGCTTACCGATAGAAAAGGACGTTTCAGGTTTGATGATGTAAGGCCCGGGTCATGGACACTTACCGTGCATGCCGACAATCTGCCTGAATATCACTTTCTTGAAAACGATACCTTTGAAATTAAACTGGCACCGGGTGAGAAAAAAAAGATGCTGATAAAGGCTTTGCCGAGGAAGCGTACTGTCCAGATTATTGAGCAAGGTGAGATTTTGATTGAGGAAAAGGGGAAGTAGGTTTGAGTGGAACTGAATCAGGCCGGACGCAGCCGAGAAGGAAATGCGGACCATTAAAAAAAATATCTAATAAATTCAATTATTACAAGGACAGTCTACTGCTTATGAATCAGTTGCTTTACCAGCTCACATCAGTCCTTTGTTACTGAAGACAAATCCTACGACGGGATCCTTCATGTCGATGGTATTCACATCACCACCCGTTCCCCATTTCACCAAGGCAACAAAACCGCCAACTCTCACCTTCCATCCTTTTGCCGGCATTCACGCCAATACTCCATGCCGATATACTCAAACCTGGTCAGACGGACCAATCCATAGATAATCAATGAGGCCAGAGAAGGCAGCAGGTTTAAGAACAGTCAGTCAGTAACCTTTTTCTTTTTCATTGCCCATCTTCAAACTGCATCTCATACAGTTTTTTATAGAGCCCATCTTTAGTAAGAAGATCCTCATGGTTTCCCACATCGCGGATTTCACCGCCTTCAAGGACCACAATAGTATCCGCATAGCGCACGGTTGACAGCCGATGAGCAATGACAAAGGTCGTCCGGTTGGCCATTAAATTAGCCAGGGCTTTTTGGACCATCGCTTCACTCTCAGTATCGAGAGCGCTGGTCGCCTCGTCAAGAATCAGGATTGGAGCATCCCGCAAAATCGCCCGAGCAATACAAATCCTTTGTCGCTGCCCCCCGGAAAGGCGCAACCCGCGATCACCGATGCTGGTTTCATATTTTTCGGGCAAAAGGTCGATAAATTCATCGGCACAGGCCTGCCGGGCCGCCAGGACAACTTCATCATCACTGGCATCCTGCCGTCCGTACCTGATATTATTCATGATCGTATCATGGAAAAGAAAGGTTTCCTGGTCCACCAAAGCAATATTACCGGTCAGATCTGCCAATGAAAGGCGACGAATATCCACCCCGTCAATGGTAATAACTCCTTCCTGTGGATCATAAAAACGATTCAGCAAACCAACCATGGTGGTTTTTCCCGAGCCACTGGGTCCAACCAGAGCAACCACCTCCCCAGGTGAAATGGTGAGGGAAACACCTTTTAATACCGGCAGGTTGTCATAGGCAAAGGTTACCCGGTGAAAAGCAACGGCACCCTGCGCACGTCCTAAAGAAACCGGATCGGAGGGAAAGGTAATTTCAGGTTTTTCATCAATAACTTCAAAGACCCGTTCCGCGGCCCCGACTGAGGTATGCACCAGGTTGCTTACCTTGCTTAATCTTTTCACCGGGCCATACATCATCACCACCGCCGCGATGAAGGAAAACAGCTCCCCCTGAGTTATGGCCCCCGAAAAAACCCGGTGCAAACCATACCAGGCCACACCCGCCATCCCCAGCGAACCTAATAATTCAACAATGGGAGCCGTGGCCGAATTATATTTGAGCACCTTCCTGATAAAATGGTAATAACGCTGATTTTCGTGAAAAAATCGGGAAGACTCATCTTTTTCACGGCCAAAAGATTTCACAACTTTTATACCTGCATAGCTCTCCTGCAAAATAGCACTGAGGCCACCCATGGCCTGCAACCCTCTACGGGTGTTATTTTTAATTTTGCGGCCGATAACCGTTGCTGGAACTATCGCCACCGGCAAAACCAAAGAGGCAACCAAAGCCAATTTCCAATCATTATAGAAAGCCAGCACAATCAGACCAATCAGGGAAAAACTTTCCCGTACCCCACCGACCAGAACATCTGCTGCTGATCGCTGCAGCATGCCAATATCATTAATAATTTTCGATAAAAGCTGGCCGGATGAGTGGCGGGAAAAATACCCCATGGACAAAGAAAGTGAATGAGAATAAATTTCATTACGAAGGTCCTGTACCACCAGTTGACCAGCGGTCTTAATAAAATATTCCTGTCCATAACGGGCAAAGCCCTTGATGGTCGCCAGGACAATAACAACCAGCGGAACGAATTTAATCAGTGAGACATCACCGGCAGCAATAATTTTATCCACCAGAGGCTGAATCAGCTTGGCGATGGCCACATTCGATCCTGCAACCAGCAAAGAACCAACCACGGAAATAAACACCCTCCCCTTATAAGGACGTAAATAAGCCAGGAAGCGTCGGAAAACTGCCAGATTCTTTTTTTTCACAATAGTGGATTCAAGCTATACTTCGTTAGTAAAATAATCGGAGATAACTCCCATGAAGGGATTATATTTTATGGCGTAATGACTGAGACCTTGTTTCACAAAACCGGCAGACATAGTTTCATCTTCCTGCAACAGGCTCCCTTTTCTCTCTTGCCAGGCCCGGGCATCCAGGGAAAGGATTTCTGCCACTTTTCTGGCGTAGGATGCAGCCACCGGAAGGTCAGAGTAGGCGTTGACAAACCAGGGCATCACTTTCCCCACTTTTTCCAGAAAAAGATTATGTTCCGCGCCAAAATCAAGACATGAGCCGGCCGTAAAGTTTTCCATGTGGGACATCTTTTCATAATTAATATAGTTCCCTTGAGCACTAATTTCATAGGCCTTAGTACCGGGAAAGGGAAAGAAAAATGACCAGCGATAACGGCCTGGCTTCGCCTTGGCCATTAATCTGATCGTATCCATAACCTCTTCATAACCTTCATCAGGCAGCCCGATCATCAAGAAAACAGATGTATGAAGACCGAGATTATCAGCAGTCTGGATGGCACTGATTATCTTCTCATTCTTCATATGGCGTTGAAGTATAGTCGCGCGAATTTTTTCGTTGCCGCTTTCAACCCCAAGCTTGACAATTTTACACCCAGCTTCCACCAGATAACGGGCTCTTTCCTCATCAAAAAAACCTACATGGGCATTGACGACAAAGGGCAGAGAACATACTTTTTTGTAGGCTGTGCAAAAATCTTTGATATATTCCCGAGAAAAAGTAAAAAGATCATCGTCAAAAATAAACATGGTAATATTCTGATAGCGTTCCAGCAGGTATTGTATTTCATCAATAATCTGCTCGACATCAAAAAACCTGATATAGTTCAACGCTTTAAAACTACAATGGAGATCCTTTCTGTAGTGCGACACCACCTGGTGGTTGAAACAATAGGAACAGGAAAACGGACAGCCACGAGAGGCCATTAAACCAACCCAGCCATGTTTCACATCGATAATTTTCTGAAAATCAAAAATATCATAATCCTTAAAAGGCAGGCTGGTAAGCTCCGGCAACGGACGAACAGGGTTTATCTGTACGACATCACCTTTCCCGTACCCGATGTTTCTGAGACTGGAAACATCTTCTCCCCGAGATAGCGTCTCAACAAAATCTAAAAACGCTTCTTCAGACTCTCCACGCATAATATAATCAAAGATACCCGTTGCTAAAATCTGTTCCGGCGCGGCCATGGCATGAATGCCACCACATACCAGGAGAGCTGGTGTTGCCTGGCGGGCCCACTCAGCCAGTTTCCTGGCATAAGCCCATTGATTGGTAACCACCGAAAAACCTATGACGTCTGGAGCTATTTGTTTAAGCCGATCACTAAATTGCTCTTGAGACGGCAGCGGCTCTATATCTTCACATAACTGCCAAAGTTCCACCGTATGACCGGCCTGTTTGAGCACCGCGGACAGATGGGCAACACCATAGTTGAACCCAACCTGCGAATGGGCATTGGGGTAAATAAAAAGTATCTTCATAGACAATCCATAATCAAATTACTCCCGTTTTCGAACCAACATCCGGAGATGGGATATACTTTCAACTATCCGGTTCATCCATCAAAACCTTTTCGATGATGCATAATACGGACAATGATGTCTTCGATATCTATTGCGGCTGTATCGGTGAGGCTATCCACATGAACGATATGGCTGCTTTGGCGTCCATAGGCACTCCACCGACGGATAAAACGCATATTATTGGAACCAGCAAATATGGTTATACACGGTATTTCGAGGGCCACACTGATGTGCTGGCAGGCGGAATCATAACCTATAAATTCATCACTGTTGGCAATCAAAGCCCCTATTTCTCCAATCCTGCTCTGGAGACCTATAACTCCCCACGCCAGTCCATCAGTTTCTTCGTCACCAAATATTGTCTGAATAGTTAAATAACCATGTTTTTCAATAACATCAAGCATGGAATTCACTTCATCCAGCTCCTGTTTACCAAACCCTTTATCCAGAAGGATAACCGTATTCGGCTCCCGCAGGAGAGTGAGAAGTAGGCTCTCCTCAAAACGCCGGCCGACTCTTTTTCGCGGGTTGCCCCCAACACCAAAATTTACCACAATAATTCTTTGTGCTCCTTTTCGTCTTAAAAGGTCACAATACCTGGTTGCAATCTCCTGGAAAGGCACAGGAAGCCAGACGTTAGGGTAGCAAAAATCCTTTTTATCAAGAAGAGTGTCCAACCACGAATTGGCCAGCTCCGGCATGGACACATTGTAATTTAGCGAATTACCGGAACGACTGTCGAAAAAATAGTAGCGATCCAAGGACACCAGCGGTAAAATTCCCAACTGAGAAATACGCGAGTCCGGATCTATCAGGATAGCCTCATTTTCTCCACAAGAAGCAACTTCCTGTTTGATAACCTCCAAGGCAGAGTACCAGCTTGACAGGCGTTCCAACAGCCCCCCTTTCCTGGAATAGGCAAGCTTCCTGAACGTAATGCGAGGGTTTCCCCCGTACAGCTCTTCCAGCTTGCTACCACCGATAAGCACAAATTCAGCTTCCGGAAAAATTTTGCTGAGACGCTGAAAAATCACGCTGGTTACCGCAATATCAGCACCAATGGTAACCCGGGATAACAAGAGAATCTTTTGCACCTGCTTGTGGCTGGATAAGGAGTTATGATTGGCTCTTACCCTGTTTATTCGCGCAAGAAGATCGTCAGCCGCATGGATGCCAAACTTTTTTAACGTCTGATCCAGCTCTTTCCCCCCTGGAAGCTGGCGGCAGAAGGTTATTACCTGGGCCATGATCTTATTGTAGGTTATGGTCTGCAACTCTTCGAAATCGTCACAAAGACTTTCCACGATAATACTGAACAGAGCCGCGGCGGCATGATGAGTAAGGTCCGGATCATCAGAAAAGGTCATCATCTCGCACAGTAAATCTATATACTCCTCGACATAACGGCAATCCTGCAGGTAATAATCCATAAAAGAATAGGCAATTTGGCGGGCCAGCAGTCGCAGATCATCCGCGTCAGCACCTTTCTTTTTCAAAATTGACCATCTTTTACCATAATGGGAAGATTTCATCTTTTACTTAACCTTTTCCAACAGTCTTTTACTTCCGTCAAAGACTGTTTCCGGTTTTATCATTACCATACACTCATGATTTCGCGGGCATTCTTTTTGGTGACAGGGAGAACAATCCAACTCCTGACGTAAGACCAGGGTTTTTTCCAGATTAGCCGCCGTATAGCGAGGGTCGGTGGGACCCATGACTACCACCACCGGGACCTTGAAAGCAACAGCATAGTGTCGTGGACCAGTATCATTCGTCACCAGGAGCTGACATCTTTTTACCAGATATTTCAAAAGCGATAAATCAACCTTATCAGGACCCGTATTGATAATTTCTGCTTGACTGGTTTCACTAATAGACTTCGCTATATCATCCTCCCCGGGACCGGCAAAGAGCAGAATTTTACAATTCCATCGGGCGGAAAATAATTCAGCCAGTTGGGCAAAATACTCCGGGGGCCAACATTTTGACGAACCGAATTTGGCCCCGGGATTCAAACCGATGACCATGTCTTCCGAATGAATTCCATAGTTTTCAAGCAGCTGCCGACCTTTTTCGGCAATTGACACCGAGATATAAAGAGTTGGCTTTGTCTGCTCTGAGATGTCCAAACCAAGCCAACGGCAGATATTCAAATAATACTCCACCATGGGAACCGGCAAAAAACCTTTCCCTTCAGGGAGAGGTACAGGTCCACCACTCAACAATGGCGATCGATAATTTCTCCGATAGCCATAGATATTCTTGACCCCAGCAAGCCATACAGCCAGGGTGGAGCGCAGTGAATTGGGCAGAACAATGGCAATCTCCGGCTGCAGGTGGCGGATCGACTGCACCAAGATAAAAAAACCTCTGATAGTTTTGTCATCGCAGGCAATAAGATGATCAAACCAGGGACCATCTGCAACCACACCCTGAGCATATTTTCTAATAACTCCGACCAGGCGAGCTCCGGCAAAATTATGGCGCAAACAGGCAAACACCGGCGTTGCCATGACAACATCGCCTACCCAATTGGGGCAAAAAACAATAACCGTTTTGCGATTAATTCCCATATGGTCTCTTCTGCTAACCGGCCTGTCTGCATGTGGTACACACTGGCAGGACGGAATGACGATTTTAAAAAATTTAAGATTTTCTACAATTGGATCCTGTTTACTTTACCATGTAAACCTGCTACCGTCACGTAGCTTTTCACTACCTGGCATTACGGCAGTTTGAAACCATATAATAAATGTTTCAACATTTCATCACCCATGGTAAAATTGCAACCAGGATTATATCTTAAATACTCACCATTACAAAAAAATGAAAATTCTCCACATTAACACTGAAAAAACTTGGCGAGGAGGAGAACAGCAACTTCTCTACCTTACCTGTGGGTTAAAAAAAAAAGATATTATCTCCCACCTCATCTGCCAACCTGCATCACCGATGGAAGAAAAAGCCCGGGCCGAAAAGATAGAAACCTTTCCTCTGGCCATCCATAGTGAACTTGATCTGCTGGCCGCTTATAAAATCAGAAAACTTATCAATACATATCATTATGATATTATTCATTCTCACACATCCCACGCCCACACTATCGCTTTTTTTGCTGCCCTGGGCACTAAATCCAGGCTCCTTGTTTCTCGCCGGGTCGATCTCTCCATTTTCCGGCACAGTTTTCTCCGCCTGAGTAGCATCAAGTACCGATTCATGGCTGACCATTATATTGCCATTTCAAATAAAATCAAGGAGGTTATGGTAGCTGACAGTATCCCCGGACAGCGTATCTCCGTAGCCCATAGCGGCATCAACCTGGAACGATTTGCTGCTTCTCCCAAAGACCATCTCATCGCGGAATTTAATCTTTCAAAGGGTGATCCAATCATCGTTAACATCGCCCACCTGTCCTGGGTTAAAGCTCAAATATACTTGGTCAAAGCCGTCCCCCTGGTCCTTGCCAAGATTCCGAACGCCAGATTTTTTATTGTCGGTGGTGGTGAATTACTGGCTGAACTTCAAGCTCTCGCCTCCTCCCTGGACATTGACCGGAATCTTACCTTTACTGGGTTTCGTGACGATGTTGGCGCCTTTTACCAGCTTGCTGATATTGTGGTTATGAGCAGCATTCAGGAAGGTCTGGGAACCGCCGTTATCGACGCTCTGGCCCTGGCAAAACCTGTAGTCGCTACCGATGCCGGGGGGATCCCTGAAATCATTGAAAATAAGGTTACGGGCACCTTGGTGCCCCCTGCTGATCCCCATGCCCTAGCAGATGGGATTATCAAGTATCTTACAGACCCGGAACAAGCTGAACAGGTAGGCATACGGGGGCAAAAAAAGGTCAGGGAACATTTTTGCGTGGATACCATGGTTGAGAAAAACATTGACGTGTACCAGCAACTTTTGGCAATAGAAAGATAGAGCACTTCAGCCACCGGTTTCACAAGAATAAGAAGGAAATTTCCCCATGGGTCAAACAATAAAACTATCGGCAGTAATAATAACATTCATTGAAGAACGTGATATCGGCAGATGCCTTGACTCTCTCGCCGGCTGAATAATTATTGTGGATGCTGGATAAAACATTGAGGGTGGTAACCCGATACCAAAGTGAGACTATGGAATCGGAGAAAAGGATGCCGGGGAGGAGCGAATCCCCACGACAAGGTAGTTTTGACCAAAGGCTGTTCAGTTAAACATACCCATGGGGATATACTTCATTACTTTCATTATACCACCTGTGAAAAAGTTGCTCAAATAAATAAATTTTCTGATATAACTGCACGTGATAACATGCTGAAAGGACGGCAAGCTAATGTGAGGTGCTATAGAAAAAGTGTACACATTCCTAAGGAGTAATTTATAATCTTCCAGGAGGTGTTCAATGAAAAAGAAAATGAATCGATACACAAAGGAATTCAAGGAAGCAGCGGTAAAATTGGTCACGGAACAGGGATATCAGAAGCAGCTCGTAATTTGGGAGTCAATGCCAATCTGCTGGGTCGCTGGAAAAGTGAAATGGCATTGTATGATATTACCGAAATGCATGCTGCCAACTGCGACCTGAAAGAGAAGTATTTACCAGCATTTAATCGTGAATTCATGGAAACAGCCCGAGAGGAAGGAAAAGCGTTCGTTACTTGGACAGGCAACAACCTCGATAATATTTTATGCGAACACTATTCACGGGTAGTGACTGGAGATAATTATGTTCATTTCAGAAATTTGCATTTGCAGATACCACCGGATTTGTACCGATGCAATTATGTTAAAGCTCGTGTCAAAGTTCATCTCTATAACGATGCTTCGATGGCTGTATTCCATGGGCCAAGAAAATTAACAGTTTATGAACAAAATGGTATGCTTGTGGGAGATTTTCAACAGCTGGCTTCCAGCCAGCAATAGATGTGCCTCCTGAGGAATCTTAAAAAAAATTCCTCAGGATGTTGAGAACAAAACCATTTAAGTTTTATAGGACAACTAATTTGTTATAAAACCGGACAGTTCTATTTGTTGACAACAGTTAATAAGAATATGAATTCTGCTATCGAGGTAAAACAGAGGAATGAGAATTTTTCACTTGCTCAACAACTGGAAATGGACTGAACGATCCGAACCGGCGGTAGAGCTGGCATTATCAGAAAAAAGATTGGGGGCGGATATCACCTTTATCTGCGGAAGATCACCAAAAGAATCGGAAAACGACGTTGCTTATAACGCCCGTCTCAAGGGACTTGACAAGATAATAGAGCTTGAAATGCCTAAACATTTCAAACTTAAATCAATTTTCCATGATACACAAAAACTCAGAAAACTGATTAAAGAGTTGCAACCAGATGTGATTAACTGTCATATGCAAAATACCCATCTCACTGCGGCACTAGCCGTTGGCAAGGATCGGTTACCTTTGATCATCAGAAGCAGTTATCATCCTGAAGGACCGGGAACCGGTTTTAGAAACAGATTCCTTTATACATATAGAACCTCTGGAACAATTGTAATCGGGGAGAAAGCCAGGCATAATGCCCTTAAACGATTCCATTTTTCTGCAAATAAAGTAAAAGTGGCTGCTCCAGGTATCGATCTCGGTCGTTTTTCGCCAAAAAGGGTTTTAAGTGGTGAAGAAATAAATTTTGGCCTTGACCATTCAAGCTTTGTTATGGGAATTGTGAGCCGAATCAGGGAGGCACGACGCCTTGATATTGCCCTGGACGCACTTCATATCCTCGCAGCAAGATATCCCCAGTTACACTTTCTTATTGTCGGCCGAGGAAGCCAGGGGGCAGTAGAAAATGTCATCATGAAACCATTGCAAAAAATGGGGCTGGAAAACCGGGTATGCCTGGCTGGATATTGTCGTCACAACCGACTGGTGGCTGCCTATCGAGCAATGAACGCTCTGATCTATCCTATACCGGGAACGGATAAAACATGCCGAACCGTGAGGGAGGCCATGGCCGCAGGGGTGCCGGTTATTGCCCCCTCAACTGGATTTCTGCCGGAACTTATTAGCAATGGCAGTAATGGCTACCTCATTGACATGTGTAAAGATACACTTGCAGACATTATCAGCTCCATGATTGAAAACCCCCATACAGTTGGGAAGCTATCAGAGAGGGCATTAAAAACCGCCCAAAACAAATTCAGCACCACTACCAGAGCAGAAAAAACTCTTACATTTTATGAACACCTCAGGTAAATGAAAGTAACAGAGTCCACACTCTCAAAACCAATTTCACAAATGATCGACCAAATATCCCCGCAAAATAATTTCCATATCCTTTCTCATGGATCAATTACCTCTCTGGAAAATGATCTGACTGGTTTTAGGATTTCCACCGACCCCCTCTATGCAGATTTTTCACTTGAATATCTTTTTTCACAATCCATCGGTTGTCAAAAGGTCAAGGATAGCGAGAAACGGCAAGTTTTTTTAATCCAAACCCCTGACAGCGATTATTTTCTCAAACTCAGCCGCCTGATCAGGGATAAAGACCGCTTCAGGCATGCAATCCTCCCCCAGCGCAAGTGGGCCGAATGGAAAAACCTCAAGCGGTTTCAGAGGCTTGGCATAACGGCAGCTGAACCAATAGCTAAAGGCAGCAGACAAAGCCCTCCTCCCGAAAATTTTTTTATCTTGACGAAAAAGATCAACGGCAGACATGTAAACGGGCAAACCCTGTCAGAAGCCAAAGCCTTAGGAAGATACATAGCCCATCTTCATTCTAGAGGAATCTACCATGCCGACCTCCATCCGGAAAATATTATCATTGCCCCCAAGAATCAACCGTTCCTGATCGATGTCCAAGAGGTTTTTTTTCTGCACCATTTACCCCGCCGGCTCAGGATATATAATCTGGGAAAGTTTTTCTTCCAACTTGACCTGCAACACCTCAACCCTTCATGGATGAAAGAGTTTATTAAGGCCTATAATGAGGCATTCAAACACCCCATAACCAAAATAGAGGTTGAAAAAGCCGCAGTAATTCATTTCCGGCGACGCCTGCGCTCCAGAACAAACCGATGCTGTAAAAACAGCACTGAATTTGAGGTTATAAGAAAACCGCAGTTCAAGGGGTATAAAAAAAGAAATTTCAACTGGGGACGACAGGAGTTGGAAAAGGCCTTACTGGAGGCGACATCTCTGAAAGAGGACAAGGTTTTTAAATATCATGATGTCTGCATCAAAATACATCCCCGGAAGCTGTTCCACTGCGACCGGTGTTTCACCAGCTGGAAAGTATCCCGAGCTCTTGAGATACTGGGGATCCCTGTACCACAGGCATACGCATATTTCAAAGTGAAAACCAAAAGTTATTTTTTATCAGAATTGCTGATTGCCAGCATGACGCTTAACGACTATCTATCTTCCCTCACCAACAGGCAGGAAAAACGCCAGGCCATTATAAAATTCGCCTTATGGATGAAAAAAATTCATGATCATCAGATCAGGCAGAGGGATTTTAAATCCAGCAATGTCCTCTGCAAAAATGGTGAATATTTTATGATTGATCTGGACAGTGTGAAAATTGGCCGACTTACGGATAAGCAGAGGATCATAAATCTCGCCCAGCTGAATGCGTCATTAAGCAATATGATTGCCTGCAAAGATCGCTTGCGTTTTTTTTACTACTATGCGGCCACGGATGAGCGCTCGAGAAATCGTCGACGAAGCATCTACAAAAAGGTATGGGAAATCTCACAAACAAAAAATACAAAAATATTTAACCTTGATCTAAAAAAAATATGAGAACAAAAGCTAGAACCTTCCCTTTCGGATAACGTTTCTCAAGTTCATCCCGCGCTGATTGATTGTCTCTACAGAACAGAAGTTTTCGCCGCGGGTTTCATTTCTGGTGGAACTCTTTTCTGTCTGATTCAGGACGCGGAGAGTAAATATAATTGACCGAAAACTCTCCGGCAATCACGTCTCCCCGTCCTTGAAACCACTTTTTGTACCAATCGCATCCCAGGTAAAAATGATGGATAAAAAAACTGACCTACAGGATGAAGACTTTTAAAAGTAAATTGTTGACCTCCATAAGCCATATGTATTAGATTCCCATAATATTATTTAATTTCCACGTCTTTTTTGACTGAAAACGGTGGATATATGAACGATTTTTTGGATGCAATTCATAATCTTTTCAACAACCCTGATATTCGTCGCAAATTGCTCTTGTTACGATGGCCTTTGCTGCTGGTTTTCCTGATCTTGTTGCTGACCATGATCAAACCAAAATTTTTCTGGGTTGGCCTGCTGGTCTCAGCTGCTGGCGAGGCTATCCAGATATGGTGTTTTGCTACGCTTAAAAAGAAGAAAATCCTGGCCGCCAAAGGACCCTATGCCCTGACCAGAAATCCGATGTATATTGGTCGATATTTTCTCATCCTGGGGGGAATAATAATGACCGGAAATATCTGGTTTATAATCGGATTTTCCATTATCTATTATTTTTACATGGTCAACCGAGTCAAACGTGAGGAGAAGGTATTGATTGAAATTTTCGGTGACGCCTACAAAAACTATTGCCGGGAGGTACATCGTTTTCTGCCTTCCTATAAAAATGCGGATAACCATGAACTGTTTTTCTTTAAATGGGAGCTTTTTTTTAAAAACAATGCTCACTTAAACCTGCTCGCCATGATTATCTGTTATCTGGTTATCTATTATTTTCTGTTTCTTTTTTGATCAGAAAAACCATGAAAACATATGTCAACCGTGACCAGCTGAACCGATTCACACCGCAGATCATTCAGCGGGGCAGCTACGCCTCTCCAGAAATCTCTGTGTACCTTACAAATGGGAATAAATGGGCGGTAAAAGACTGCAGTGGCATGCAGCCCTTTCTCAAACTGATAATCGGCAGACGCTATAAAAATCGTGAAATCTTCATCTACAAACGATTGGAAGGGGTTGAAGGTATTCCCTCATTTAAGGGAATCATTGACCAGGATGCTTTTGCCGTTGAGTTCATCGAAGGAGAAACACTCTCGCGCAAGCTGGCACCGGAACTGTTGAACAAAGCGCTCGACAACCTCGAAAAAGTTATTAATACAATTCATGAACGGGGGGTCGTTCATCTGGACTTGAAGCAAAAGAGGAATGTTCTGGTTAAAGCTTCCGGCGAGGTGGTAGTTATTGATTTTCAGTCTTCCCTTTTTTTCAGCCAAAGCCCTTTAGGCCGATTGATGATTTCGCTTTTGAAAGGCAGGGACAAAGCCGGGCTGGTAAAGTTCAAGGCTAAATATGCCCATGATCTTCTGACCACTCAGGAGAAAAAAATATATAAGAGAGATCTGATCCTCAGTCGACTCTGGCCTTTCAGTCATCTGGGAAGGTTTGTCAGGCAGATTTTCAAAAATTGAATGCTGGGGATTAACAAGTTGTTGCCTCATCGTTTTCAATGCGAGAGATAATCTCATCCAGAACCACATCATACGTTCGGTTGGCATGAACAAATTGATAACCACTCCGAGCTATTTTCTTTCTTTGTTCTTCGTACTTGAGATAGTAACCGATCATATCAAGGCACTCCTCCTGGCTATAAAACCATTCAAGATGAACCCCCTTGGTAAAAATAATTTCCATCCCCTTAATATACCTGGTAAGCAAAAACCCTCCACATCCCAAGGTAATCCAAGTGCGATTTGACGTATGACATTCTATATTTTCCCTAACGTCACACCCTAAAATAATTTTTGAAGCATAACAAATTTTAGCAAATTCTTCAGGATAAACATTTTTTTTCAAGCACGCCAAACTAAATTTTTGCCATTCAGCTCCCCATACTTTAAGATTATAGCGCTCATTGATTGCTTGAAGAAGTTCTATTCGATAATCAATACTCGGTCTGCCAATGAAAGCGACTTCGGAAGCCCACTTGCTCTTCTTTGTGGGAATTATACGATTTTCATTCCGATCACAACCCTGCATGCAAAATATGGGATTTTTTACCCCTAACGATTTAAGTTCAGCTAGTTGACCAGTATTGGTAATAAACAGGTAGTCGGTAAGTCGGGCATACTGAACCAGTTTATCATCGAGAGGAACGCTGACATCAGGATAAAAAATGGCCGTTTTATACCTTGAGCTGATATCTGATAGCACTGAATATGGAATATCCTTGGAATATATAAGGACTAAATTAGGTTTGTATTTTAATATTTTGGAACGGATAATCTTTCGATAATCTGTCCAGAAAAATAATTTTTTATAACGAGGTAAGTTGATAAAAACAGCTTTTTTCACCCGTCGCCGAAGCGCGTTAAACATAAATTTAGTATTACCGGTCTTTTTTTTACTTTTACCGAGAAAAACAACTTTAGTGATTGGCTTTTTTTCAGATATGAAAGGTGTCACGTTTCCTTATTCCTTAGGCTTTGCCTGATCTGCCTTGTGGTTAAAAGACTTAACAGCCATGTTGATCGAAAGTTTTTTAGCAGCAAGGAGAGCAATGGGAAGCCAGAAATATATCCATAACGCGTCAGGATGGCTGATTACTCGATAATTCATAGTTGTTATACTTATAAAGGCGAATAACAACAGAGCCACATAGGTAAAATCGTTTTCTCTTCGGAAACATAAGAAGCCCTCCCACAGGGCCATTATCTGTAAAATGAGCAACAGGAACAATCCCATTAAGCCTCCGTAAAGCGTAGTGGCAAGGTACACGTTATGAGGATGTTCCAATTTTACACCGTCGGCCATTATAAAAGTATTGTTGGTTGATACCCCCTCGCCAAAAAGAAGAACCTCTTTTATTCTAGATAAGGTTTGGTGCCAGACTTCAAGACGGTAGGAAAGGCCCCGATGGAGGATCATCTCCTTGATCCCATCATTATAAAAGAATAATAGCCCACCACATAGAATGACGCAAAGGACCGTGGCAAAAAGTGTTTTATCTTTGGTTAGAATGGCTCCAATCAGAAAGGTAACAAGTAAAGCACCCAACGGGCCTCGACTCTGGGTTAACCCCACGGATAACAAAATAACCACCAATAAGCCACTATATATCCAGACAAATGATTTTTTCGTTTTCAGGACTTGGAAATAACAAACAAGAGCGACCATGCCATACACATTTGCGCCAACAATCGAATTCCGGACCTGATCTCCTAAGAAGCGGAGGCGTTGCAGAGGAAAGGAAAAGGAGGAATAGAACCAGAAGATAGAGACAATAGCAGTAATGGCAGCAGCCCAACAAAGAAAAACAAACAGATAATCAATAAACTTTGGATATCTGAGAACAAGATCAATGGTCAAACTAAGAAATACAAAAAGATATATGATCCTGCGAAAATAGTAAACATAATCTTTAAAAACTGCGTTGTCCGCCCATAAAAGAGTTGAGCACATATAACAAGCGAAAATTATCGAAATAACCCAGAGATTTGACCGGCAAATCATTTTAATGCTCTTCGATTGTAAGGTAACTACATAGGGAAACAAAACAAGACCATAGAAAAGATTATTATGCCAGTGGGTACTGGGAAAAACAAAAAAACCAAGCAGAAAAAAGAAATAAATAATAAAGAAAAAACGTATCTTTTCCAGAAACAATCTGGTGGTAAGTTGCAACTCGGAAAAAGTCATATTTTGACGTTTCCAAATAGAACTTTGGTTCTGCGGGTTATATTTCTTGACCTGATTCATAATGACGATCTGTTTATTTTCGATGAGCAGAAAATATCGCATGAATCCGGAACAACCTTTTCAAATGGAAATATCACATCATGCTTAACAAAATAAATTGTGTAATCATAACCAGAAATGAATTCAAGAGCTTGCATGATGTCACAATCATGCTCCCGCCATCGGTCGCGGCTGTATTCAAATATCAGGTGAGGACGATGTTTGGCGATAATATTCGATAATTCCTTTAAAACGATAAAATCGTGACCTTCAACATCTATCTTGATAAATTTGCACACTTGATTCCCAAACTCGTTCTGCAACATTTTTCCGGTAATCGTTTCAACAGTTATCTCTTTGTTAATGCCTTGTGAGCGATTAAGACTGGAACGACCTTGGTGATAATAATCCTCTTCTGCTGTATACAGAACAGCTCTTCCAGCAGTATCAGAAAGTGCAGCAGGTATAATGGAAACGTTATCGAGTCGGTTTAAATCAACATTCGCCTTCAAGCGTTCAACCATACGAGGATGAGGTTCTACAGCAACAACTTTACCATTGTGGCCGGCGGCAAAAGACATCACCAAGGTGATGGCTCCAATATTAGCGCCAATATCAAGGCAAAGATCTCCCGGTTTAACTATAGATTTGATAAGACAGGTAATAACCGGTTCACAATGGCCGTAAAAAAGAATATTGTATTCCATTAGTGAACTGGTATCCACATTGATAAAGCCCTGGTCATATTCTATAACAGTTCGCAAAGATGAATATTGCGGTTGTATTGGATAGACTTTCTTTAGTAGCTTCCGCATTAACCGATAAGCAAATGGATTATCATAACGAGAAAACTTTCTCGTAAATCGCGCTAATTTTATAATATTCTGCGGCCTCATATGGCATGTTCTCATTTCTATTTATGATTGTACTTTGATATGTCAGGATCAGGTTTTGAACGGTTTTGGACGCTTGACAAGAGCCTCGGAAATCTTCTCTTTCACTTGGGCAACAGTAATTTTTCGCATGCAGCGTCGGTTGAGGCCGGGGCATCGCTTCTTGTAGCACGGAGCACAGACAACCCCTGACTGCACCATCAGGTGCTCACTGCCGTACGGAGCGACACGTTGGGGAGAGGTGGGACCGAAAAGGGTCACATAGGGAGTTCCAACGGCACCGGCTATATGGGCTGGCCCGGAATCAGGCCCAACCGCAACGTCAGCAACTTTAAGCACCGCTGCAACTTCCAGCAGGGAAGTCTTGCCAACCAGGTTGATCAACGATGGTGAATCAATGTTCTCGGTAAGTTGAAGGGAAGGACTCTCCTGAGAGGAATCACCGAGGAGGATAACGTGCTGTTCTCCAGTGTCAAGAATATCTTTTACCAGGCCTCGGTACCCTTCATAAAACCAGTTTTTTGATTCCCAGGAAGATCCCATGACCACGGCAACAATGGGGCCATTAATATCAGAGAAAATATCCGGTAAAACCGACTTGAAATCAAATGATGAAAACCCAAAATCAAGTACATCAGGAACGGGAATGCCAAGATGTTCGGTAAATTTCAGGTAATGCTGTACCTTTGGCAACCTTTCATTAAAAAAATCAATTGTTTCATTATTGAAAAGCCAGTTGAATTCCTTAGCATTACGGCGATTAAATCCCACCCGTCGTTTAGCCCGTGAAAGTAATGAGAAAAAACCGCTTTTAAAATGACGCTGCAGGTCTAAAGTAATATCAAAATATTCCTGATCCAAAGCCTTTTTCAATTGCCATACCGCCAAAACACCTTTGTTGCGGTTAAAAACGAGTATTTTATCAATATCTGGATGAATAGTGATCAGTTCAACCCATTTAGGCTCCATGAGCCAGGTAATTCTGCTGTTTGGCAGATTTTTTTTGATCTGGGATACGAGACTGAGGCCACGGACCACATCCCCGAGAGAACCCATGAGGATAATCAGTATCGAAGGACCGGAAAAATGTTTTTTAACGGAAGACATAAGTAAATGCAAAGAAATCAGTCCACAAGATAATTTCTCTGGAACCCCCGGCTCATTTCTTCAATAAGAATCCCCGGCAACCGATGCTTGATCACTGCCCGCTGCCATCGCATAACGTACTTATGCCACAGTCTTTTCCTGCTCCCTCCAAAAAAATATGCCTTGTCAAAATCAATGATATAGACACGATCATTGCTGTCCACCAACACATTTCCCGGATGCAGATCAACATGATGGAAATTATTTTTGATCAGCAAAGATACCTGGTCTACAACTTTTCCCATTACCGTTCGAGTCCGCCCTTCATCCACACAACTGAGCTCTGCTAGTGTTTGCTGCTGTTTAATTTCCCTGGAAACCAGCCAGGATCGATAACAGAACTTTCCTTGATAGGCATAGGCAACCGGTTCAGGAACATTGACCCCTAAACCAGCCATCTTCAGCAATATTTCATATTCAAGCTGGGAGCGCGTTTTACCCCATTTGAAATAGGTAGATTTTACCAAATGCCTTATGAATCCGCCACGTTGATAGGATTTGATAACAACCGAGCCTATTCCCTCAAAGTGTTTTTTCACTACAGATCCCCGGCCACCCATTGCCGAGTCAGGAACAGTCGTCGGAACATTGAAAAATTGGATGAGTTGATCGACATGTTGCCCAGCCAGTTCACCTGATGAACCAAAATGATATGAATCATGAACACACTTGATCATCACTTCCACGCATAAGATATCGAGATATAATGAAACCTTGAAAAATAAGATTTTTCCCAATCAACAAGGGTTGAAATAAAAAAGATTACCTAACTTTTATTAGGCAACCCTTTGATTTTACTGGAGCCGATGAGCGGAGTTGAACCGCTGACCTACTGATTACGAATCAGTTGCTCTACCAGCTGAGCTACAT
>CAYZIS010000044.1:0-18291 GCA_964478545.1 uncultured Thermodesulfobacteriota bacterium
TATGGCTAGAAAATATTTACATCCGGCTAAAACTGGCTACTTTTCAACACCTTTCAATAGTCGCAACTCCATACAATGGTATAAATTCAAGTTTTTGTTCAGGTAACTTACGGTAGGTTCCACTGTAAAACACCAACCCTTTAGGACAGTGAGGGTATTTTTTTAGCATGAGATGAAGGCTTCGCAAACTTCCTCCGGTGCCTGATTTAACCTCCACGGGGTAAATTTCTCCTTTTTTAACTGCGAGAAAGTCCACCTCGGCACTACTGCCACGGGCATCACGAGCCCAATAGAATAACTCCGAGCTATGCCATGCCAGAAGCTCTTGTGCAACAAATTGTTCCGCTAGTTTGCCACGATACATAGCGAGCAGGTTCTCCTGTTGTAACTCCAATTCTACCGGAACCTGGCAGAGTCTCTGCAAAAGTCCAATATCCAACATCGATGCTTTGAATTTCTTGGGGTTGGCGGTTGCTCCTAACGGTAAACCCGAGGGATCGCAAGACGGTATTTTATGAATCACCCCCACTTTAACCAGCAGGTCAAAGGCTTTGCGATTTGTTTGGCCTGAGCTTGCATCACTCAAACGGGTGTACTTTAACTGCTCGCCGATACTTTTCGCGACATTCAGAAAAACAGCGTCAAGGTAGGTTGGATCTATCCGCTTCATGTATTTTGAGAAATCATCACGATATGAGTCGAGAATTTCTGACTGTACCTGAAAAGTTTCAACAATTGAACCACAGTTCTGATAGGTCTTGATACATTCAGGCATGCCACCAATAAAGAAATAACTGCGCAATTCAGCAAGTATTAATTTTTGTACAGACTTGGCAACTGTATCCGGTGGGGCAATGGAGTATTCTGCCATCACATCTTTGCCCATGGCCAGCAGATATTCATAGAAGGTCATGGGATGCATCTGTAGATATTGCACCCGGCCAACCGGGATAGAGATTTCATCAAAAGCAAACTCTAACAGTGAACCAGCCGCAACAATGTGAAGTTCAGGCATCTCCTCATAAAAATAGCGTAATGCCATGATCGCTCTGGGGCAAGCTTGAATTTCATCAAAAAACAGAAGCGTCTTGCCAGCAATGATTCTGCCGGAGGTTAATTCCAGATAGTTAAGAATGGATCGAGGCTCAAGATTTCCGGCAAAGTGAGTATGAAGGTCACGGCGTTTTTCGAGATCGATTTTAACAAAGTTTTCAAATTGTTTGGCTAGAACATTTTCAACTAGCCAGGTTTTTCCAACCTGTCGCGCTCCGCGAATAATTAGAGGTTTACGGCGGGCTGAATCCTTCCAGGATATAACCTGTTTTTCTGCCAAGCGTTTCATGAAAGTAAGTCTCTTTCTAAACAAATAATATGCAACTTAATATTTATAAAGGCCTTAAATATACTGTTTGGCGATATAAAGTCAAGGATGTTTAGTGCTACTTAATGCAGAAAGTCAGGGATGAATACTAGAGAGAGAGGAGGGATAACAAAGCCATGCATCCGGAAGCGGACATACATGGCTTAAAAAAGTTAAAAAAATAACCGAAGAGACAGCTACTCGCTAAAAATTTTCTGCAACTTCTCCTGCAAGGTTTCAGCGGTAAAAGGCTTGACAACATAATTACTGACCCCGGCCTTAACTGCCTCAATAATATTTTCCTTGAGTGCTTCCGCAGTTACCATCAACACGGGCAGATCTTTCAGATTTTCATCACTCCTGATGGCTTTCAATAGCTCCAACCCCGACATTTTCGGCATATTCCAGTCAGTAACAATCAAATCAAAGGGTTCAGACTGAATCTTGGGCCAGGCCGTCACACCATCATCAGCTTCCTGGACATTGGTAAAACCAAGCTGACGCAGAATATTTTTGATAATCCGCCGCATGGTCGAAAAATCATCAACAATCAGAATTTTCATATTAAGATTCATGATCTTATTCCTTTATTATGCTTCGTCAGCCGGGCCTGCCTTGTTTTATTTTTTAAGTGAATGATGGCTTTGGTGCGCATCTGGCAAATTCTTGATTCCGAAACTCCCAGAATCAGCCCGATTTCCTTCAAGTTCAGATCTTCAAAATAGTAAAGTGATAAAACCAGGCGTTCACGTTCCGCCAGTAGGTCAATAGCCTCAACCAGGAAATTGTGCATTTCTTTATCTTTAAACAAATCAAACGGGTCATCACCATCCAATAGGCGGACAAACTCATAGGGATCACGAAGATCCTCGCCATTTTCGAAATGCATATCTTCAAAATTGACCAACGATATACCCTTTGCCTTACCCAACAATTTATAAAACTCTCCCAGAGAAAGATTGAGCGCCTCGGCCATTTCCTCATCTTCAGCCGGCCGACCCAACTTCTGTTCCAGATAATTGTAGGTATTTTCCAGCAGGTTGCTGTCACTTCTCAGACTGCGCGAAGCCCAATCCTGGGCTCGCAACTCATCGAGAATCGCACCTCTGACCCGGATCTCAGCATAGGTTTTAAACTTTATTTTACGGGAAGAATCAAACTTGGAAATGGCATCTATCAGACCGATAACACCACTGTTAATCAAATCATTGAGATCAACATTGTCCGGCAAACGAGAAGAAATACGTTGAGCAATCCGCTGAATGAGAGGCAGGTATTCTAACACGAGCGCTTCAGCACCCTGCTCACGCAGGGAACCTGCTTCACTCTCGAGCAAACTCTCCATGAAGTAGTCTCCGCCAAAAAAACTGCAGACCACCGGTTTGTTTTTTTACCGGCGTTCGCTCCAACTCCCGGGCAACTATCAAAAACTGTTTACTAGACTCGGCTTCGGGATTAATGTCCACTACTGCCCGTTGTCGACGTACAGCCTCGGGGATTGCTTTATCAGACGGTATATATCCCAAAAAATCCACGGAGATGTCAAGGAATTTCTCACAAACAAGATTAAGTTTACTAAATACCTGTTCGGCTTCCTTCAAATTCTGCACAGAATTCAACAACAAATGAAATTGTTGTTCAGCAAACCGGTTATGGAGAACTTTAATCAGCGCATAGGCATCGGTCATGGAAGTTGGCTCAGGGGTTACCACCACAATGGATGTGTGGGCGGCCACCAGAAAGCTGGTAACCATTTCAGAAATTCCAGCGGCCGTATCGATAAAAAGATAATCAAACTGACCATCAAATATTTCCATTTGATCCAACAGGATTCGCTGTTCCTGAGCACCCATGCGGGTAACTTCCTGGATACCGGAAGAAGCTGGAATCACCTTAATTCCTTTAGGTCCGTCAATAACAATATCCGCCAGCTCTTTTTCACCGGAAAGTACATGGGAAAGATTATATCGAGGAGCAAAACCTAACAGGACATCAAGGTTCGCCAAGCCCAGATCCGCATCAAGGATCATGACTTTCCGACCAGAATCAGCCAAGGCGCAGGCCAGATTAGCCACTACATTCGTTTTCCCCACCCCTCCCTTTCCACTGGCTACTGCAATAACCCGGGTTTGCCGCCCTTTATCCTTTAATGATGCTGCTTGATCCATTCTCACCTCTAAGTTGCAGGCTACCTTGAAAAATGGTCTTTTTGCTCGATTACTGCGTTAGGCTCAAATTATAATCCTCAAAATATTAAATATATTCCTGCGGTTATAATTTTCTCCTACCTTGTACTCAAACAAGAATTATAATTTTTCAAGACAGCCTGTGGTCACAACCTCCACGTTCGGTTTTAATTTAAATCAAACCCAAGTTAAGCATTTAGCCATTAGCATTTAGCTTTTAGCTTTGAAAAACCAGGCTGTTACGTTTACAAGAAATAACACCCAACGGTTGAAAGTTTATAATATTAAACATCCTGAAATCATTAAACTAATAGCTAACCGCTTAAAGCTAATCGCTCAATTCAGATCCAGCAATAAACTTGCTACCCGCTCCCCTGAGGCCTCTTCCATGTCTTCGGGTACCAGTTGCCCTGTGGCAAAAAAAGACAAAGGCAACCGGGCCAACTGGCAACCACGCAAGAGTATACCGTGGCAGGTGGTTTCATCCAGTTTACTGAACAATAAAGCCCCATAGGCAAAACGACGAAATTGAACCAGCACATCCAGCAAATCGTCTTCCTGAATTCCCGCAGGCACTACAAGAAGCGATGTCACCTCATGGTTTGTCGGCAGAATCTGCTGCAGAGCCTGCAATCCCTTTTCATCATGGTGACTGCGGCCCATGGTATCGATGATAATCCGATCCCTGGAACTAAATTCCTCCAGTGCCTGTTCCATGGCAGCATGATTTTTCACCACCCGAACCGGAACCTCAAGGCGCCGGGCATATTCCTTGATCTGCGCCGTCGCCCCCAGACGAAAGGTATCAACTGATATGAGTCCGATCTCCTCATTCTTTTCCTGATGGAAAAATGCCGCCAGCTTGGCTACCGTTGTTGTTTTCCCCACGCCGGTGGGACCTACCAGGGTCACCAGGCGACCAATCTGATCAGCTTTCAGCAGCGGCACATCATCGATGATTTGCCGCGCCAGGCAGCCAATCGCCGCTTCTCTGCTTGCCCGTTTTTCAGCTGGAAGCTGATTTACCACCCGATCAAGCAAACTGCGGCATACTTCCTCATGCATCCCTTTGAGCAACAGCTGCTGATAGAGTTCAGCCAATACTCCGCCGGCGGCCCACTCCCCCGGAAAACCAGTAGTTTCCAGCAGACGGCTAAGCATTTTTTTTATTAATACTACTTCCTGACGTAATTCCCGGTAGCCGGCAGAAGCAAAAAATCCGGCTGGCTGTCCGGCAGATATATTACTATTTATTGCAGGAGACTTATAATGTCGGTCAATTCCCAGGCCGGCAACAAAATGATCATCCGGATAGTCAACTGCCGCCACAATTTCCACCAGAGATCCACCCTCACCGGGAAGTTGCCGGGTTTCCAGAATCACCGCCTCCCGGCCGAGTTCCTTTTTCACCTCCATCATCACTTTGGAAATGTTATTACCACGAAAATGTTTTACTTTCATCTATTTAAACCTATGACCAACCATACCATTTCTGTTAATCTGCGGAAACTCTCCCCAATGACTGGACTTTAACTGAAGGGGGAATTTCATTATGAGAAATCAAGACTAAACGGGGAATAAAACGTTCCAAAAGTCGTCGCAGATGAAAACGAACGATGGGAACACCTAACAACACCGGCCTGGCATTCATAATAGTAAATTTTTCGGAAAGCTGTTTAATCTTTTCCACCATGGCATACACAATATTAGGATCAAGAGAGAGGAAAGCTCCGTGATCAGTACGCTGGATGGAATTATTGATCAGTTCTTCCAGTTTCGGGTCCAAAGTCATAACGTACAACAGGTTGTTATCACCCAGGTATCCCCGGGTTATGGTCCGCCCCAAATCCTGCCGCACATACTCAGTGAGCACGTCGGCATCACGAATCTGCATGGTATATTCAGACATAGTTTCAATAATAGTCATCAGGTCTTTAATGGGCACCTGCTCCCGCAGCAGGTTCTGTAAAACCTTTTGCAGCGTTCCCCAGGGAACCACTCCGGGGACCAGATCCTCCACAACCTGTGGATATTCCCGGGAAAGGTTGTTAACCAGCTTCTGCACATCCTGACGAGTCATTAATTCATGGGCAAATTCACGGATTTTCTCAACCAGATGGGTCGCCACCACGGTTGAGGCATCCACCACCGTATAGCCCGCCAACTGGGCCCGTTCCCGCTGACGTTCTTCGATCCACAAGGCCGGCAGGCCAAAAGCCGGTTCTTTTGTCGGAATTCCTTCCAACGATGGTGCATCTTCATCAGGATTCATAGCCAAACAGTAACCAACCATCACCTCACCCCGAGCCACTTCGTTACCTTTCACTTTCAGAATATAATCGTTGGGTTTCAGTTGCAGATTATCACGAATATGAACGGATGGCAGAATGAAACCCATATCAAGGACAAACTGACGCCGGATCATCTTGATCCGTTCCAGCAGATCACCACCCTGTGACGCATCCACCAGAGGAATCATGCCATAACCCACTTCAAGCTCAAGAGAATCAACCCCCAGCAAAGTTTCAACCTGTTCCGGTTCTTCGGAAACCTGCTCCTCTTTCGCCTCTTCCATAGCCTTTAGATGGCCTTCCTTTTTCTTTTTCCGGGTAATCATGTAGGATGTCAATCCTGTTATAGCCGCCAGGGTGAAGAAGGATAGTTTGGGCAGCCCGGGAATGATGCCGAAAAAAAACAGGGCAATGGCAGCCAGCATCAAGGCCCGGGGATAGGCGGCTATCTGGGCACCCAGATCTTCACCCATATTGGTATCCGAGGCAGTTCGGGTAATAATGATGCCGGTCGCGGTCGAAATAACTAATGCCGGAATCTGGGAAACCAGCCCGTCACCAACAGTCAGAATGGTATAATTCTGGGCGGCTTCAGCCATGGACATTCCTTGTTGAAAGGTTCCAATGACAAAGCCACCAATGATATTGATCAAGGTAATAAGAATGCCGGCAATAGCATCACCACGAACAAACTTTGACGCTCCGTCCATGGCCCCGTAGAAATCTGCTTCGCGCCTGATTTCATCCCGGCGTCGACGGGCATCCTGGTCACTGATAAGGCCGGCATTCAGATCCGCATCAATGCTCATCTGCTTACCCGGCATGGCATCCAAAGTAAACCTGGCAGCCACTTCGGCAATCCGCTCAGCACCCTTGGTAATAACGATAAAATTAATCAGCACCAGAATCAGGAAAATAATCGTCCCGACAACATAATTACCACCGACAACAAACTGACCAAAAGCCCTGATCACCTGGCCGGCAGCTGCTGCCCCTTCATTGCCATGCAAGAGAATAAGCCGGGTTGATGCCACATTCAACGACAGGCGAAACATGGTGGTAACCAGGAGCATGGAAGGGAAAATGGAGAAATCCAGGGTTTTGAGGACATACATGGAAATCAGCAGAATAATGATCGAAATGGTGATATTCATGCTGATGAATGTATCCAGCATCAGGGTCGGCAGAGGAACAATCATGATCAGCAGGATGCCGATCACCCCAATGGCCAGGAAAGCATCCTTATTGCCCAAAATATTGTTGAAATATTTTTTCATGGTCTGTTCAGCCATGGAGAAAAGTCCTTAATCAGTTTCCATCCGGTGCCCTGTTATTTCCGGATAATCTGTCAGCATCCGGCCGTCAACCTCTTGTTTGATGATACATTCATTTTCATTCCCCAGCAACGTCTGTAAAGGGGATCAAAAAGTACTTATTTTAGGCTATCCTAGAGTTTTTTGCCTTTTAAACGGTATACATAAGCAAGAACTTCAGCCACAGACTGATAAAGATCAGCCGGGATCATTTCATTAACTTTCACCAGTTTAAACATCAGCCGGGCCAAAGGTTTATTTTCAACCACCGGCACCTGGTGCTGGCGGGCAACCTTCTTGATATTTTCCGCTATTACCCCAGTGCCCTTGGCTACCACTACCGGTGCTTGCGATTTTTTTTTATCATAAATCAGAGCAATAGCAAGATGGATGGGATTGGTGATAACCACATCAGCCCGGGGAACCTCATGCATCATTCGCTGCCTTGCAGCCGCCATTTGCAGGCTGCGTATACGGGCTTTTTGTTGCGGATCCCCCTCCATCTGCTTAAATTCATCCTTGACTTCATCCTTGGTCATCTTCAGATCCTGGGTCCACTCCCAACGCTGGTAAATATAATCAAAGATGGCTAAACCAATTAAGACTATACCGCTGCGCCACAGTAGCTGGAAGGAAACAAGCGCCAAAAACTGCATAATATCAACTACCGGCTGATTTAACAATCCAAAGAACTCGATAAAATGGGCCCGATAAACGGTGAAAGAGGCATAACCAAGAACAGTGATTTTAAATAATGACTTAAACAGATCAACCAGGGAGCGAAGGGAAAAAATTCTGCCGAAACCCTTAATCATATTAATTTTGGAAAACTTGGGCATCAGGGGCTTGGCAGAAAAGAGAAACCCCACCTGCAACACATTGGCCAGTATCGCAACCACCGCCAGAGCTACTAACAAAGGACCGAGAAGTAAAAGAAACTGCTGCAGCGAAAATAAAATGATCCGGTAAAATCCTTCCTTCCCCACTTCAATCAGCATATAATTCTGAAAAATATTCTGCAACATGAGTTTTGAGGTCCGCATAAACCATTGGCCGCCAAAATAAAAAAACAACAGGCTGGCCATCAGAATCACAGCCGATGAAACCTCCATACTGCGGGCAACCTGCCCTTCTTCACGGGCATCCCGAATCTTTTTTGGAGTCGGTTTCTCGGTTTTACTGGGATCACGCGCCATAACTCTCTTCCATCAGGTCAAACATTGCCGGATACCTGCATAATCATGAAAATATCATGAAAAAGTTTAATATATAATCCCTGGAACATCGCCACCATATAGGGAGCTGAAAAAGCCAGGACCAGCAAGCCCAGACCAATCTGCAGTGGATAACCAACAATGAAGATATTCATCTGGGGTACGGTACGGGCCAGAACCCCTAAAATCACATTGCAGAGCAATAAAGCCACCATCAATGGCGCCCCGAGTTTTATGGCAATAACAAAGATATTGGCAGAATAATGGATAAGCATCTGCAGCAAATCATTGCTCAGAGAAAAACCTCCCAGAGGAATAAGCTGAAAGCTTTCATTCATAGCTTTGATAAACCAGCGATGTGCCCCCAGGGAAAGGAAAAGCAGGAGGGCTACCAGATATTGAAACTGGGCAATAATCGAAACCTGGACACTGGAAACCGGATCAATCACATTAACAATGGAAAAACCCATCTGAAAACCCATTAACTGACCGGCTGTCTGCACCGAAGCCAGCAGCATGGCCGCCATGAAACCCACGGTAATCCCGATGGCCAGCTCACGGACTATTGACAACAAAGCCATCACCAAACCTCCCTCAAAAAGTGGCGGATGTGGCTGATGGCGCAGAAGTGGAAACAGGAGAAAAACCAACAACAGGCTGATGCCCACCTTAAGGATTACCGGAATCGATTTATCGTTGAAAATCGGGACCATGAATATCATGCTTGAAATCCGGACAAGGACAAGCACAAATAATTCAACATCATGAATGGTAATTGCTGGGATAGTAACCATAACCAATTTAACCAATGACCGATGGAATACTGACCATTATCCGAACGGTAAAATCAACCAAATAGCGAAGCATCCAGGGAGAAAAGATAATCAAGGCCAGGAAAACCGCCAATATTTTCGGGATAAAAGTCAGGGTCATCTCCTGGATGGAGGTTACTGCCTGAAAAACACTGACCACCAGACCGATAACCAGGCCAAAACCAAGCATCGGGGCAGAAATCAGCAGAGTAGTTTCCAGGGCCTGTTTGGCAAAGCCAACGACATATTCAGGGCTCATCATTACTCCTGTCAATCATGAGGCTCTCCATTCATTTGCTCAAAAACTCTGCATCAATGATCCCACCATAATATGCCATCCATCAGCCAAAACAAAAAGAATCAGCTTAAACGGCAGTGAAATCATGATTGGCGGCAACATCATCATCCCCATGGAAAGCAACACACTGGCCACCACCATATCAAGGATAAGAAAAGGAATATAAATCAAAAAGCCGATTTGAAATGCTGTTTTCAGTTCACTGATGACAAAAGCCGGGATGATAACATAGGTCGGGATATCAGTAACATTATGTGGTTGATCAAGTTTGGCCATGGAGATAAACATGGCCAGATCATTTTCCCTGGTTTCCCGAAACATGAACTGTCTGATCGGATGCATAGCTCGGGAAAAAGCTTGCTGCTGGTTAATTTCCTCGGCCATGTACGGTTTTACCGCCTGCAGATTAATCTGCTGAAAAACGGGGAACATGATAAAAAAAGTCAAAAACAGGCTCAGGCCGACCAGTACCTGATTAGGAGGCATCTGCTGGGTTCCCAATGCCTGGCGCAAAAAATGGAATACCACCACCAGCCGGGTAAAAGAGGTCATGAGAACCAGGATTGCCGGGGCCAGGGTCAAAACAGTCAGCAGCAAAAGTATCTGCATGGCGACTGATACCTGCTGGGGATTCGATGAACCATTCAGGCCAATCTGCAGCGCCGGTATCACCAGATCCTTGGCAACAGCACCAGAAGCCACCAGCAGAAGCAGTGGAACTATCAATCCGGCCAGCAGCCATTTTCCCATTTTTTGAGACACTATCTCACCCGATTAACTATGACAGCATTATTTGTACATAACCCAAAGTGATTAGCCGTTAGCCATTAGCGTTTAGCCTTGTAAAATCAGGGCGTTTCGTCAAATATAAACAACACCCAACGGGAAAAAGTTTGCAATAATATCATCCCGTAATCATTAAGCTAAGAGCTAACAGCTGATAGCTAATAGCCCAATTTAGGGTATAATATTTTTAAGGATATTTTTTGAGCATAACGCAGAGTTGGAGGAAAATGGCATTCTCGGATAATCTCCTAGAGACGGTTCAACCCTTGCAACCGCTGTTTAATCTTCGCCACCACCTCACCATACGGGTCCTGTTGAGCCATGACCGTATTTTCCTGCCCAACCTGAGGTTCATCTTCTGCTTCACGGGACATCAGTTTACTGCTGCTAAAAGAACGAAGTGTGGATATAAAAGATTTCTTCCCACCCTCAGGAGATTGCAGCAGACGCAAAGATTCGAGCTTTTCCGGCTCGGCAATCCGGGTCAGCATGGTCATTTGATCACCGGAGAGACCAATCACCAATACTTCATCCGCCACATCCAGAAACATGATTTGCCGTTTCATCCCAATGGGTATGGTCTGAAGAATCCTGACCAGACCACAATCAGGAGTATTTCCAGTTTTCTGTAACATTTTTTTTACCGGCCGGTAGCTGATCAGTATCAGGGCAATGAGCGCCGCCAGAGAGGCAAATATCCTCATTCCCGGATAAAGGAGCCCTGCACTTGCAGGGGCGGCAATCTTTTCAGTTTTTTCAAGGTTATCTTTACCTTCAATCAGGGCATTAATCCTGGCCATTTTAGCCGAACTAATAGCCAAATTTTCAGCTTCGACTGATTGATCCGCAGTTATTTTCGGAGTGAGATTCAGAGAAACTGCATGGTATGGCTTCATAATCGAAATAATTATTTTTCTACCAGCCGTTTGAACTGACAAATACTTTTTTAACGGAATACTTTCTTGACGTTTTTCAAACTGCCAGTAAAATTTATTGTCACGATGTTTCAGACCATAGCCACTGACCCATTCATCATCAAAACTCTGATAAACCAAAGCCGGGAAATCCGGTTCGATATCAGGCAGAGACAAAACCACATGATCGGCTGATTCAATAAAATGAGTGTGAATTTCCGGAACCATCTGACGGGTAGGAATGGTAAAAATCATTTGCTGCGCCCCAGCGGTAAATACCAGATCCTCCGTTTGAACAACCGCGTCAAGCCGGAGTGGAAGCAGGCAACACAAAACAAATACGGCTACAGGGATAATCATCCATGAACGATACCATATGCCCATTATAATCCTGGAAAAAGTCTGTCCATAACCTGCAATCATTGATACTTTCCTGTTGCTTAAAGGTTGTAAATCTCCGGACCCAGTATTTTCCCAACCAGTTATCACTTTAACTTCTCAATCCTTTCAATGGGACTGATAATATCTGTTAAACGGATACCAAATTTTTCATTCACCACCACCACCTCACCACGAGCCACCAGCTTATTATTAACCAGAATATCCAGGGGTTCTCCGGCCAGCTTTTCCAGTTCAACGACTGATCCCTGACCCAGTTGCAGTAAGTCATTGATAATCATTCTGGTCCGACCCAGCTCCACCGACAGCTGCAAAGGAATGTCAAGAATGAAGTTAATATTATCCGGCAAGTGCCGGCGCTGATCAGCATCCAATGATGGCAGCAGGCCATCCATATTGTTATCGGCAGCCATTGCCGGCTCCCCGGATTTTCCCGGCCGGGCTTCTTCCTTGATCATCTCCCGTTGTTCATCCAGGTCGGCCGCCACATCATCCCAGGAAATTTCATCTACCATGTCGGCAGCAGTCTTTTCAGCCGCAGCGTCAGTTTCCTTTTCTTTATTTTCTTCCAGTTCCTGTTTCACTTGATCAAACAAGTCATCGGCCATCATCTGTCTCCATTAATTCCTCTGATTTTCTTCGTAATTTTAACGGCTTTAGATCCCTTGGACAATCCGGCTATCCCCCTGAATTTATCAATCTGCTCCACTTTCAAACGCATGGGCTCGGTCGCATCCTGTTGCAAGGTCATAGTATCACCGACCTTCAACTCCAGAAGCTGCCGAGGCGTCACCGTCGTGCTACCCAGAACAGTAGCCAGCTCTACATCAACCAGGACCAAACGGCCAATTAACCGCTGCAGCCAGGTAACATCAACCTCCAGCCGTTCACTTTGGAAACCAGCATACAGTTTATTCCGCATCGGTTCTACCAGAGAATAGGGAATGCAAACAGTAATTGCCCCCGAAAACTCTTCCATTTCCAAAGTATATGTTGAAAGTATGACCACATCGCTTGGCGGCACTATGCTCACAAACTGGGGGTTAATCTCTGAACGGACAAAAGCGAATTCCAAATCATGAATGGGATTCCAGGCTTCTTCCATACACACCAGCGAAGCCTCTACCACCTTTTTGATAATACGTTCTTCGATAGAAGTAAAATCCCGGCCTTCAATTTTGACCGTATCCCGGCCGCTGCCACCAAAAAACATGTCAATGAGCGAAAACACCAGTTTGCTTTCCACAATCATCAGGGCCATGCCCCTCAAAGGTTCCATTTTAAAAAGATGAATGCTGGCCGGAACCGGAATCGTTTTCAGAAATTCTCCGAATTTCATCATATCGGTCACCAGCGGGGCAACATCAATGACCCGATGAAGCATCGCTGAAAGTGATGCCCGAAAATTCCTCGAGAACCGCTGATTAATAATTTCCAGGGTGGGCATTTTACCCCGGATAATCCGTTCCTGGCTGGTGAGATCATATTGATGGATATCTTCAGCGGAAACCGCTATATCGGTTTCCGTTTCAATCTCGCCTTCATTAACCCCCTGTAATAGGGAATCTATTTCATCTTGAGTCAGTACCTGGCTCATGTTTCCTGTCCTTGATGCTATTGCACCACAAATTCTTCCAGATAGATTTTGGTTATTTTCCCGGTAGTAAGAAACGTGTTTACCCGCTTTATGATTTCTTCACGCAGCAGAAATTTCCCCTCCATTGAATTCACCTCACCTGAGGTCTTGGAACTCAAGAGTGTAAGGATGACATCACGAATCTGCGGTTGTCTTTTTTCAACTTCTTCCGAAAGCTCGTCACTGCTCAATTCCAGTTTCATACTCACTTTCAGATAACGGCGTCCCTTGCCATCGGCCAGGTTCACCACGAATGGCTTCAGGGCAAAAACCGGCAGAAACTCAAGTTTTTTATTCTTTTCCGCTTCTATTTTAGCCAGCTCTTCCGCTGAAGGCGGTTTGGGTGCCAGGAAAAAATAATAGACGCCAAAACCACCACCACCCAGAAGTAACAGGACAAACACCACAATAATAATTAATAATTTTTTTGATTTCTTCCCCCCTTCTTCCGGAACTTCAGGATTTTCACCATCAACTTCTTTTTTTGCCATCTTCTGACTCCTTTAAATAGTTTCCATCCGGAAACCAATGTTTCCGGATGAACAGCAAATAGTACCTAAGTTAAGCGATCAGCTATTAGCTATCAGCGTTTAGCTTTAAAAAATCAAGGCATTACGTTCATGAGCAATAAGACCTAAGGGATGACAGTTTGAAATAGTAAACATCCTGTAATCATAGAACTAATAGCTAACGGCTAAAAGCTAACCGCTCAATTCAGGTAGTATATCAAACCTGCCGTTATCATTTTTCAGCATGATCCAACCGTTGTTTTTCCAGGCTGGAATACCAGCCGGCCAAACGCATAACAACCCGGCGATTCTTGGCTCGATGTTCCGGAGTATCATTATCCACCTGGGGCCGGTCTGGACCAAAAGCGCTCAGTGCAAGTCGGAATTCCGCCAGTCCCTGCCCCAGTAATTCTCTGGCTATCACATCACCACGTACCGAAGCCAGAATCCAATTATCGGGAAATTTTGCCGTATGCAGGGGGAAATTATCCGTATACACCTCAATGACCAATTCTCCCGGCTGTTTCACCACAAACCCAGCCAATTCGGCAATCAAAATTTTCCCCGTCGGCTTCAATGTGGCATCCAAAGTTCCGAAAAGAAAATCGCTGACAATGTCCAGATTCAGGTCATCATTAATCACCGAAGCAGCCAAACAGGCACTGGCAGAACTGGCTTCCAGATCATCCAGTAACTTAGACAGCAACGGGGACAATTTACGCAGGGCGGCTAAATCAGCTATTGAACGAGACTTTGCCACCGGCTGCACAATCAGACTCTCCTTTTTCTCCAGCGGTTGGACACTACCCCCCATATTCAGGACCCCAAGTGAATATGGAAAGGCGCCGAACATCTTTTTAAAAACTTTCTTATCCATGGAAGACATGGAAATCAAAAGCACAAAGAAAGTCAATAAAAGGATCAGCAGATCGGAGAGAGTCACCATCCAACCATTATGTTTTATCAGCATTTGAGTTCTTGTTTTCCGCATCCGCTTCATTCTTTCACACCGTCAAAAGGCTGGATCATAATAACGCTGGCCAGTTTGAAAATTATTTACCGGAAAGAGGTACATTAAAATCCCTGAAACGATAATATCGGTCACTTTCTCTCTCCTGGCTGGAGGGGATTATTCCACCCCGGATCTCAATCTCCACCCGCCGGCCAGAGACAGACCCGGAGGTATCACCAGTAACTTGAGCAGTTCGAGCATAACCGGCAACTTTTATAGCTGAAGAATTGACTCCTCCATGCTGTACCAGATGGCGAAAAACCGCCGTTGCCCTGAGGGCCGCCAGAGATAAATTTGAAGGTATCGGATTTCCAGCTTTTATGGGGACATCATCACTATAACCTTTAACTGTCAACTGCACATTTTCCAGCGGCCGCAGGATATCAACCAAACGCTGCAACACCTGTTTCCCGGCCACCGATATCTGAAAGGAGCCAGAAGAGAAAAGTAGTTTATTCTGCAGATCAACGGCCACGCCATCTTTCAGTTTCCTGACCTTAACATCGTCAACTATTCCCCGCTGCAGCAGAAAGTCATGCAAAGCTTCATCCATGCTTTCGGCATTATCCTGCAACAGTGACGGCGGTTGCAAAAGACGTTTCTGCGGATCTTCAGAAACATTAAATCCACCCGGCATCATACCAAAACTGCCCAGCAGGGAATCAAGGGCTACGAGACGTCGTTGATTGTCAATAACGGCAAAGGAATACAGCAAAATAAAAAAAGCTACGAGAATCATGCTCAAAGCCGCCAGCAGCACAACAAAATTATCACTTCCGCCAGGTTGCAGCAGGCTCCGGTATTTCAACTTACTGTTTTTCATCCCTGAAGCCATTTATTCCTCCCGTCGCAGGCGCTGGGGAAGAAAAGCCTCCAACTTATGCTGCATGATCCTTGGATTCTCTCCCCGGGCAATGGACAGTATTCCTTCAAGAATTAATCCTTTGGCAAAAAATTCCTGCTGGCTTTTCCGCCTTAACTTACCCGCCAGGGGTAAAAAGATAAAATTGGCCAGGATAGCACCATAGAAAGTCGTCAACAGAGCTACGGCCATTGCCGGTCCAATTTTGCCAGGATCATCCATGGATTGCAACATCTGCACCAGACCAATCAAGGTACCAATAAGTCCCATGGCTGGAGCCAGATTTCCCATACTGGTCAAGACATCAGCCCCCAACTGGTGCCGCTCACGGGTATAATCCACATCAATGGTCATAATTTCTTCAATGGAAGCAGAGTCCAATCCATCCACCAGCAAGCTCAATCCCTTACGCATGAACAGATCATCAGCGTTCATACTGCCTTCCTCCAAGGCAAGAATCCCGCCTTTACGCGATTTTCGCGAGAAATCAACCAATTCATCAATGGTATCCCAAACTGAAAACGTTTTTTCAAAAAAAGCATTCTTCACCACTCTAAAAATGCCAATAACTTCCAACAGGGGGTAATTAATAAATGTCCCCCCCAGGGTGCCACCCAGTACAATCAGCGATGAAGGATAATTCCAGAAAACGCTAAATCCGCTGCCGGTTGCAATGGCCAGAAAAACCAGAGAAAAAGCGGAAATTATGCCAAGGATCGTTGAAAAATCCATGTTCTCTTCCTTTCTTAGCTTACAGATGCAAAACACATACCCAGATGAATATTCTCCTAACCCTTTATTTATCGCTGATTTGCAATATTTCTTGAGCAGAAGAAAGTCAAATTTTACCCGGATTACGGTCAGTTTTTTGACGATAGGGGGGAAGTAGCAGCAGAAGGAAGGCTATTGGCTATCTTGAAAAATAAGAATTTTTGTCAGAATATAAGACTGGCAAAATCATAAAATGTTCTTTTGGAATCTACCGTTCCCGAACAAAGACTTTCAACTATCCAGTTTCCATCCGGAAACTGATGTTTCCGGATGGGCTGTTAGTTGTCAGCATTTAGTCCTCAGTTTAACCAGTTATTTTTTCGATATTTTACTGAAAGCTGAAAGGAGTTTGCCAAATGGTAGAAAAAAGACTAACCGAACTGGATTTTGAGGCGTTGTGCAACCACGATTTTCACCCATCTTCGGCCGCCTGGGAAGACCAAGTGCTCTACTTTCTGATGCTAGGTCGGTTTTCGGATGGCAATAAACAGGGCTACATCGATAATCACGGCGACCGTGTCACCGGCGGTCAAACCCCTCTGTACCGGAATGAAGATGCCGGCAACACCACCAAAACGGCAGAAGGCCGCCAAGGCTGGTTCGATGCCGGCGGCAGATTTATCGGAGGGACGCTGAAGGGGCTGGAAAGTAAAATCGGCTACCTGAAGCGCCTCGGAGTGACTGCCATCTGGGTCAGCCCGATTTTCAAGCAGGTCTCTTTCGAGGAAACCTACCACGGTTATGGAATCCAGAACTTTATTGATGTGGACCCCCGCTTCGGGTCCCGTGAGGATTTGCGGAGCATGGTCAGGACCGCCCATGAGCATGGCATCCACGTGATCCTCGATATCATCCTGAACCATACCGGTGACTTGTTCGAATATAATGCCGACCGCTACGACTGCGGGGAGAAATCGGGCCAGCTGGTCTGCAATTCGCGTTGGGACGGGAACCCCTACGCAGTCAAGGGATTCAAAGACGGGGGCGGAAGCCCCTCCATCCCCTTCGGGCCAATTGATCTGCAAGAAAATCCCTCCGCCTGGCCGGACGGGGCGGTCTGGCCGGCTAAATTCCAGGAGCCGGTAACTTTCACCCAGAAAGGGCGCATCAATAACTGGGATCACTACCCGGAATATCTGGAAGGGAATTTCTTAAATCTGAAAGATGTTGACCTCAGGCAGGGTCCCATCGATGATTTTCGGCCGGTTCCCGCCTTTTTCGCCCTTTGCGAGGCGTACAAGTTCTGGATCGCCTTTGCCGACCTCGACGGGTTTCGGGTCGATACCGTCAAGCACATGGACCCCGGCGCCACCCGCCTGTTCACCTCGGTCATCCACGAGTTCACCCAGAACCTGGGCAAGGAAAACTTCTACCTGATCGGCGAGATCACCGGCGGGCGCCAAAGGGCCTTTGAGACCCTGGAGCAGACCGGCCTGAATGCGGCTCTGGGCCTCTGAAGACATAGGTGTTAAGACATAGGTGTCAAGACATAGGTGTCAGGCCTACACAGTTGACAGATATATTTCTATTATGATGTATAGGGACTATCTAAATTTCTGGAAATCATAGGAGCAGCAATGGGCAGACCATTACCATATTTTGCTGCAAACACCCGCCGGAAACCTGTCTCAAATCATGCATCACATCAATGGCGCTTATACGAATTATTTTAATGTGAAACGAAAAAGATCCGGTCATTTGTTTCAAGGCCGATACAAGGCACTGCTGGTAGATATTGATGAGTATGCTCAGGAACTTTCCCGCTATATCCATTTAAATCCTGTCAAGGCTGGGATGGTAGAAAAACCTGAACAATACAAGTGGTCAAGTTATCGGAATTATATAAATGTGAACAAATCGTCAAAATGGCTTTGTAAAAGGTGTTGAAAAGTAGCCAGTTTTAGCCGGATGTAAATATTTTCTAGCCA
>CAYZIS010000045.1:0-18012 GCA_964478545.1 uncultured Thermodesulfobacteriota bacterium
ATGGCTAGAAAATATTTACATCCGGCTAAAACTGGCTACTTTTCAACACCTTTTAGATATTTTCTTTATTTGACAATATTAAAAGTTTCAGTATATTACGATAATATATGTTTTCAGAATATATTTTAAATCCTGATATATAGTCTTAACCGGAGAAAACATTATGGGAAATAAGGGAAAGGAAGTCAATGAATTTTGGCAGATTTATAAGGATATTGTGATTAAAACAGGAGCTCCGGTTGAAAAGGCTGTCTGGCATGTTCGCTGGGCGGAAAAATTTGCGAAGTCTATAAAGGAGAAGTCGCTACGGGTTCTGAATTGGCCGGTAATCTTGGTGCGCAGTCCGGCTAATTTTTAAAGATAGTCTTGAAAAATGGTCTTTTTGCCTGATTTTAAGACAGCTTTTATTTGTGCCGGTCGGTAGTGGAGTAAGAAGAAATGCCAAAAACCGAACCATTTGAACAGCACGCCGATCTCTATGATGCCTGGTTTGACCGCCACCAGGAGATGTATGCCGCCGAGCTTAGGGCCATTGAACGATTTATCCCAGCCGGAAAGGGCGACGGGCTGGAGGTGGGGGTTGGTTCAGGAAAGTTTGCCCTGCCCCTGGAGATAAAAACCGGGGTTGATCCAGCTGCCGCGATGCTGAAAAAAGCTGCCGCCGCAGGCATCAAAGTCTTTTGCGGGGTGGCCGAATTTCTGCCCTTTGCCGATCAATCCTTTGATTTTGTCCTGATGGTGACCACTATCTGCTTTGTTGACGATCTGGTACAGTCATTCAGGGAGGCTTTCAGGGTGCTGCGCCCCGGAGGATTCATCGTTGTCGCCTTCGTGGATAAGAACAGCAATCTTGGCCGGTACTATCTGGAACGGAAAGAGAAAAGTAAATTTTATCGGGAGGCGGAATTTTTTTCACCTCCCAAGGTTCTCACTGCTTTGGAAATGGCCGGATTCCGGAAATTTAAAGTACTCCAGACGCTTTTGGGGCCTGAAACAACGGCGGAGATTGAAAATGGATATGGCAAGGAGGCCTTTGTGGTGATAAAAGGAATGAAAAGAAGGAGGGAAAGCCATGGATCATCTGCATATCCTCTGGACCAATGATCAGGTGGAAACCGGCGAGCTTATGACCCGGCTGCTGAAGGATAATGAGAATAAACGACGGACGGAAGTGGATTTCATCAACGGGAAGATCGTCAAATATGGCAAACGGGTGGGAATGGACACCAGGTAGCTTCATTGTCATCAATGTGCAGGCACAATCAATAAAAAAGGCCCCGATAACTCGGGGCCTTTTTCGTTGGTGTTATACTGGTTTTTTACTGTTCGGATTCCACTTCTGCTGGTAGGATTTCATTGTAGTCGTGGCTGTTTTGCCGGGGTTGCAGCCCCAGTAATCGGCGGACATCTTCGAGAATCAGGTAGAGGTTGGGAATCAAGATCAAGGTGATGGCGGTGGCAAACATGATGCCGAAACCAAGGCTGATGGCCATGGGGATGAGAAATTTTGCCTGCATGCTCTGCTCCAGGATCATGGGGATCAGGCCGAAAAAAGTGGTCAGCGAGGTCAGCATGATGGGGCGGAAACGCCTGGTGCCGGCATTGATGGCCGCCGGCATCAGTTTGATCCCCTGCTGGCGGTTGGTGTTGATGGTATGAATGAACAGCAAAGAGTCATTGACCACCACCCCGGAGAGGGCGACAATCCCGAAAATGCTGAGGATGCTCAAATCATAACCCATGATCAGATGTCCCAGCAGGGCCCCGACCATCCCGAAAGGGATGGCGGTCATGATCAAAAGCGGCTGGCTGTAGCTGCGGAAGGGAATGGCCAGCAGGGCGTAAATGGCTAGCAGGGCCAGCAAAAATCCTTTTTTCATGCTGTCGATGGAATCCCGTCTTTCCTTTTCTTCCCCTTCCATGGAGAAGCTCAATCCCGGGTAGTCATGGCTCAACTGGGCCAACCTGGTGTGTTGGAGGTCGGCAAGGATTTCCTCGGCGTTGGCGGTGCTGGCATCGACGCTGGCGGTTACGTTAATAACCCGCTTGCGGTCGTAGCGGTTGATTTCGCTGTAGCCCCGGCCGGCGGTTATCCGGGCGGCTCGCTCCAGGGGCAGTTCTCCGCCGCCTGCAGTCCGGATGCACATATCTTCCAGGCTGCTGAGATGTTCGCGGTCGGTCTTCGGGTAGCGGACCATGACCTTGACTTCGCTGCGGCCCCGCTGTAGACGCAGGGCTTCGGCGCCGTAATAGGCGCTGCGTATCTGTCTTCCCAGGTCTTCTTCGGTGATGCCCAGGGTCCTGGCTTCCGGCTTCAGGCGAATCTTCAGCTCCCGCTTCCCCTGGGAAAAATTGTCGGCAATGTCGGAGACCCCGGGGTAGAGTTCAAGGCTTTGTTTTACCTGATCGGCAGCCTTCCGGAGAATATGAAAATCATCATGGGCAAGCTGGATGTCGATATTGGCCCCCATGTGTACCAGGTTGGAAGTGAAAACCAGGGATTCGATCCCGGGGAGTTCGCCGACCAGTTTTCGCCAGCGTTGGGATAGTTCCGTCGCCGTAATCTCACGATTTTCACTGGGAGTAAGGACCAGGGCGATATCGCTGAGGTTTGAACTGCTGGTAGCATAACTTCCTGCCGGTCCGCCCTTGGCAATGGTACCGCCGACCACCGCGTAGAGATGGCGAAAAATGCTTTGTCCGTCCGGCAGGGTTTTATCATAGTCGGTGATGGTGGCCATCCCTTGTTTGACCAGATATTCTTCAATCCCGGCGGTTTGTTCCACCGGAGTTCCCTGGGGCATTTCCAGGGAAACCATGATGATATCGCTTTCCACCGCCGGCATGAAGCGGAACTTGATGATACCACCACCCACCAGGCCAAGAGACATCAGGAGAATGGACAAGGCTACCGCCAGAGTTGCGTAGCGATTATGCAGAGACAGGCGCAGGAATCGGCGGTAGGGTCCCTGGATGAAGCGTTCCAGGACTTTGCCGAATTTTAGCCGCAGGCGTTCAATGGTGCCAAAAAAACCGCTGGCCAGGGGACGAGGTTTCCCCCATGACAGATGGGCCGGCAGCACGAAAATTGATTCAATCAGGGAAATCGCCAAAACACTGATAACCACCATGGGAATGACTTTGATAAATTTCCCCATGATGCCTTCAATGATCAGCAGGGGGATAAAGGCGACAATAGAAGTGAGGACGGAAAAAACCACCGGTCCGGCAACTTCCATCGTTCCCCTGACTGATGCCTGGTTGAATGATTCCCCCTTTTGCCGGTGGGCGTAGACATTTTCTCCCACGACGATGGCATCATCAACCACAATACCCAAAGCCATGATGAAGGCAAAAAGTGAGATCATGTTGATGGAAACATCCATGAAAGGCATCAGCAGCAGGGCGCCGCAGAATGAGATGGGAATGCCCAACATCACCCAGAGCGCCAGGCGAATTTCCAAAAACAGGCTGAGAGCAATGAACACCAGTGCCAGGCCGTAAAAAGCATTTTTGCGCAGCAGATTCATCCGGCTTTGGAGTAGTTCAGAGGTATCATTCCAGGTGGCTAGCTTCACCAATTCCGGAAGTTGCAGCTGCTTATCATGAACGTATTTTTTCACCATTGCCGAAATGTCCGTCGGCTTTTGCTCGCCCACCCGGAATACTTTAATCATGGCCGCTGGATGACCGTTGAAACGGGCTTCTTCGTCGGTTTCGGCAAAGGTATCCTTTACCTCTCCCAGTTCCCCCAATGCTACTTCGGTGCCATCGGAATTGTTGATGATGACGATGTCGGCATATTGGGGGCCCCAGTAGCGTTTTTCCTTGGTGCGCACCAGGATCATGCCACCTCTGCTTTTGATCTCTCCCGCCGGCAGGTCCTGGGAGGCCTGGCGGATACGCCGGGCAACCTGGTCAAGGGTGAGATTGTAGCGCCTCAGGTTGATCTCGGGAATTTCAATGGAAATTTCGTAGGGGCGGACGCCGCCAAGATCCACTTGGGTGATCTCCGGTTTTTCCAGCAGGTCATCCCGGATCATTTCCGCCTGTTCCCGCAATCCCCGGGGGGAAAGATCGCCATAAACTACCACCGAAATAACTTCCTGGCGATTGATCAGGATGCTGACTATCGGTTCCTCCGCGTCCTGGGGGAAGGTGATGATCCGGTCGACGGCATTCTTGACGTCCTGCAGTACCTGGTTGGCGTCTTCCCCGTCTTCCAGGACCGCCATGATAGTGCCGATGCCCTCGGCCGCCTGGGATTGAATGTCTTTGATGCCATCAATGCCGGTAAGGTTTTCCTCGACTTTCAGAATGATGCCGTCTTCAATCTCTTCGGGACCGGCGCCGGGATAAGCAACCAAAACCAGCACCCGGTCGAGGGTGACTTCAGGGAAAACTTCCTGTTTGAGCGAATTTCCCATAATCAACCCACCGACTATGAGAACCAGCATCAGCAGGTTGGTAGCCACATGGTTGTTGGCCATCCATTTTACCGCGCCACCATTCATGACTGATTTTCCCGGACTACTGGCCTGAGTTTCATCCCGTTTGCCACTCCGTTGAGGTTGGTCAGCACCACCCGGTCGCCGTCGTTGAGCCCGGCGCTGATCAGGACGGTTTTCAGCTGCCGGTGAATTACCGTTACCGGTTTGATCTGCAATTTGTTGTTATCATCAACCACCCAGACGGTTTCCTGGTCTCTCAGGGCATCACGGGGGAGGGAAATAACCTGCTCCAACTGCCGACCATGGATGATGACATTGACAAACATGCCGATTTCAAGTTCTGGCAGGTAGCTATCGGTTTTTTTTCGCAGGTGGAAAGGATCATCAACGGCTATTACCACCCTGGACATGCGGCCGCGGGGGTCCACTTCGCCCAGGGCTCGTACCAGTCGGCCTGGAAACCGGTAAGTCTGCTGCTGATCGTCAAGGATAACGGTCGCGGTTGAACCGTTGGGATTTTGCTTCCCCCGGGGAATAATAAGCCAGCGAAAATCAGTGTTCGGCAGGGGTGTGATAATTTCAGCGCTGTCGGTGCCGCTTATTTCAATAACCGTGCTGCCGGACCTGAGATATTGTCCGGGGTCCAGGTTTTCACTGCGGATGAAACAGTTGAACGGCGCCTGGATTTTTGTCCGCTCGAGGTTGATTTTTGCCTGCTCAAGCTGGGCCCTGGCCGCCGTCTGCTGGGCGATGCTACCCTGCAATTGGGGTTTGTAAAGGACCAGGGGATTTGGCTCTTCCTTGCTGTCTGGTTGCAGTCGTTCCCATTCCTGGCGGGCAACTTTGGCCAGGCTTTTTATTTTAAGTACCTCAACATCTGTCTTGATCAGGTTGGCGGTCGCCTGTTCCAGGGCCAGTTGGTAATCGATATCCTCGATGGAAAATAACATCTCGCCGGTGGAAAAGAATCCCCCGATGACCAGTTTGGGATTTACCTTCTCCACTCTCCCGTTGACTTGGGGGGCAATGGATGCCGCCTGGCGGGGTTGGACAGTGCCGGTTCCCGAGATATTGATGGGATGTGTTCCTGGGTGGACGGTAAGGGTTTCAACCAGGGCTCCGGGCTGGTCCTTTTCCACTTTTTTCGGGGCTGCCCGGTGACTGACCAGGTAATACATGACCACTATGCCCAATCCCAGGATGAGTATCGGAATGATGATTTGCCTGAGCTTTTTACCGTAACTCATGAAGCTGATCCTTGTGTTGAGGGTTTTGACCGGCGGATCCTGAATGTTTCAGTCATCCATTGGCCGCCAAGAGCCCGAACCAGGCTGATTCTGGCAGCCATTAACTGTTGTTGAGACTGCAGCAGCTGGCGGCGGGCAGTAAAATGAAACTGCTGGGCAGTCAGTACCGGGAGGTAATCCGTAATACCTTGCAGGTAACGTTCAGTTGCCAGGCGCAGGGACTGTCCGGTGGCAAATTCCTGTTGTTTGAGATAATTGATTTCTTCAGCCGTGGCGCGGTTTTTGACCAGGGCATCTTCCACTTCTCTCACTGCCTCGATAACTTTTTGCTGGTAGTAGGCCATCAGCTCCCGGACCACGGCCCGGCTTCGTTCCACCTCTGCCCAGCGTCGACCGCCATCAATCAGCGGTTGGGTAAAACCGGCCAGCAATTGCCAGAAAGTGCCGATCACCGGCGAGGTACCGAAAACAGTCTGTGACCGACCGATATTTCCCATCAGATTGATACTGGGAAAACGATCGGCAATGGCCGCGGCCAGTCTTGCGTCGCTGGCCTGCAGCCGCAGCCAGGCGCTCTTGATGTCAGGTCGCTGCTGCAGCAGGGTTGCCGGGACGCCGGCTTTGAACATGACCGGATCATCTGGGAGCGAACGGGTTGAATCCTGGTTTTCCTCACTTTTAAATTGACCGAACAAAACAGCCAGGGCTTGTCTGGTGATCTCCAGGTTGGCTTTGTCACCGGGCTTTCGGGCCCTGGCGGCTGCCAGGTTTTGTCTTGATTGATAGACATCAAGGGCCGGGACCAGCCCCTGGCGATAACGTAGCTCAACCCGTTTTAAGGTGTCGGAAAAAGAATTAATGGTTTCTTCAGTGAGTGACAGCAGTGACTGCTGCTCAAGAAGCAGGTAGTAAAGATCAGCAACCTGGCATGAAAGTCCCAGATACAGGGTTTTTATGTCCTCTTCACTGGCCTTGGCTTCCAGACTGCTGGCCTGACGGCGTTTCGCCAGTTTCTGCCAGAGATCAACTTCAAAGCCGGCAGCCAGGGAAAGGCGATAATTGTTTCCAGTGGTGTCTTCAAGGATTCCCGGCTGGTGATCACGATGTGCCTGTCCTTCAAGGTTGAGATTTGGTTTTTGCGCCGCCGCCTGGATTTTTACCAGTGCCAATGATTGTTGATAGCGGGCAAAAGCCTGGTCAAGATCGAGATTTCCGGCAAAAGCAGCATCAATAAGATGACTGAGTTGCGGGTCGTTAAAAGATTGCCACCATGGATCAATGGGCATGATTGCCGCCTTACCACCGGCTTGATGTTGGAAGCCGGCGGGAACGGGGGGTACTTTCTTGATTGTGGGTTGAAAGAAAGTACATCCGGTGAGGATGAAGATGAACAGGGTGCAAAAGATTTTTTTCACCGCCGGAAATTTTCTCATCATGGTGCCTCCAGGCCGGCGGTCAGGAAAGAGATCAGCTGCTCAACAAGGGAGTCAACATCCTGGTTTAGTTTAATATGATCGGGAACCATCTGCAAATTTCCTGTTGCCCTCATAATATGGCTAATGGTTCCTACGGTAAATTGCAGCCGCCAGTAGAGCGTTTCTGGTTGAAGATCCGGCAGTGCTTCTTTAAGGGTTTCAAACAGCAGGAATCCCAGTGGTTTGATGTAGTGAAGGAAAAGGTTTCTGACTGTATCATCCGGTTCCGTCATCGCCCGCCCCACCAGGGCGATAAAATAATTGGTTCCGTTTTTGCTGTCCCGGTATTTGAAGGTTGGTTCAAGGAATGCCCTGATAATATCGGCTACCTGCAGAGGTTTTTTCTCCCGATGGGCCAGTTCACGAACTGCGTTGATATTGTCCTGCCTGGTTTTGTTGAGAGGGATCAAGTGGTGTTCAAATATTGCTTTCAGGAGAGCTTCCTTGGAGCCAAAATGATAATTGACTGCTGCCAGATTGACCCTGGCTTCTCCGGTGATTTTTCGCAGTGAGGTATTATGGTAGCCGTGGAGGGCAAAAAGTCTTTCAGCCGCGTCCAGAATGCACTGTTTAGTATTTTTTTCAGCCATGGTTTTCTTTGGTAATTTTTGCATTAATATATTTATACAAACGTTTAAAACAGACGTATGAATAAGTCAAGGGATAATTTACTAAAACTTTATTTCTTTCAGACAAAATCTACAGCAGGGTACTGAAATCAGGCGGACCTGTGACTATTACCACTGGCGGCGTTTTTTTGCCATAACCACTATCAATAGATGGAGAAGGCTTGATGAGTAAAAATAAATTGATAAATTTCTCTTCCACGCAAATTTTGGATTTCATGAACGATGGTGTCTATGTTACCGACTCTGAGCGAAATATTTTGTATTGGAATAATGCCGCCGAGCGCCTTGTTGGCTGGACGTCCGATGAGATTGTGGGTCGAAGCTGTTTTGATAATCTGCTCTGTCATGAGGATAATATAAAGGGGGTCAAATATAAAGGGGGTCAAATCTTTATCGTTGACAAACTTGCATTTGTCAACGATAAAGATTTGACCCCCACAATATATGGAATAAAGGGGTTTTGGTCAGCGAAAGGATTGAAGAAGTCTGTGATGGGAAAAAATACAGCCGGGATTATTAATATGGAACATAATACCCATTTAATGGAATTGGAAAAAATTGTACCGGAATGGCTACAAAAATAAAATCAAAATGACTTGCTAAAATAGTCGGAAAAGGGTATTTTTCTGTTTGCTCGGGGTTTTTCAATGAAAGCGGCTCATGTTTGCCTGGCTGGTCCGCTTTCGAAAAACTTTTCAGGATTTTCAGGAACAGGCAGGAAAAGTGAGTTGAAAATGAAAGTATCATTATATGTCAAAATAGGCTTGGTTTTGATGGTCTTCATGCTGGTGCCTTTGTCAGCCGGGGCCTTTCCTCCAAACAAAACGGCCCAGGAGCAGTCCGCACAGCAGGTGAACGCACCCATTCACGGGAAAATAGTGGAAACCATGGATAGCGGTGGCTATACGTACGTGCTCTTAGATACCGGCAGTGAAAAACTGTGGGTGGCGACACCGGTCATGAAGGTGTCAGTGGGGCAGGTGGTTGATTTGTCTCAGGGGATTGAAATGGCCGGTTTCACCAGCAACACCCTGAAGCGGACCTTTGACCGGATTATTTTCTCATCCGGTAAGACTGCTGCTCCCGGGGCCGGGATGGCAAAAACCGGGATGAAGAAAAAGTGTGCTCCGGGAAAGTGCCCCATGCCCTCAGACAAGCAGGCAATGAAAATGCCCCATAGTGGTTCACCGGCCCTTGAAAAGGCGGTGGTGGTTTCAGTTGAAAAGGCCAGCGGGGCTAATGCTTTTACCATCAGTGAATTGTACGCCCAGAAAGGCAAGCTCGATGCAAAAAAGGTGCGGGTTCGGGGGAAGGTAGTGAAGGTATCCCAAAATATCATGAAAAAAAACTGGATTCACCTGCAGGATGGTACCGGCGATGCCGCCAAGGGCACATATGATCTGACAATAACCTCGGAAAATATACCGAAAGTGGGTGAAGTGGTGATAGCCGAAGGGATATTACACCAGAATAAAGATTTTGGTGCAGGCTACCGTTATAAAGTAATTTTGGAAGAAACGACTTTTCAGTAACAATATTTTTTTGGATAATTCGCAAGATGTAAAAAAGGGCCGCCTGACAGGGCGGCCTTTTTTATTGGTTTTTCCCGGTTTCTCCCACTCAGAAACCTGCCAGTATAGTTGCAAATTTTTTATCGCCAGTTTTTACAGGACACCACCGATTAAAGGTTATTTTGAGTAATAAATAGTTATTTTAAGTTATTTTTTTCTTGTAGCCATCAAATCTGTATGCTATATGCGGCGATAATTAATAATTCCTAATAAGAATCATGGTCATCGCTCATGCTCATAGTCATTGTTGCCCTTTATATTATTGTCTTCCTTTTGACCTGGTTGAAAAAATCCAGCTACAGCTGGATGCTCCTGCTCACGGCCTTGCTTATGCAAGGCTGGAATCTGGTCAATTTCACCCTTCAGACCCATCATCTACCGGTGTTCACCCCGGCGGCATCACTTATGTTAGTCGCCTTCATTCTCGGCCTGACAACATTTTTCATTAGTATGCGGACAGTGACCCCCTTGCCGGGGCGACGCTGGGCAATTCTGCTGACCATCATCCTGCTCGCGGCCGCACTTTTATGGCCTCAGGCACCACCTTGCTTTGATTACAATCATATCTACCCCTATGCGGTTGCCTTCCATGTTTTCCGCCGCCTGGCACTGGCAGCGGCCCTGTTTGCAACGGCTCTGTTTCTAAGCACTTTCAGCCTGAATGTCCATAAGGTAAAAGAAGCCGCAATTGCCCGACATCAGGGACGGACGGCGCTCCTGGCAGCAACGGTCTTCTATCTGCTCTCGGAGGATACCGGCATTATCTGGTGTCTGAATGGCTGGGCGGATGTATGGCGCTGGACTCCCGGGTTTATTATTTCGTCCATGGTCATTATGTTCCTGATGTTGATTCTTCATCTTCCCGGTGGCAGCCTAAAAAATAACTCCTGGTATACTATTCTTGGGTTATCCTGCGGACCTCTAATGTTCATTGCCCAATTTTACAAACCGTAGGTTTTAAGATGAGAGTTCCTCCGATCATCGCTTCTTTGCGTTTCACCACCGGCTTGCTGACGACCCTTACAATCTGGTTTGCCGCCTTCACTCCCCTGGTCAGACTGGGAGGCGGCCGCAAAATAATTAAGGCCATGAATCATGGCATGATCATTGACTGGCTGCGCCAGGAAAGCGCCGCTAGCATGCCGATGAAACTGTGGTTTGCCGGCCTTTGCCTGCTCATGGGACTGCTGGCCCTTAATCTTATCACCTGCACCTGGCGACGGTTTCTTCCCACGCTTCACGATAGCAGCAAAAAATGGCTTATATTCCTTATTCACCTGGTATTCGGCCTCCTGGTTCTCTGTCACGGGGCCGGTTTCTTCTGGGGCTGGCGCCCTTCACCGATCGTGGCACATAGTGGTGAAACCGTCGCGCTAACCAACGGCCGGCAGCTCGCCATTGACCATATCACCTTCAATGATGACCCTGCCATCCTCGCCAAGCCACGTCGGCAATGGACCTACCATGATTTTGACTACCGACATAACAGCGTCCAAATACATCTTGTCCAAAACAGCACCATGATAGCTGCCGGCAGGGTTGCCACTTACGAGCCGCTGCGTCATGGTTCACTCCAGGTTACCCTGCTCGGTTTCACCACCCCAGGTCAAGGATCCCAGACCCCCGGCGTCCACCTGCGAATCACCCAGGCACCTTTGGCCCGTCCAACCATCTGGCTCTTTCATCTGATGATCCTGCTGACTTTTTCATACTGCATTGTAACGTGGAGGTTGGCGGCAACTGACCGCCGTCCCACGCATAAAATAACCGAAAATAAGGAGGAATGAAATGCATGGTAAACGTTTAGTGTTGTTTGCTAGCCTGTTGGCCGCTTTGGCCATGGCAATTCCGTGGGCTGCCCACGCAGAGGAAACAGCTGCCAACAGCAAGATTTTCAGTCTTGGCGAAATAGTGGTTACCGGCAAGAATGAGACGATCAGCAAAATCAGCACCAGCGAAACTATTGATATCGAGAAACTGCAGCTTACCAACAGCATCACCGTCGGCGATGCCCTCAATACCCTGCCGGGAGTTTTTCTCACTATCGGCACGAAAAACGAACAATGCTTCACCATCCGCGGCTTCAACCAGCGCTACGTGCCTATTTTTTACGATGGCATTCCCATCTCAGTGCCCAACGACGGCTATGTTGATGCGGGAGTGCTGAGTACTGACAACCTTTCACAGATCACGGTCAGCAAGGGGCTCAGCTCCGTCCTGTACGGCACCAATACCATGGGCGGCGTCATCAACCTGGTAAGCCGAAAACCGGAGAAAACCTTTGAAGGAGATATTACTCTAGGAGCAATGGAAGTCGATGGTTACCGGGCCGCCATCAACCTCGGAACCCGTCAGAAAAACTGGTATCTGATGGCTGGAGCGAGCCGTCTGGACCAGCGAACTTTCAACCTTTCAAGTGACTTTGATGACGCCATTAATCAGGAAAACGGCAACCGCAACAATGCCGAGAGAAAAACCAGCACCGGCTCGCTGAAAATAGGCTGGCTGCCGGCCGATGGGCATGAATATGCCATCGGCATCAATGCCGTCGAAGCTAAGCGGGATGTTCCACCCCATACCTTTGCCACCAGCGGTCGGGAACTGAAATACTGGCGCTTCACCAACTGGGACAAACTGACCACCTACCTGATCGGCAATTCCCGGCTCATGGACGGACTGGAGTTAAAAACCAGGCTGTTCCGCGACGACTATGACAACACCCTTGATTCCTACGATAACGACAGCTATGCAACCCAGAACACTAAACGATCTTTTCACAGTATTTATGACGATTATTCCTGGGGTGGCTCACTGACCCTGCGCAGCGAACAGCTGTCGCGGCAGACACTCAGTCTGGCATTTCATTACAAGGAAGACACCCATAAGGAACAGGGTGACCGTGGAGACCCCTGGGAACGCTATGAATCAGCCACCTATTCGCTCGGTCTGGAAGATGATATCCGGATTACCGATAGTTTTTCGGTTGTTGTGGGTGCCAGTTACGATCTTCAAGACCCGCAATATGCCAATGGCGCTTCAGTACGAGATGACGATGACACTTTCAACCCCCAGGTCGGAATAAACTGGATAATCAATGATCAGATTATTGCCCACGCTTCCGTCGGTCGCAAAACCCGCTTTCCCACCCTTAACGAGCTGTATTCCAGTTATCTCGACAGCAGCATTCCCAATCCTGATCTGAAGAAAGAAACGGCGGTCAACTATGAGGTCGGCATCGATTATGACCTTGCCAGCCATACCCAGATGGCCCTGTGCCTGTTCTATTCAGATGTTGAAGATCTCATTGTCCGCCGCTATCTACCGGCAGGCGACATGTATGACAATGCCGGAAAATCACGTTTTCAAGGGTTTGAGGCATCCGTGCGTTCAACCCTTTTGCCGCGCCAGGACATCAATACCAACTATACCTTTCTCGATGCCGAAGACCAGTCTGCGGAACGAACCAGCGACCATCTGGAAGAGGTTTCACGTCATAAGCTCTACCTCAGCGACCTGATTGAAGTTACCGACCGGGTGCGCATGTTCATGGAATTTGAAATGCACGGCAAACGATGGGAACAGGATCTCAGCGGCCAATGGAACAAGATTGATGGCTTTTCCCTCGTGAACGCCAAGGTCATGTTTAGTCTGCCGCACAATCTTGATGTGGAAGCCGGCTTTCGCAATCTCCTGGACAAGGACTATGAATTGAGTACTGGCTTTCCCCGCTCCGGGCGGACAGCTTTTGCTGAAATGAAATACATTTTCTAAACGAGAGGAAAAACTATCATGACTAGAAATAACCTGATTTTTCTGCTGATTGGCCTTATTTTCACCATAACCGGCGCCGGTCAAACTCTGGTTCAAGCCACCGAGATCTCCGACCAGACAATTACACTACAAGGCGCTGTACGCCAGGAGCTGACCATTCAAACCGAGGCGCTGGCTGATTTTGCCTCGCAGACCGTCCAGTTCAACGATCTAAGCCGGGATGGAACCAACCGCGGCATTATCAATTACCGCGGGGTACCGCTCCGCCTGCTGCTGGAACTGGCCGGTATTGCCAAAGCTGACAAAGGCTTCAGCAAAGCCGTTGATCTGGCAGTGGTGGTGGAAGATAATAACGGCCGGAAAGTTGCCCTTTCCTGGGGTGAAATTTTCTTTCGTCTACCCGGCAATGTCCTGATAGCCTACGCCGGTTCCCCTCTCCAGCCGGGGCACCTCAGCTGCAGCCGCTGCCACCAAAAAAAGGTATACGAACCGCGGCTGGCAGTTCAAAAAAGGGTAATCGATTATCCAAAACTGCTGATTACCGGCGACCGATGGGCTGACCGGGCACTGGAAGGGATTACGAAAATCACCGTGGTTGAACTCCCTCCCCGGCCGGGAAATCGCAAGCTTGATCCCCTTTATGCCCCGGGAACCCTGATTACCGGCACTGTTGCCACGCCGATGACGATCACCTCGCTGCCCACTGATCTCCCCCGGCAGGAAACAAAGATATTTCCAGTCGGTCAAGGCCGCCTCTACCATGGCCCGGGAGAAACTTCCTTTTCGGGGGTCGCCTTCCAGGACCTTATAGCCAGGAGTATTCAGACCACCAATCTGAACACGGTGGTAATGGCCTGGGCTCCGGATGGCTATCGGTCATTATTTTCGCTCGGCGAGCTGTTGCTTGGCAGAAATGCCGACCGGCTGCTGCTTGCTGACCGGCGGCAAGGCAAACAGCTGCGGCAGAACGGTCACTTCACCCTGGTTTCGCCGTCTGATTTAATGGCTGACCGCTGGATTAAAGCCGTTGCCCGCATCGATGTCATCACCTTGGACCTGATATCTCGCTGACTGTTGGAATAAAAAAGATCTTCGGGCGGGTACAATGCTCAATTTGAGTGGGATCAGAAAATAGAGGGGTGTTGTGACGCTTGCTTTGCACATGGCAATGTTTTTGTTCTGTGAGATGAGGTAAGTGTAGTTAGTTCACCGTACCCTGTTTGATTCGAATTCTTTCCTGTAATTTCCTGTTTTCTCCAGCATCGGGCTGGCAGCCGATCAGGAGCTCAAAAAAAACATAGTTAAGCAGGAAGATGCTAAGAAAAAAAAGCAGAAATACCAGCAGGTGATGTCTCTTGACATGACCGATTTCATGGGCAATGACGACGTTGATTTCTTCCGGGCTGAGGATTTCTATCAATCCCGGGGTAATCAGCAGGTAGCGGCTGAAAAAATAGGGACCGATGACTGCGGCTGTTACCGCCTTGCCTTCAACGGAGGGCCAAAGCATGATTTCCTGATATTTGTCTCCCTCCCGGTCACAAAAATTGGCTAATGATGTTCGCAGTGCCGATGGTGGCAGGGGGCGGCAGCCCCATAACTTGACCATCAAGGGCGGGGCGATGGCCGAGAGAATAAGGAGAAAAAAAGCAAAGAAGGCAATATCTATAGCAGGTGACTGCAGGAGATGCTGAAAAAGCTCTGGAGCTAAAAGCTGGATAAGATCAGTAATCCCCATGATGGCCAGCCAGGGGGCGATGATGCCGAGAGCAAAAAACAGTTTCCGGCGGCAGTAGGTCGAACGGTATTTTTCAAAGGTCAGTAGTTTGCTGAAAACCTTGTGGGCGTGTTCCCAGATGATGAGTTGATAGACAAGGAAAAGACCAAAAGCGATGAGATTGTTCAATGCCGAGCTAAATGAAACCAGGGGAAGCGTGGCAATCACTGATTTGATGTTGACCATGTAGACGGTCAGAATATAGGCGGCCACCGCCAGAATATTGAGTTGGGTAATACCGCGGTCGTAGGATAGGGGAAGCTGTTCAGCCGTCATTCTTTCACTGTGTTGTTGAAAATCAGGCTCGCTGAAGGTGATTTTGCGAAAAATGACGCTACAACGAGGGGCAAACAGTCTCAGATTTTCAGGTTAATAGCAATTGCAGGATTTAGGTGACATAATACCACCCGTTTTCATATAACAGCCATGCTCGAATTAATGTCATGAACTTCATGGTTAAAACAAATACGATGCTAAATCATCACGAGGCAAACATGATAGAAAAAATCAAACTGAAACCTGTTTTCACCAAAACCGTACAGGGTTCGCTGATTATCCTGATTTCACTGTTTTTAATATCCTGGAATGCCATGGCAGACACCCCACACACCATCACGGACATGGTCGGCCGCCAAGTCACCTTACCCAATAAAGTCAGCCGGATCATCCCCACCTTCAAACCGGTTACCCTGTGCCTCTTATCCCTGGGACTCCAAGACAAAATCGTCGGCATCGATTCTCATTCTAAAAGGGACAAACTGACACGGGCTGTTTTTCCCGAAGTAGCCACGTTAAAAGGGGTGGGCAGCAAATCCACCGGGCTAAATTTTGAAACCATTGTCTCTTTAAAGCCGGATCTTGTTGTACTATACGCCCAAAAAGACGGGACCGTCCTGGCCCATCGCTTAGAAACCCTGGGCATTGCATCCATCATTATTTTGCCGGAAAGTTTTGAAAATGTTAAAAAATCCCTTCGGGTGATAGCCATGGCCACAGGCCAGCCTGAACGGGCGGAAAAAACCGTGAAAGTAATGGACGACATACTGACACAGGTGGCAGCCAGGATCAAAACCATTGACCCGGCTAAAAGAAAAACCGGGTATTTTGCGTCGCCCCGGGGTCTTTTCAGCACTGCGGCCGGCAATATGCTCCAGGATGATATTTTATACCGGGCCGGTGTGGTCAATGTGGCCCACGAGCTGAAGGGATATTTCCAGGATATTTCTCCGGAGCAGTTCATCACCTGGAATCCGGATATTTTAATCCTGTCCCGAAGTCTTGGCCGACGGACGCTGGAGCGGTTAAGTGGTCCGGCATTAAGCCAGGTCGGTGCCATCCGGACAAAAGCAGTCTACCGGTTTCCCTGCAACATTGCCCCATGGGATTTTCCCTCCCCGTTGTCGGCACTGGGCACGCTCTGGGTGGCGAAAAAAGCCTATCCCGATCTGTTTGCCGATATGGACATGGAAAAACAAAGTGAGCTGTTTCATCAGAAACTTTTTGGCAAAACCTTCCAGGCCCTGGGCGGGACCCTCGATGATGCCATATACCGGGACGCTGCCAATTGATCGCTATTCCCCGGTATCCTTTGAAAAAAAGCCCACGCACAATCCCGGTTTTGTGTGTGCTGCTGGCTGTGCTGTTTTTCGGCTCTCTGCTGGCGGGCCGGTTTAAAATAACCATTTCGGAAATCATTGCCATCGTATCAAGCCTCCTGCCCGGCAACAGCCTTTCCCAGGATCTTATTTCCCAAAAACTGGTTTTTCTGTGGATACGGCTGCCACGGTGCATCATGGCGGTTATGGTGGGTACGGGACTGTCGGTGTCAGGGGCTGTTTACCAGGCCCTGTTCAGGAACCCGCTGGTGTCCCCGGACATTCTGGGGGTGGCGGCAGGCTGCACCTTTGGCGCGGCCCTGGGGATTATTCTGCCCGGTGATTCTTTTTACCTGGTGCAGGCGATGGCCTTTGGTTTCGGCCTTATAGCCGTGTCCATGGCCGTGGGCATTGCCCGGCTCATATCCATAAAGCCCGTTATTGTAATGGTTCTGGCCGGCATGGTGGTGCTTTCCTTTTTTAATGCGCTACTGATGATCCTCAAATACTTTTCAGATCCCTATGATGAACTGCCGAGCATTGTTTTCTGGATCATGGGGAGCCTAACCCGGGTGACCTGGAACGACCTTTACATTACCGCTCCGGTGACCTGCTGCGGGCTCGGACTGTTCATGCTGCTCCGCTTCAGACTCAATATTCTCTCACTGGGGGATGTCCAGGCCCAGTCCCTGGGGATGAACCCTTTTGTTTTCAGGCTGATGCTGATCCTTGTCAGCTCTTTCATGGTGGCCCTCACCGTGGCCACCTGCGGCCAGATATGCTGGATCGGCCTGATTATCCCGCATATGGCCAGAACCCTTGTGGGCCCTGAACATGAAAACATGATTCCCATAACGGCCCTGCTGGGGGCTATTTTCATGCTGGCGGCAGACGGATTAGCCCGGTCCGTCACCGCCGCCGAGATCCCGGTAGGCATCATCACGGCCCTTACCGGTGCACCGATTTTTGCCTTTCTGCTATACAAAAACAGGGGAAGCGGATGGCTGTAAAACTGGAATGCAGGTGTGTTACGTTCCGATACGGAAAAACCGATATTCTCCATGATATCTCTTTTTCCGTTGAACCCGGCTCTTTCTGTGCGGTTCTTGGCCGGAACGGCTCGGGTAAAACCACCTTGCTCCACTGCCTCAACGGTATCCACAAACCGCACCAGGGGGAAATCCGCATCAACGGCAATACCATTGTTGGTATGACCCGAAACCAGATCGCCAGACACATCAGCCTGGTTCCCCAGGAGCACCTAGAAATATTTCCGTTCAAGGTGATCGATGTGGTGGTCATGGGCCGGGCCCCGTTTATCGGCATGACCCGTACCCCCTCACCAAACGATTATGACCTGGCCATGGAGGCCTTGAAAACACTCAACGCCCAGAGACTGGCCACGTGTAATTTCAACAGGATCTCCGGGGGGGAAAGACAGATTGCCATGCTGGCCTGCGCCCTTGTTCAGACCAGTGACATCATGCTCCTGGACG
>CAYZIS010000046.1:0-17034 GCA_964478545.1 uncultured Thermodesulfobacteriota bacterium
AACTGACATTCCCAAAGATCCGGGGGAAAAGAACCGAACGCGCTTCGGCGATATTATTGCTGCCGGCCTGTACTCCAAGTTGGCCCGCCACGATAGTGAGATTCGCCTTTATCGCCTCCTGTGCCGCCGCCGAAAGACTCATCGGCGGACTTTCTGCTTCCGGTTCGCGGTTCAGCAATACGGCCTTTTTTAACACCTCAAAGTCAGGTGATACACCGATTGCGCGCGCCGTCTTCATATTAATCGTCAGCTGACGCTTTTCCTCAAAAATCACCGGTTGCGTGCTCGCCGGCGCGCCATGGAGGACCGCCTCCATATTGAGCGCTGTCCGGCGGACCTTGCGGGAAAGATCGGCAGTCGCTTTTGCCGACATGAAGATGCCCTGTTCGACAGTAATCCCATCTGCAAGCGTGTAACTCGGCAGGTGCCGTTCAATCAGCCCGGCAATAAGCTTCTGTTTCGCCGCCCGATTCAGCCTGGGGAGGGGGGCAATCATCACTGCTTGGACAACGGCGGGGATTTCAGCCGCCAGATCTTCGTCTGCGGTTGAATTTGTAGTGAAATGCAAGGCAATACCCTGACTTCTTGCCGTCTTGATCGTCCGTTCGACGGCTTCGGGGAAAAAGCGATATTGCACTTCATCAACCAGTAAGGCAAGACGGGTAAATTCAATGACCTTGAGGAACGTTTCCAGTTCCACCTCAAATCGTGACTCGGTGGTCAGATAATTAAGGTTTTTGACGCCGCTTACGCCGCCACTGCGTGATATGCCGAGCAGATCCGGGTTAAACACGAAGGGCGCGAAGGTGGGTTTACGCAAGTTGCCGCTCGTGGCGGCGAGTTGACTCGACAGCAATCCCAAGGCCAAAACCATGTCGACTTCCGGGTCATTTTGCAAACGAGCCAACGCGGCGGTGATCCGATCCGTCGACCACTGCCCGTCAAACTGTTTCGACTCGGGAAAGCGAATTATAAATTCGCCTGCGGTCAAATTCCTTAGTTCATCCAAAAAAAGCAAACGAAGCTCTCCGAGCCCTTCCATCGAACCGTCTGTCACCACGCCGATTGTGACCACGGGCCTGTTTTCCGCCAAGGCATACGTACTCATCAGCAACATGGTGACGATAAGCGCGAACAGTTTCTTTATTGCCTGGGTCCAGCCAATAGATACGTAAACGCTTACGCTTTTTAACCATTGTTGGTTCTGTTTTGGCATTCGCATACTTTCAATCAAGCTTCAGGATTACCCTCATAATTTCAGGCTCATCAGGAACCCACACTCGGGTAAACCCCATCACTTCACAAAGTTTCAGCATCGGCTGATTGTCGGCCAATACATCGCCATAAAGTTCGCCGATCCCGCGCTCACGGGCGTAGTCAATGATACGCCGCATGAGAAACACCCCCAGTCCCAGACCGGTCATCTCATGATGGACAATGATCGCGTACTCCGCTTTCTCATTATCCGGATCAGCGATGATACGAACGAGCCCATAAATGTTGGTCTTGCCGGGGATACCGGATTCGGTCAGGAGTAATGCCATCTCCCGGTCATAGTCAATTTGGGTAAATCGCGCCGCGTTTAGATGGCTCAGTACTTTCATCGGCAGAAAAAACCGCAAACGGATTTCTTCCGCGGTCAAATTGGCAAATACCCGTTGAAGCGAGGGCTCGTCTTCAGGCACGATGGGACGCAACAACAATGTGCGCCCATCACCAAGCGGTACTTCTTCTTCCAATGCTTTGGGATAGGGACAAATTGCCAGACGTTCTTGGGCATGACCTGAGCAGGCTTTGACCTTGATCCGCGTATCAAGGCCAATGACACCGTTAGCGTCTGCCAGCAAAGGATTGATATCAAGCTCGACAATCTCTCCCATATCGATTACCAACTGGGATAAACGTACCAAGGTCAAAGTTATTGCCTCCAGATCAACCGCCGGTTGATCTCTATATCCCTCAAGCAACTTATAGACTCGCGTGCGTTTCATCATTTCCCGGGCAAGATGCATGTTGAGCGGCGGCAACCCCAAGGCCTTATCATTAATCACTTCAACCGCAGTCCCACCGTGGCCAAACAAAAGTACAGGACCAAATTGGCGATCCTCGATAACCCCGATAATCAATTCCCGACTACCGGGACGCCGCACCATAGGCTGGACGGTGAATCCATCGATATGAGCGTTGGGACAAATCGATTCGATCCGCTTGAGCATGCCTTCTGCTGCTTCTTGAACTGCAGTCGATTGTTCAAGATCCAGGACAACCCCACCGACATCGGATTTATGGGTGATGTCCGGCGACAGGATCTTAAGAGCAACCGGTTGTCCCATTTCTTCGGCCGCCTGCGCGGCCTGAACAGGTGACTTAGCAACTACCGTCGGTACGCAAGGAATCCCGTAGGCAGACAACACCGCTTTACTTTCCGGTTCAGTCAACCAATCACGGCCTTCCTGAAGGACACTGCTGATATAGTTTTTTGCCGCCAGCGTATCCGGGGTAAAAGCTTCGGGTATCGAAGGAGGCGTTTGCATCAATAGTTCTTGATTACGACGGTAGTTGACCATCTGCATGAATGCCCGAACCGCCGCTTCCGGGGTCTCGTAGGAGGGTATCCCATGGTTCATGAACAAGCGGCGGGCCGGCCTCGCAGCCTCTTCCCCGGCCCAATTTGTCAGGACGCAAACGCGACGATGTTTGTCAACAGCGTCGATTACCGCCTGGGCTGCTTCCGTAGCGGAAGCGACTGCGGTAGGACAATTAAGAACTAATGTGGCATCAATATTCCGGTCTTCCAACAAGACCTCAAAAGCGGCACCATAGCGACTGCCCGGAGCGTCACCAATAATATCCACAGGGTTGCCATGCGACCAGGTCGCGGGCAAAACATTATTAAGCTGGGCGATCGTCTCCGTGGATAATTCAGCCAAGCGGCCACCATATTCAATCAAAGCATCCGTTGCCAGAACTCCAAGACCACCACCGTTGGAAAGAATGGTCAGACGATCACCATCCGGTAAACGCCCCGCAGTCAAGGACTCCACAGCTTCGAATAATTCCTCCAAGCTGTGCACCCGCAACATGCCGGCCCGGCGTATTGCGGCGTCATAGACTTCGTCCATGCCGGCCATGGCGCCGGTATGGGATGCGGCGGCCCGAGCTCCTTCAGCATAACGTCCAGCCTTTATGACAATAACTGGTTTCGACCGGGCCGCAGCCCGGGCTGCCGACATAAACTTGCGTGCTTGGGTAATTGATTCAACATACAGCAAAATCGCTGTGGTCGCCATATCATTAGCAAGATAGTCAAGCATATCACCAAAATCGACATCCGCCATATTACCCAGCGAAACCAGATAAGAAAAACCAATTTTGCGCGATTTGGCCCAGTCCAATACCGAGGTCACAATCGCTCCCGACTGCGCCACAAAAGCGAGGTGACCTTCCAACGGAGAGGTGTGGGCAAAACTGGCGTTTAAACCAACGCCCGGCACCATGACTCCAAGGCAGTTGGGACCATTGATGCGCAAAAGGCAGGGTCGTGCGGCATCGAGCATCGCCTGACAAAGTTGACGATGCTCAGCCCCAGCGGTTTCGGAAAAACCCGCACTGATAACGACAGCCGCCCGTGTACCTTTTCGGGCAAGTTCGGCAATAATCCCAGGGACGGTCGTTGGCGGAGTCGCAATGACCGCCAGATCCGCTGGTTCAGGAAGACTGGAGATCTCTTTGTATACCCGAATGCCACCAATAAAACGATGATGAGGACTAACCAGATCGATAGGGCCATCAAAACCACCAGACAAAAGATTGCTGACAAGAACGGCTCCGACCGACTGTGCTTCGTCACTTGCGCCAATGAGAGTGATGGAGCGCGGTTGAAACAGGTACTTAAGATTACGGACACTCATGAACACCTCAAATTGCAAACAGATAGTTTTCTAAAATATATCAAAACCTAAATTGAGCGGTTAGCTTTTAGCCGTTAGCTATTAGTTCAATGATTACAGGATGTTTACTATTGCAAGCTGCCATCCGTTAGGTCTTATTGCTAATGAACGTAATGTCTTGATTTTTTAAGCTAAATGCTGATAACTAATCGCTAATTGCTTAGCTTAATCAAAACCCTCTTGACACTATGCATTGTTTTTTGAAAATCAGTTCAAGACCGGCAAAATCCCGTCTTACTCATTCCGGAACCGCATGATAATATTGCAATAAATCCAACATGGTGAGATCGGCTATCACCTTTTTTTCCCTGTCCAGAATGGGGATTTCTTTAACCAGGGCCTTGATCATCCGCTTGATCACCGCATCGAGCTCATCTTCACCGGTGGCAGAGACAACCCCCTTATTCATGATATCTTTCGCCGTTTCAGCGGTAATCATCGGGATAATGAAACGTGAGTGAACGACAGGCTCAAAGTTTTGGGGAAACAGATACCTGATCAGGGTTCCCAGGGAAATAACTCCCGTACAGGTTCCCTCTTTATCAACCACGTACATAAGGCGGGTATGGGGATAGTGCAGCATTTGCTGCAAAACCCCCTGAATGGTTTCATCCTCTTCAACCAGGGGCAATCCCCTTTCATCCATGGTTGCCAGTAATTCCTTGATTTTCATCGGCTATTCCTTTACGGTTTCCCCCGCATGAGTCAAGGCAAATTTAACCAGAGGTGGGGCGATTAACTCACTGATAATCACGGCTCCCAATACTGCGTTAACCATGATCTCGGCTACCCGTGGTTCCATCAGGGATTCGGCCATGAGGATGAGGCCAATGGTCACCCCGGCCGTAGGCAGCAAAGCATAGCCCAGATATTTTTTAACCACCGCCGGGGCATGGGAGAAATCAGCCCCCAGCCATACGCCCATAAACTTACCGGCAAAACGACTGACAACAATAAGTAAACTGATAATTCCGGCCGTTTTAATCACTGTAACATCAAAATGGGCACCGGCGAGAGTAAAAAACAGGGCAAATATCGTTTCTTCAATGTTTTCTACTGCCTGAAAAAGGACATCGCATTGTTTGGCACGGTTGACAACATAGAATCCAAGCATCATACTGGCCAGGAGAGGGGAAAGTTTCAGCTGGTCGGCAATGCCGGCACAAAACAGGATGTTTCCCAAAATCACTACCAACAGGGAGCCCTTTTTTTTCACCCAGGCAGCCAAAAGCGTTAAGAAGAAACCAAAAACAACGCCTAAAAAAGCGGAACCTATAATTACCAGCAGGGGTTCAAGTGCCATTTTATGCATCACGGAGGTTCCCTGCACCCTGGTTAAAGCCCCGACTATACTGCTGGCAAAGGCATAAAGGATGATGGCCATGCCATCATCAAGGGCGACCACACCCAGCAAGGTAGTCGTCAGCGGACCCTTGGCCTGACATTCATGCACGATGGCCAAAACAGCCGCCGGTGCCGTGGCCGCAGACACCGCCCCGATAATCAGCGCCAACGGCAAACAAACCTGTAACCAGGGGGCAGAAGGAAGAATGAGTTTCACAATCCAGGCGCCCAGGGAGCCCATCATCACGAAGGTTACAACAAAAGCCCCGAGTGATTCAGTAACATTGATCCAGACAATACTTCTCCCCAATTGCTTAAGCCTAGACAATTTCAGACTGCCACCGATGGAATAGGCAATGATTGCCAGGGCTATATCGGTTATGATTGACAATTTTCCCCGGATCAATGCCGCCGGAATGATTCCGGATATTGAAGGACTCAACAATATTCCGGCAACGATATAGCCGGTTACCCGGGGAAATTTGAGCCAATTGGCAAATCGGCCACCGAAATAGCCGCAGAGGAAGAAAATCCCCAGAGCCTCTAAAATATTAATCGACAGCCAGTCATTCATGCCGCGTCATCCGGTTTGTCAAGGGGGAAAAACTACTAACGCGGGGTAACGCCCGCAAGCCAAATCAATGTACCAGGATGTCCCTGGCAATTTCCTGTTTTTTATACCCCTCAAGGAGGTACTGAAAAGAGTGACAGGAATTCAGAAGTAAGTTACTAAAAACCATGCCCAACAAAGAATCAACCCACAAAAATTAAGAATATGGAATAGTTTTTTAAATCCCCTTAGGATCTTGGATTAATTTGTTTTTACCGTAAACATGCATAAGTTTAATCCAATTTTTAGTGATGTCAAATGCCATATGGCAACAATCATCATCTGATCCCAGTTGACAAAACACCAAAAAGGGTTACATTTCATTATAAGAACAACAGGCAACACGCCATTTCATAAGTATAGTTTACTAATAACAAGGCTGGAAGAAGAAATAAGAAATCAATACAGGAGGCTTACCATGCTGGACACCATGAAAAAGGAAATAGCGGAAAACATCAAAGAAACCAATGAATCAGGAGAGATAAGTACGCAGGAAGTTGAAATTATTATTGAACATGCCGTTGCCAAAGCAGAGCAAAGCGCCAAAGCCGGGAAGGAGGCCATAGGCATTCAGGCAATGGCAAAAGAAACGCTTGTCACGGCAATTCAGGAATTGAAATCGGCAGGAAGAGCAACCAAAATAAACATTGAAGCAGTCGTCAATGGAACAATGAAAGGAATCAACAAAAGCACCAAAGAAGCTCTCAATGACATCGACATGGAACTGCTCAAGACAAAGTATCGGCTTGAAGAACAAAAAGACCGGTTTTCTTCGCAGCTGAAAGATGCCTTAAACGGTGCTAAACAAGCGGCCTCTTCATTTTCTACCGAGACCAAAGCCAAGATAGAAGAGGCGGTTACCGACGCAAAGCTTAAAAGTGTTGAGATCCTGGGCTTGATGAAGGAAACAATTAAACAGAGCGTTACCACCGTTATTGATGAAGGAAAAGATGTCGAAGAAAAAGTTGCTCAGATTACGAGAACCGCGACAGAAAATGCCTTAAGCGAGGGACGGCTAAGCGCTAAAAAAGTCAAGGACGTCTCTCAAACAACTATTTTAGCTGCAATTGAAGCGGCACAAGGGGCTGGAAAAGAGGTTAAAGAGACAACCCGAGGGGCGATAGAAGGCACAAAACAGGGGCTTACCGCTAGCATTGAAAAGGCGAAAGAAAAACTCGCGGAAGTGAAGGATAAATCGGAAGAGCTGGTAGAAGAGGACATAAAACAGACGATAAAAGATTTCAAAGCTATTAATCATGATTTTATCGAAGCACTCAGCAATACCGCCAGTAAAGTTGATACTGTTGCCAAGGAAGTTCTCAATGAGAGTATCAACGGGATGAGGGGAAGTACTTCCCGGATCAAAAAAAGTGCTGAAGAAGCCGCAAATACAGCCATTGAATACTTAAAAAGGAAGGCGCCCAAAGCGGTCAACAACGCCAAGGATAAAGCTCTGAAAGCCGCCGAAATTGCTAAAGATGAGCTGAGAGAGGTCTCTGAAAAAATGGTAAAAATCGCCAAAGGGGCATTTTCAGGGATGGTGGAAGGGGCAAAAAAAGCAATGAAAAATGATGATGAACAATAAAGCTGTGCACATGTTTCAGCAATAGCTTTAAAGGAGGCACGATGATGAAAGAAGCCATGTTTTATAAACCAGGAGAGGAAAATGATGTTTTCTGCGGCTTATGCAACCACCGCTGCCATATCAAGGAGGGTAAGCGGGGCATCTGCGGGGTGCGGGAAAACCAGGGTGGAAAGCTGTACAGCCTGGTTTATGGCCGGCTGGTGGCCGAACACATTGATCCCATTGAAAAGAAGCCCATGTTCAACTTCCTGCCCGGTAGCAGATCCTTCTCCATTGCCACCGTCGGCTGTAATTTCCAGTGTCTCCACTGCCAGAACGCCGACATTTCGCAATATCCCCATCTACACGACGGCGAGATAACTGGCAACGAACGTCGGCCGGAATCCGTGGTTGACCATGCGGTGCGGGAAAATTGCGCCAGTATCAGCTACACATACGTAGAACCAACCATCTTCTATGAATTTGCTTATGACTGCTCGGTATTGGCCCATGAACGGCAGCTGAAAAATATTTTTGTCAGTAACGGTTTCATGACCCCCGAGGTTACCCGTCATCTGGCAAGAGTTCTGGACGGTATCAATATTGATATCAAAGGATTTACCGATGATTTTTATAAAAAGGTATGCAAAGCCAGGCTCCAGCCGGTGCTGGATAATGTCAAGCTCATGCATGAATTAGGCGTCTGGGTTGAGGTAACCACCCTGATCATCCCGGGGCTCAATGATTCACCGGAGGAATTACGTGGCATTGCCAAATTCATCAAAGGGGTTTCTCCGGCCATACCCTGGCATGTAACCGCCTTTTACCCAACTTACAAAATGCAGGATCGTCCCCCAACCCCGGCTTCAATTCTGCGCCAGGCCAGGGAGATAGGCCTTGAGGAGGGATTGCGATTTGTTTATGAAGGCAACATCTCCGGTGAGGGAGGTGAAAGCACTTACTGCCCGGCCTGTGGCGAAGAATTGATCAAGCGCTATGGCTTCAGCATCCGGCGCAACAACATGGTTGACGGTCGCTGCGGCAAATGCGGCGAAAAGATTGAAGGCGTGTGGAGCTAATAATCAGGGATCAGCTGACCTCTTGTTGAGCAGGGACTGCAGGTAATGTGCATTATGCACGGCATAACCACGTTGATCATTATCAAAAAAACAAAAAACTTCCTTGCCTTGCTCCGACCAGGCGGAAAAAGTCTCGGCCCAGTCCACCAAAATCTTGTGGTCGTAGCTGCCCTGGTAGGGACCATCCGGACCATGAAACCGGACATAGACAAAATTTGCCGTAACCTCCCGGGGAGACAGATATCCATCAAAATCATAGATACAACATGCCGCATTGTAATGGGAAAGCAGCTCAAAAGTCCGGCAGTTCAACCAACTTCTATCTCTGAATTCAAAAGCATAGCGGAAGTCTTTACTCAGCATGTCTAGAAAGGCCTCCAGTCGCCCGCCATTGAAGTGCCAGCGGGGTGGAAGTTGAAACAAAATTGGCCCAAGCCTGTCCTCCAACATGCAGATGCGATCCAGGAAGGAATGTACCGCCTCTGCTGGATTTTTGAGCTTTTTCATGTGGGTAATGTAGCAACTGGCCTTGGCAGTAAAGAGAAAATCTTCCGGCACTGCTTCCCGCCATCGTACCAGAGTCTGCTTTTTGGGTAATTGATAGAAGGAATTATTAATCTCTACGCTGGAGAAATGGCGGCTGTAGTATGCCAGCATTTGATCTTTGGGCAGATCCATTGGGTAGAAGGGGCCTTTCCAATGTTCATACGACCAGCCTGAAGTTCCTATATGAATAAGCTTTGCAGTGGACATCTGCCAACCCATTTAAGCCTGTAAATACTCACTGGTTTCCATCATTACTGTCCGGTTAGTCACTTATCAATAAAGTTCAACTTTCCGAGTTGCACTGCCAAAATAAATTACCGAAAAATCATGCTACCACGAAGGACACGAAGAAAAGCAAATTTCTTTAAAACTTCGTGTTCATCGTGCTCTTCGTGGTGTCTCTGTCATTGTTTTAGCGTAAGTCAGAAAGTTGAGACCACAGAGGGGAATGTGAATGATCTTTTCTCTGTGAACTCCGTGAGAAAATAATAATTACAGAACCTGTTTGGTTCCGGCTAGCCCGAGTTGGGTACTACACAAAAACTATGCCGGATAACAGCGGGTTTTCATCCGGAAGTTGTTGTTTCCCTGGAAACTCAACAGGAAAATCAAAGATTCACTACTTATGGAAACTGAGAAAAGGAGTTTGCAACATGAAAGCACATGATATGGAAATTACCATCGTCTTTGATAATTATCACTATAATCCAAATCTCACTTCCCTTTGGGGATTTTCGGCCTTTTTGCAACTGCCCAATCAGACAATACTTTTTGATACCGGCAGCAATGGGCATGTACTTTTAAAAAATATACAAACTTTAGGCTTAAACGTCAAAGATATTGATACACTTTTTATCTCTCATCCACATTGGGACCATATAGGAGGGGTTGACTCAGTTATAGAACAAAACCCAAACCTGCATATTTTTGCACCTGATTCACTCTCGAAGCATTTGCTAAATGATTTAAGAAATCAAGTTCAGGATCTCACCGTTATCGGCTATCAGGCAACCAGACTTTTTGACCATGTTTACTCGACCGGGGTCATGGATAAAGATCTCATAGGTGAACAATCAATGATCATCGATACAAAAGAAGGACTGATCGTTATCACCGGCTGCGCTCACCCCGGCATTGTCAATATTGCCAGAAAAGCCCGGCAGATTCTTGACAAAGAAATCCTTCTTTTAATGGGAGGGTTTCACCTGCTGAATGATAATTCTGCGGCAATACAACAAGTAATACAATCTCTACAAAATGCAGCAGTCAAGTATGTCTGTCCAACTCACTGCAGCGGTGACCTGGCCAAAGAAATGTTTAAGGAAAGTTTTAAGGAAAAATATATTGGGGGGGGAGTTGGGAAAAAAGTGAACCTGCCAGATACCATCTTCAAGACATTCTGAAGGGGAAAATGATGAAAAACAGCGCCGTCGTGCAAAAAATCATGGCTGATTTCGCTGAGCGAACCGGCCTGACAACAGGCAACCACAGACCCAAACGATATTTATGGACTGACGCTTTTGCGGTTTGTAACTTTCTGGAACTTTTTCAGCAAACAGGCGAGCAACGATACCCCCCTGTGTCAGGATAGATGTCGCCTCAATGAAAAATTAACTTTGGGGCATTGAGGTGGTAAATATGGGATATTCTATCCAAGTGCAAGAAGCTTTGATAAAAAAGGTTTTGCTGGGGAATAAGCGCCAGCATGAAATAGCAAAAGAATTTGGCATTGGCCGATCTACCATCGGCAAATGGCTGAAAGAATACAAGCAAAAGGGAAGTATAAAATTGAACACAAAAGAAAAACGCCCCAAGGATTGGACTGCTGAAGAACGCATATCTTCATTAATTGAAACTGGTTTAATGACTGTTGAAAAGCGTACAGCCTGGTGCCGTAAAAATGGTATTTTTATTCATAATTTAGAACAGTGGAAGAAAGATGCCATAGCGACAATGATACCAGGATCAAATAAGGAGCAGATTGAAAAAGAGAGAAATCTTAAGAGAGAAATTGTGTCCCTCAAAAAAGATTTATCTCGTAAAGATAAAGCACTTGCTGAAACTGCTGCCTTGCTGGTTCTTAAAAAAAAAGCCCAGGCGATCTGGGGGGAACCAGAGGACGATTGATCAGTCAAGAAGAAAAGCAAACCGTATTGGAACTAATTTCAGAGGCCTGTAAATCTGGTGCCCGAAAAAGCCAGGCGGCTCAATTATTGGGATTGACTATCAGGACAATCCAGCGATGGGAGGCTCAGGGACTGACAGACAACCGAAAAGGTTCACGAGCTGTTCCTGGCAATAAGCTATCTGACCATGAGAAGACCCGAATAATAAACGTATTGGAATCTTCCGGATTCAGCGATTCCAATCCAAATCAGATTGTTCCCAGACTTGCTGATCAGGGGATTTATCTTGGTTCTGAATCAACCATGTACCGAATACTTCGTGAATTAAAAATGAACAGACACCGCCAATCAAGCCTGACTCCAAGACATAACCATCCGGACCCCCTGATTGCAAATGGTCCGAATCAGTTGTGGAGTTGGGATATTACTTACTTGCCGTCAACGGTAAAAGGCAGGTTCTTTTATCTCTATATGATGATGGACATATACAGCCGAAAAGCTGTGGCCTGTCAAGTTTATGAGTATGAGTCCGGGGACTTGGCAGCGGATTTGATTACAGACGCCTGTATTCGTGAACAAATCACAAGGGAACAGGTAACCTTGCACTCGGATAATGGTTCTCCGATGAAATCTGCAACCATGCTTGCAAAACTTCAGGATTTGGGAGTCATACCATCGTTTAGCCGTCCCAGTGTCAGCGATGACAATCCATATTCAGAATCATTGTTCAGAACGTTAAAATATCGGCCGGAATATCCGGAGAAACCATTTGTAAATTTGCATGAAGCCAGAGAATGGGCAAATAATTTTATTAACTGGTACAACACAGAGCACCTGCATAGCAGCATTAATTTTGTCACGCCGGAAGACCGGCATAATGGCCGGGATGCAGAAATCCTTATAAACCGTCATTCTGTGTATCAGGCTGCAAGGTTAAAACATCCTGAAAGATGGTCAGTAAAAACAAGGAATTGGGTCCTTGTTTCAGAGGTGGTTTTGAAAAGATTCAAAAAAGCGAAACAAGCCACCACTGAAATCAAGAGGGCTGCATAAATGTTAGGGATTGGTACATCAATAGCAAAATTCTCATGGGCTAGAATGGATCTCCAATCATCCGTCGGAGCCCATGAGAAGATTTTGCGGGAATATTAACAAAATATTTTAAAAAAAGGCGACAACTTGCTTGACATTCACCGATACCAACAAGATGCTTTAAACCTCGTTGAGCAGGTACATCATGTTCTCGGACGGCACCGTGAAGATGATTCTTGCAGCGGCTGGATCAGCGGCCTTGATGAAAAGAAGGGGGAACTGCACCCCACTATAGGGGGGCTAAGGATAGGAAAAACATTACCTGAACGCAAACCTGATGACCCTTATGATGAACGTCTGGAATGGGAACAGGACGGTCAATATTTTCACTACCTGACAAAATGGATGCAGACACTCAACCGCGTCACCCGGGTAACCGGGGATTCGAAATACAACCGCTGGGCAGTGGAACTGGCCAAAACTGCCCATGCCAGGTTTACCTATACCATCCCAGGCCATCTACAAAAACGCATGTACTGGAAGATGAGCATAGACCTCTCCCGCCCGCTGGTCAGCTCCATGGGACAGCATGATGCCCTCGATGGCCTGATTACCTATTATCAACTTGAAGCCAGCGCCGCCAATGATCCGGAAAAATCAAGCCAACTCGATCTCAAGGCGGAAATTACCGATGTCATGGGTATGACTAAAAATATAAATCTGGCGACGGATGACCCCTTGGGCATCGGCGGCCTCCTGAATGATGCCTGCATGCTGACTCAACTCATTATCAGGAACCATCCACCTCTCCATGACCTGCTCGCTGAAATTTTAGCTGCTGCCAAAAGTGGTTTGGCATCTTTCGTTCTTACAGACACCCTGCGCTATCCGCCTGAATACCGCCTCGCATTTCGGGAACTGGGACTCTCCATTGGCCTGCAGGCAATTGAAAAAATGCAGTTGATGATACATCAGTATCCGGAAAATTTCAGCAAGCAGGAACCACTGTCCTCACAACTTGCAAGCTTCGGACAACACCTTGATTTAAAAGAAAAAATCGAAAATTTCTGGCTGGTATCGGAAAATCAAAAGAGCACTACCTGGAGTGAACATCGTGATATCAACAGCGTTATGTTAGCCACGAGCCTGGCACCGGATGGATACCTGATGCTTGATTAGATATTATGGTTCTCTCATCCCTTCAGACTGAGCAAAGGAGCCAATACACAGAAATTAGCAGAAGGATTATGGAACTTGATAAATCCCGGAATATCTCTAAGGATTCATAAAATCCGCACCGCGGCGGGCTTCCCCCTCAATAAAAATCCGTTTGACCAGCGGATAAGCCTGTTTAATCTGATAATCCAATTTTTGTACCGTCCGTTCCATCTGGTCGGCTGACAGGCTGTTTTTAAAATCAACGCTCAGATTCACCAGGATAAACTCCGGCCCCATGTGCATGGTCAGGATCTCATTGACATGTTCAATTCCAGGATATTCACCCGCTATCCAGCGAATGCCCCGCACCACTCCCGGCTTATGGGTTTTGCAAACCATATACAGGAAAGGGCGCTGGGGGTGGTCAATTTTCCGTAATCACTAGCCTTAAAACTGATCAATTTTAGAATATCACAACCACCCCCCCCATCATAATATGCTTTACCGGTCAGCTGGCCCAGCAGAATGCCAAGAAAAGCCACCAAGAGCCCCAATAAAGCGGCTGAATCTTCAAACAAAACCACAAAAACCGAAGGATTCTTCGCCCGACGAACCATCTCGAGATAGCCACGTCGACCTTTACTGCGGGAGAACTCCCTGAACGCGACTAGCCAGGTTGAACCTTCAAAAATAATCGCCAGCACCAAGACAATATAGTTAGCAAATATATATTTCATAGGCCGGGGATTATCCCCCTGCCTTGAGGGTCTTCTTTCCAATTGTGTTCTGGTCCATATTCAGCCTCCACTGGGATTTCTGTTGTATATTCAATGCCTAATTCAATACTCTTATCAAGTACCAAATCACCTATGTTATCAAGAAACTCATCATCTGTGATTACATCTGAGTTACCGTCTTTATAAATCGCCCTGCAAGTTGCTGTTTAAATCGGCGACCAGGACACCCCAGACACAAAAAAACCTGCTCAGCTCACGCCAAAGCAGGTAATCGGAATTACATCGACCCTCTCTTTAGCGGTTTTTTATAGCGCCCGCAAGCTGAGCTTCAAATCAGCGCTTTTTATCCTCTACTATATAAGAAATAAGGTGTCAAGTATCTTTGATCATTTTGTCTGATCCTCACTTGACAAGACTTGAATAATATGTGCATAGCAAATTACCAGGTTCTTATGGTTATTCTAGGGGATGGATAGATCTATAATGGACTAAAACAAAATATCATATTGACGTATGCATGGTAGCAGTTTTCTAAACGACTGGGGACATAACAATGAAAACTTGGATGAAAATTTTACTTGCTTTCCTGCTTCTTTTCTCACCCACGACTATTTTTGCCAGTGGGCACATTACCACTTGGTCCGAAGAAACCGATAGTCCGCCTTCTGGGGAATATTTCTTTGCCAACAACGAACCGACAAAATTTTGCGACCCCGCCTGGCCAAATCTGTCCCAAGATGAGTTAGGAGGATTGCGGACATGCATGCGGGCGAATTGCCCCTGTGACAAATTCTGGCTTTCCATCAGTATCATCTCGTATGCAACAGAAGCAGAAGCAGAAGCCCAGGCCGTATGGAACACATTTAGCGGCAAAAAATGGATTCAGGATCTATTCATATATCATAGTGATTACATTGTTGTATCAGAGCCAAACCGCCTGGTCAAAAAGGGCGGGCTGTATATCGACAAATACGCTGGCTATGGCTTTCTAAACCTTTATGCTGTCTATCGGGGATGTCTGATCACTATAGACAGGACGAAAATATCTCCGGGAATAGAAACCCCTCCGCTTTCAGTAGCTCAATCATGCTGGCAAGAGGCATATACTTATGCCAAAGCCCTTATTGACAGAAAACGTGGGGTGACGGGAAGCCCTCCAACCATCACATTTGAACCTTCCACTTATCCCGAGTTTCAGATGAATATCCTTGAGCAAAAAGGGTTCACGATAAAGATCCGGAAGGAAGACGGAGTGAAGGACAACCAGGGCAACTGGAAGCTGGATCTGTCCACCCTGATTTTTACAACGGATGGCATAGACAACTCCATGAACTTCATTAATACGGCCGCCAACCAGGACATTATCTCCGCATCTGTCAATGAAAAGGAGGTTCGTATCAACATCATACCTGATCCGAAGGTGTTCATGTCGAAACAAAATGTATTTAACATCTTGCAGAATGGCGAGCATACCATCGGGCTCCAAATATGTGACACCGAAGGCCACTGTGGAAAGTCCGAATACACACTTTATTTCGGTCCCTTCATCCTTGTTGGATCGGTTACGGATCTGCGTTGCACTCAAGGAAAAGAACAACTGGACCTCGGAAGGATTGCTCTGGGGAATATGGGACACGCAAGCCCGTTGACCAGCCTTTACATGGCACTCATAAATGCTGATAAACCAGATGAATACTGGTGTATTGCAGAAGGGATGACCGGCGACGGATGGAAAGATTTTTTCTGGTGGGGAGGGGCTATAGGGTCGTTTATCGACGGGATATCCTTGCCTGAAGCTGCTTTTATAACGGCAGATCACTTTCCGTTGAATCTTCACTTCAGCATAGCAAAAGGTCAAGCTAAAATTGAGCGATTTCCTGCCGGGAATTACAGATTCGTCGCTCTTCTCATGGATTATATCAGCGGAGCGGAAAAATGGGATATTAAGGATGTCAAGACTTGCAGCTTACCATAAAGTAATGTTCCTCTGCTGATCATCTAATCAAAGCATATGCCTGGGAAACTTTTTGGCTAAGTGCGGCTTTTCTAAGCCCCAAAATTCGGTCCTTTGTTCAGCACCACAGGAAGCCATCTCGGTGATTTATATCTTCTAACGGTCTTCCACAAGGGTAGGTTCAACACACGACCATCAATTACATAAGTTATTGGGTAAGTTACCTCCACCGATACAATCCCATCACGAATCAATTCATGAATTGCCCGAACAAAAGAATGACTTAGATTCATCCAGTAAACACAATTATATCCAGAACGTCCCAAATGTTGATCACCCCTGGCCCCAGGTATTTTTTCAAGCTCCACAAAAGACACCATCCTACCTAATTTTTCAATCTTTGCTATGATCATCTTTTTCATAATCTTACTCCTTTTAAGTAATTTGTCAGTAGATTCTCCTGTTATGGATTTTCTGAAGTTTTTCTTCCATTGAGCTGAAGAGCTTCTGTTGATCGGTTATTGCTTTCCACCATAAGCGGTTATACGTTGAATGATGCATTCCTTTAGGTCTAGGGGCAATAGGGACAGTCAGATTAGCTGAGGTTCCCAATTTGCTACGAACCTTCTGGATCCTCCGCAGAAGGAGATCGAACTTCCCCTCATTCCGGCTAGCATAAGTTAACCTCTCAACTTTCTGACTTGAGTTAAATAATTGAAGTTACAAGACTATTTCCCAATAAATTTCTGCTTGTTTTAATGAAGTCGATCGCGGCCCCCATAATTGCATCAATCATTGCCAAAATTGCGGCTTCAACAAATTCTCCAGAGCTGCGAACTTTGTCTAAAGCAAGAGCCAGCAATCTTTGCAATGCTTCAGCTAACCCATGTTTAACAAGATTTCAGTAAAAAAGGTCATTTTCTCCCCAATATTT
>CAYZIS010000047.1:0-16705 GCA_964478545.1 uncultured Thermodesulfobacteriota bacterium
AAGTATAAGGAAACTCTAAATGCATCAAGACCGGGAAGCTACATTCGCAGAGGTACTTGCGGCACATCATCGCTGCATCTGGAACTTCCGGAAACCCGTGCATTTTCTGATGCTAATTTAGCAACGGGTTCGCTTGCAGACGATATTTTAAAGCTGAAAACGACTGAGTTTTCGCAATTCAATTAGCAAGTGACTTCGGCCCAACTGCGTGTCCGCTGCAGGCTCATTCTATGGAAAAACTCTGCTTTGCAATGTTAAAATGGACTTCCCGTGCGTCCATTCGCCAATTCAAAGCGCCGTCATAAAGACTTACAATAAATTACATCCTCTTTTTATCTCTAATTTTTTACAGTGTTGTCCGGTTAGAAACTTGCAATAAGAAATATTAAAAGGATGAAAATAATGGCATTTTTTTCTTGACAAAGCACTTGTAGTGCGAGCGCGATTTTTCATGATGATATCAACTACTTATGGAGGTCGCGCCATACCGTACATGCTTTTACCAAGAAAATCATTTTATGTTCCGTCATTTAATAATCTTCGAATGCCCCTATTTTCAATTTTAGCAAATGTTCCAAAACTTCTATCTCGAGGAAACAGGCCCTTGCAGATGAATTTTGAAGATCAACTTAACGCATTAATCTTTTTCCACCTGGAAGAACATACCTCAGGGCGTCATCTTGTCCAGACGCTGCAAGAGGATGATTTTGCTAGAAATAATATTGCTCCCGCAGATGGCATTAGCAAATAGCTCGTATCTATGAGCTTCGTTGGAATATAGAAAAATTCTTCGCATGGTGGAAGAGACATCTCCGTGTTTATCACCTGATTACCAGAAGCAAACATGGTCTCATGGTCCAAATACTATCCGGATTGATCACCTACTTACTGCTTGTCATTTATTGTCATGAACAACATGGTGAGAAGGTTAACATTAAAAGAGTACGTGAATTACGAAATAAGATCATCAACGAGACCCGTGAATTATCAACTGAAGAGCCTGATCAAAGTTTTCTAAGTCCAAACTCATTTGGATTACAACAGCATGCAAATCCTTAACCGGACACCACTGACTTTAAATAGCATTGCAACCCTTTAATGCCGCCTCCACATCAATACCACGGTTTCTCCATAATTTCTCCACAATTAGGCATTATTGTCATAATCAGGCAGACAACAAACCTAATGTGGGTACCTCGAAAAATTGCCTTGGGGTGAAAATTCTAGTTTTTCAAGGCACCCTTATGAATTTCAGCAAAAAGAGAAAGGAGAAAATTATGAAGAAACAGGTACCTGCGTACAGGAAGGTGATCAACTCGTTTTGCGACCCGACCATCCCCCTGAAGGCCGTGGAGGACGACAGAACCAACAGGATTCTTATAAAAAATAGTATGAAGATTAAAAATTATCAGTGTTGTTCCCAGGGGGAATGATAACTTTGTCAGGATGGATCAGATCTTAATAAAATAATGTAAGTAAAAAATAACAAGGAGGTTTTATGACGATCAATTCAATTGGTGGAAGTAGTCAAGGTATTGGAATGATGAGACCACCTCAATTCCAGACGTTTACCGAAGATCAGAAATCTCAGGTTGCATCGATTTTATCTGAATATGATTCTTCATCCCTGACAGCGGAAGACGCCAGTTCAATTATCGAGTCTTTCAAAGAAGCAGGATTTGAAGGAGGCTTTGGGTTGTATCAGGCAATTAAAGAAGCTGGCTTTGACGCTGATACGATTTGGGAATTAGACCCTACCTCTCAGGTGGAAGGCCCAAAAGGCCCGCCACCGCCACCTCCACCTCCATCTGGTGGTGGTGCTACAGGGTTGAATGGGGAAGCTCTTGCTGAACTTCAGAGCATTCTTGAACAATACGATCTTGAAAATCTTTCGTCGGAAGATGAAAGTAAGCTTCTTAGCGCTCTTGATGAATCAGGGCTTCTGATGTCGGGCTTACTGTTCAATACCTCGGTCTGATTTTAAAATTTAATTCCTATATACGGGTAATATTGATTGAGGGAAGAAAAATGAAAGCATTGGCAAAAATAATCAGCATCTTTTTTTTCTGCATGGCGGTTGCCTTGAATGTTCGGGCGGCGGAAGAACTTTTTTAAGACGGTCGACGGGGTTCAGGCCTGACTAATGGGTACTTTAATATGAGGTTTTTGATCTACCCTCCTCCTGATGACAAGGAAAGGGACAAGGACTGATTGGGCAGTCCCCATCCGCAAATGGCCGATTTTTCGCATTTTGGTGGCAGGTGAAAATTGTAATCCTCTAAATAATGTATTCCCGCAGTTACAGTTTTCGCCTTCTTTGAAAAAGATAAAACAGGGGAGGTTTCAATTATGGAAAGCACAAGATCAAAATCAAAACCTTATGTTACATCTGTAAACGTTATGGCCGCACTGTTTTCCGTACTGCTGCTATTAGGACAGTTCTACAGCCATTCGTGGGCAGCTTCGGCGGCGCCGGATATCAAAGTGAACGGCATGGATAACACGGTCACCCTTGCATCCGAAAACACCCTCACGGTGACCGTTCAACTGAATGCCGGTGAACAGACCGGAGAACAGGCTGACTGGTGGATTATCGCGGCGACGCCCATGGGTTGGTATTACTACGAATATCCCGACAAGTGGTATTTATCCGGTGTGAGCATGGAGGATGTTGGGTTCGCTTATCAAGGAGCCCTTTTCAACCTAACGGAGCCACTGGAGGTATTGCGTGTGTCCGGACTTCCAGTCGGGAATTATGCATTTTATTTCGGGGTTGATATGAACATGAACGGAACCCTGACGGGAGGGGATGCCCTTTATTTCGATGGGGTTGAGGTTAACATTTCCGCTTCCGGCGGATCCTTCCCCGTGGTGGATACTGGCCAGACCGCCTGTTATGATGACAACGGAGACGAAATCACCTGTCCTGAATCCGGGGAAGCTTTTGCCGGCCAGGATGCCCAATATGACGGCAATCAGATGAGCTACTCCGACAATGGCGACGGCACCATCACCGACAATGCCACGGGACTCATGTGGCAGCAGACACCGGGTAATAGGGGCTTAAGCTGGCAAGAGGCGGTTGACTATTGTGAATCCCTGGAACTGGCGGGCTATGACGACTGGCGTATCCCCACCTTGAAGGAATTGTTTTCCATCAGTGACTTTTCAAAAGGGTGGCCTTATTTGAATACGACCTATTTCGATCTGGCCGGAACAAGCGTCAGCAAAGATGAACAATATTGGGCCGACTATTACGAGGGCACGACCGTAGAGGGCGGGTCGGAAGCGGCTTTCGGCGTGAATCATGGTACGGGACATATCAAGGCCTATCCGGCCAACGTCTCCGGACGCATGGGAAATTATGTGCGTGCAGTTCGCGGAAACACATATGGCGTAAATGTTTTTGTGGACAATGGCGACGGCACCATTACCGATAATGTGACGGGGCTCATGTGGCAACAGGCGGATAGCGGTACCGGCATGGATTGGGAAAACGCCTTGGCTTACGCCGAGAGTTCCACGTTGGCCGGACATGATGACTGGCGCCTTCCCAATATAAAGGAACTCCAAAGCATCGTCGATTATACCCATTCCCCCAGTGCGAGCGACGAGGCGAACCTGGGTCCCGCCATCGATACGGATTTTTTCCAAATCACCGAGCTTCCGTCCGGTACCACGAACTACAGCACCGATTACGGGTATTTCTGGAGCAGCACAAGCGCTTACTTCGGCCCGCAGAGTCCCGAATATTACTATGCCTGGTACGTGGCCTTCGGAACGGCGGTGGACGATAATGGAGATGATTTTCATGGCGCAGGTGCCGTTCGATTCGACACGAAAGTTGAAGGAGGACCTGCTTCGGAGGGTGGCGAGCGGTGTTATAATTATGTTCGCCTGGTGCGGAACGCGGGTTTATAAAACCATAGAGTGAACCCTTTAGTTGCATAAACAACATGGCAAGGGATAGATAAAAAGAAAAGAATATTTGAGATACTTCCGGCAGAGGAATTCATAGCCAGAGTAACGCAGCATATCCCTGAAAAGGGCTTTCAGATGGTGCGTTACTATGGCTGGTATTCAAACAGGTCCATGGGACAGCGGTGCAAGGAGGGAATGCTGAGACCTGGGGATAATTCACCCGAAAAGAAGGATAGTGAGGATTTCACCATATTGGACGTATCTGATTACGAGCCTCCGCGGGCACCATCCAAGACCTGGAGGGAGCTTATCAAAAAGGTCTGGGAGGTCGATCCCCTGACCTGCCCGCAATACGGTTCTGAGATGCCGACCAGTATCCTGATCTGATCTACGAACCTTTCGATGATGGTTGGCCGGGGTATGAAGAGCCGGTTACTGCAACCTGGTAATCGTGGTGTAGGGGCTGTTTGTTCTATTAACCCATTATCGGTGAGGCCAACCGGCACTAATATTATGCACCTTGACAAAGGTGCCTGAATTGCTTTCGTGTGGGGAGGTTGCAACACTCGGAAAAGACGTTCTTGGTGAAATAAGCATCACCTCCCGGAAAGCAATTTCCTATCAGCGGCAAAACCAACTACATCAGCACCAATATCCATGGCGTATTGGCGAATATATTCCTTACCCAAAAGTCATCTTCATAGTATCAATTTCATTTTACCCATATGCATTGGGCTAACATTGACTAAATATACGACCACGTTATCATTGCCAATCTCAACCTTCCAGTTAAATTATGAATTAAACTTTATCGTAAAAAAACAAAATAACCTGATCATTTTTTTGCAAAACAGACCGGTCGCTTACTCGAATACTTGGTTTTTGGCATATTTTTCCATGCTTATTACCAAGGTTGCATAATATGAAAAATGTTGACCGGGGTGAATAGGTCATCGGCAATTATGGTATGGAGATGAAATTCCGCTACTGGGACCTTGCGTTTGGCTGCGGTAGCGGGGCCGGATCGTCAGGTGGCAGTGGGCAACGGGCGCTAACCTTTTCTCCGTTACTTCTGTTGCCCGGGCCGTAAAAAAAGGGAGACCGAAACGGTCTCCCTTGATAAAACTGGCAATGCTTGCTTATGCCGGCGGTTTCGGATCTAGATCAGGACGCCTATTTTTTATTGTTATTGAACACCAAGACCTCCTGTCTGCCGGAAAAGTTTTCCGCAGATTCTGAAGCTGTCTGTCCCGTCAGCTCAAATCCAATATACTTGCCACTATCCCGTCCTTTATCTGTTACATTTATAAAGGTTCTAACTGCTTTCATGTCAAACTTGGCGACAAAATCGCCGCGTTCATCCGCAAAACAAAGTGTGGGGCTAATGCTGGCACTTGGTAATTCGTCCGATTCGTCCATATATAAGTTTAAGGATACGCTATCAACCGCATCATAAGTTATGTCGGTGTGTACGGTCACCCATGGGCTGGCGCTGCCGAGATTAATGACACTCGGCGCCACTTCAATGCCGACGGAAAAATCTTCAGCGTGGGATGTCAGGGGAGTCATGGTTGCCATCAGGGCGATACAGATGAGTGCGAAAAGAACTTTAATTTTTTTCATTTAATTAATCTCCTTTAAGTTAGAATGGATTTTATGGTTGGCCAAAGCTTGACCTTGACAAAAGTATCTTCAACAATTGTGCCAGCGGCCATCTTTAACGTTATTTTATTCGTCAAACAGTACTGTTGCCGTGGTTTTTCGTCGATCGAGGCGGCGGCAAGATCTAGACATACGTGCCGTTTCCCGACAAAAATATCGAAAATACGCGGTTTTTAAAGCCGACTGTTCATGGCAAGACAGTAAAGATTTGTAATATGGTTACCAGAGTAGAGATCATTATTATGTTCCTTGCCAATAGTTAATCCCAGTCGCCAAACAGTGCCGGTTATGTCTATTGTAGAGGCCATCCGCCGTTTTGCCAGACAAATCCCCGCTGCTATCATTGAAAGTTATCTTGTTACCGTTGAAAGGAGCAGGATGAAATGCTTTCCGGTTCTTAGCTTGAGGCAAGAGGCGGCAAAAAATGACTTTTGCAGATCTGCTTCATGTTTTATATTGCCATTTGGAAGCGTAGACGTCGGAACGACATTTTGTTCAGGTTCTTCAGCTGGATGAATGTATGGAAAATATTATCGTAGGGTTTTGCCTACAATATATAATATTTACTTCACTTTCCTATGGGGATGAAAGAGTGTTTCCTGAGGCCGGCAAACTGGGGATAGATGTATGATCTCTCCCCAGTAGTGTTGGCTGTAAGAAATAAGGGCAGAACCTTTTGGGTTCTGCCCTCTTGTTGTATTGTGTAGTGAAAAAGTCTTAATTTCCAGCTTCCACCTTGTCGATTTTTTCGAACAGCCCGGTTTTGGGGGGTTCTTCGCCCTCGGTTCCAATGCCATTGCCGTCCAGGAAGGCATCGGCACGGTCGAAATACTCGAAAAGATAGATAGTCCAGTTTGAGCCATAATTATAATTTTCGAAAGGAATGTAACACTCAGAGTCATTCACCCCAAAATCAAACCACTCAAGACGATTGACGACTACCCAGTCAAGACCGATGGCAGGATCTTCATAATACATGGTTGAACCGAACAGCTCATCACTTTCGTCACGGGTTTCGTACTTGTTCCAGGTGGGCGGATACCAGATGCTCAAGCCGTTGGCGGCGTTGAGCTTGAAGCCGTCTGACGGTTTCCGGAAGTGGATAATCAGGTCGTCTTGGGCTAACAGGTAGTTGTCAACTGCTTTGCTAAGAAGGGTGAACTCTGCATTGGTAAGTTCGGTGTACTCCGACCCGGTTTTTTCGATCATGGATTCTTCGATCAAACGGAGACCTTCCCGCATGAAGGTCTGGATGTCGAACTGATAGTCAAAATCGGTGATCTCCCCGTAGCCGCCGACTTCGGAAAGATCACGGGCATGGGGCAGGCTGTTGTAAATTTCATCGAAAAGAGGCCAGGTGGTCTCAGCCCAACGACAGTGTGCGGCCCGGACTTCGTCAATAATTGACAGGTCGAAAACAGTCATGGATGCGAAGTTGATCGAGGTATCGAGACAGGGCTCCCCGTTGTTGCCTTTGTCTTCATAATAGGTGCTGTGGTTGTCGGTAATAGCGATGCCGAGTTCTTTGTTCGTCATATCGGGTGTTGCGCCCAGATCCTCAATTACCATCTCCCAGGGCAGCCCGTCGGGCTGGATCTTGGATTGGGTGGCGAGCATTATCGGGGCCGCGTCCCTGAGCTCATAGACGACCTCAATAAACGCCATGATCGACCCTTCCAGCACCAGTAGATCAATGTCTTTGTCGGTTCCCGCGATGGCGGTTGCCTTTGCGCTAGCGTTAATCAGGGCTTCGGCGAGATCGCCGGTGGACATGAGCTGGTCGGGTATGAGCTGGTTATTGATGTTGTCGAAAAAATCATGGGTATTGTCGCGGCCAATGCCGCGCCACGACAGGCCCTCACTCTTCATCACGAAGGCCACTTTTTCATGTTCGGCCAGGCCGAGGGCGTAGGTGGCGAAATCTTCCAGGACGGCACCGTCTGCGGTGTTCTGTTCTGGATAACTTACAAGTAGCTTCGATGTGCCGTTAACAACTTTAAAAACCTCAGTTACGGATTCTCCTAGTCGATCGATCAGGTACATGATCTGCGGATGATTTTCAACCCCGGCCGTCCCTGCCTCAAGCTGGGCAATGCTTGCGTCGGCGTAGGTCTCCTGTTCATTGTCGGCAGCCAGATAAAAGATGAACGTCCATTTTGCTTCTTCGTCCCCGTTTGCTACATCGGTTTCGCCCGACCCATCGCTCTGGCCAACCGAGTCACCTATGGCCTTTGCCGCGTTCAGTCCCGCACCGGCCCAACTTATGCCGGTGACCAGAAATACCATCAGTATTACTCCTGCAAAACATAATCCTTTTTTCATGGTTTATTTCCTCATCTGTGGTTAAACACCTGTGGAAATCCTTTCACAATGCCAACGAATCTGTTCTTTCCGTCGTCGGTCTTCTCAATGTTGACCATAAAACCATGCAAATTTTGTGACAACTCAAATAAAAAAATCAAAAAAGGTCACGGTCATACAATAAAAGCAGATCTTCCTCTGATAAAAACATCAATGTGGAGATAGGGGGAGTGGCGGGATGAGGAACGGATCATTGTCAAGGTATGTTCCTTTCCACAGGCAACTTATGGTACAAGGGAAATAGGATGATAAATTTTCTGGACAATGATTTTTTCAGCGGTGGATTTCATTGCTGCCATAACCCAGCACATTCCTGAAAAAAACTTTCAACTTGTACGTTATTATGGTTGGTATTCAAACCGGATGCGCGGCGACCGTCGTAAGCGTGAACAGGCGGGCCAGGCGGAGGAAATTGTCGCACTGGTCGAGGGGATTGAAATAATCGATGTTGCAGATTATCGACCGTGCACCATACCTTCGCCAACCTGGCGGGAATGTATTAAGAAGATATGGGAAGTGGACCCGTTGGAATGTCCAAAGTGCCATGGGGAGATGAAGATCATCAGTTTCATCACTGATTCCCCCACCATCCGTAAAATTCTTTTACACCTTAAACTCTGGGAGCGACCACCACCCGGCAAGTCTGGTCTGGAGGCCACCAATGATGCCGACCAGTATCCTGATCTGATCTACGAACCTTTCGATGATGGCTGGCCGGGGTATGAAGAGCCGGTTACTGCAACTTGGTAATTGTGGTGTAGGGGCTGTTTGTGCTATTAGCCCATTATCGGTGAGGCCAACCGGCACTAATATTAGGCACCTTTGACAAAGGTGCCTGAATTGTGTATGGGAATACTAAAATGGTTACCTAAAGGTTCCTTCGGTGACAAAATGGCTCTCATGTGGGGAGGTTGCAACACTCGGGAAAGACGTTCTTGGTGAAATCAGCATCACTCCCCGGAAAGCAATTTCCTATCAGCTACGAAAAATCGCTTCAGAATAGGGATTGTCATCGCTAACCCGAGGCCGGCTGTAGGAAGGACGTACACCTGAAGCTTCCATGGTTGCCTTTAGATCACTGCCCTTTCGCGGGCTACTGCTATCAGCATGCGGAACCAGAGGTTGAAATATGCAGTTTTCGGCTAATACCGCCCGACAAAGGATGATCGATGCGTATTCCGATAACTCCTGGGGGTAAACTTCCCGGCCAATAACCTTACGACTGTAGATATCGATGATCATATATAGATAAAAAACAATCCATCCTCGATCCGCCTTCTTCATCACGCCGAAACCATCCTCATCGAAGGTGGCAGCTACCGTATGAAGGATCAAGTCGAAGTCTGATATCAACCTGATCCCGGTCGCCGGAATCAGCCGGCGGCAGCGTTTGGGGCTGAATCAGAAGGTTATTGCATCTGTCCTTGAAGATATCAAAACGGCCATTCCCACCTGGCAGAGCCTGATCGCCATCAGTTTTTTGCCGCCGGGAATGAAAGTGGAGTATTGATTATTGTTGGAGACAAGGCTGGCAAGACTGTTGAGATAAGGTAAGTTTGAGCACCTCCATGAAAAACTGGCTTTGCAGCAAAAAAGGGAACTGATTAAAAATCAGCTCCCTTTTTTTCACAAAGGTAACTTGTGTGTAGCAGAAGTTTCCTTCCTCCCAACCAAACTGAAATGGTTGGCTGTGTCAGGTAAAGTGATTAGATGACAACCGGTCACCCCTTCTTACGCCGCCGGACAGCCATCAGGCCCAACAAGCCGGAACCTAAAAGCCAGACAGCGCCGGGAACGGGCACGGTAGTTATGCCAAAAGCCAACCCCACCTCTTGACCTACAGGTTCATAGAACTCTCCGTTCCAGACCACGGCATCGTCAATCCAGGACACTTCTGAGGTTTCCCAACCCCAAAGATATTGATCTTCTTCTCCGAAAATCTGATAAATGCTGAGCCAGTAGACATTTTCACTGTCGGGATCCTGCCGGAACCAGTCTTTTTGATCCAAACCCCAGTTCCATCCAAATTTGCTGGCATCGCCCATATCGGGATTTTGTTCATGGCCGATAAAGCCGCCCGGAAAAGCGGTGGGTTTCTGCCAGATACACTCACCGGGATGGCTGAACGAATTCGGATTTCTAGGATCGACCGGCACATCGGTCCAGATCTCAACCATAAACTGGGGCGAGGTGTTCATCACTCTATAGGGATCTGTCTCCCCCGTATAGGGAACCAAGGCACCTGCAGCATCTATTTCCCAATAGGAGCCCCACCAGTGGATATCGGTTACCGGACGGTTATCGACACACAGCCAGTCATCGGCAAGAACATGGTAAATTCCCGCTGTACCCGGGAGATTGTTAAAAGAGGATTCAATATCAATGCCGTTGGGTAAATCGTAAGGTTGGTACCATTTATAGATATAGTTACTAGCTAAAGCCGTGGAAGGAAAACAGTAGAGGCCGAAGAATACGGCAAAGAGGAAGATTGCTGCAGTTTTCGTAACTAAGCGTTTCATTTTCATAAACTACCTCCTATAAGACTTTGTTATTGCTTTGTTCAAAGATACAAGACACCATAAGCCAGTTTACTTGTCATAATTCCTCCTTTCACTTTTCTTCGTTTTTTTCCAGATACTTTCAGACCAACCCATTATTCAGAAAAAACGGCCGGGTTACCTTTCTCAGGCAACCCGGCCGTCTTGAATCCGCATCCAAACCAATACTTATCAAGATCCACAGCTTTCCGACCCTGCTTCACAACAGGTATGGCTTTCTCCGATCACTGTAATAAAGTATAACATGTGATCCGGGAAAAACAAGTGTATTTTTTTCAGCTAATATGAGGGCAAGGAATCAACAATCTGGCAGAAGCGACTCCAAGGCAACAGAACAAAAGTTTGTCCTGTTGCCTTGGGAATATAGGAACCTGAAAATGTTTATCAGGGGGAGGTTGAGTAATGATAGCAATAAATTTTTTCGCGTTGACTTCTTCTGAAGAAGCAATCAAAGTGGTTAATGGTCCTGATGAAGCCTATACAACGGCTAAGCAGATTATGGGCATGCAGTTGGTTACCCATCAGATCGGTCCGGAAGGAAAAGAAGTAAAAAGACTGCTGGTCTGGCCATGGCGACCATGGATATTATCAAGCTTTCTGGTGGTGACCCGGCAAATTTTTTGGATGTTGGGGGCGGTGCCAATGCTGAAGGAGTAGCCAATGCCTTTCGTATCATCCTCTCAGATCCTAATGTGAAAGCGGTACTGATCAATATTTTCGGTGGCATTGTGCGCTGTGACCGGATTGCCAATGGCATTATCGAAGCGACCAAACTGGTGGATGTTAATGTACCTCTGGTAGTTCGCCTTGAAGGAACCAATGCCGAAGAAGCATCAAAAATTCTTGAAGATTCTGGTATTGACATGATTATCGGACGTGGACTGGCTGATGTGGCCCAGAAAGTAGTGGCGGCTATTCAGTAACCTGAACGAGACAAAAAATCATTGAGGATGACAGGAAAGTTCAGCAGGAGGAATTATGTCTATTTTAGTTAATAAAGATTCTAAAATTTTGGTTCAGGGAATAACCGGCCAGGAAGGGATGTTTCATACCCGCCAGTGTGTCGCCTATGGAACTCAGGTGGTTGCTGGTGTAACTCCCGGCAAAGGCGGTCAGGAAATGGATGGGATTCCGGTTTTCAATACCGTCGAGGATGCGGTACTCACCACCGGTGCTAATGTATCGCTCATTTTTGTTCCACCTCCCTTTGCTGCCGATGCAATCATGGAGGCGGCTGATGCCGGGGTTGACTTGGTAGTTTGTATAACCGAAGGAATTCCAACCATTGATATGGTAAAAGTTAAAGCATTTCTTGAAGAAACGGATACCAGGCTTATTGGTCCCAACTGTCCGGGAATTATTACTCCCGATGAGGCTAAGGTAGGGATTATGCCCGGTTTTATTCACCTGAAAGGAAAAGTTGGTCTAATTTCCCGTAGCGGCACCCTGACCTATGAAGCGGTGAAACAACTAACCGAGCGGGGCCTGGGTCAGTCAACTTGCATTGGTATTGGCGGAGATCCCATCATTGGCAGTCAGTTTATTGATCTGCTGGCCCTTTTTCAGGATGATCCTGATACGGAAGCCGTGGTTATGATTGGTGAAATTGGTGGTACTGCGGAAGAAGAAGCGGCTGAATTTGTCAGTAATTACATGACTAAACCGGTGGTTGGTTTCATTGCCGGTCAGACTGCGCCTCCGGGACGGAGGATGGGACATGCCGGGGCAATTATTGCCGGTGGCAAAGGAACCGCAGCGGAAAAGATGGCCGCTTTGAGTGCCGCGGGCATTGAGGTGGTCAAAAGTCCGGCTGATATCGGGGAAGCGGTTGTAAGGGTTTTGAATCGCTGATTATAATTGCTGAGAATTTATTGAGTTAAAAGAGCGGTGCTGTTCAGCACCGCTCTTTTTTTGCACTGATGTGGAGCAGGGGTGTTGCCTTTGTTGGTGTAGGTCATCATGTTTTTTGAACAGGGGGCTCATGAACGATCGATTCATGGCAAAACTGATGGATTGGCGTCATACATCCGGATTCAGTGTTTATAACGGGCTGCGAATTGCTCCGGACGATGTTGACGGCCAGGAAGCTCTAGCCCAATATATTATCCGAAGTCCTTTTTCGACGGTGAAGATGACCTATAATGAGCAGATGGGAACGGTGATTTATCGTTCGAAGATGACCTATGGCAGAAACAGGAGAAACTTCGAGCTTTTTTCAGCGGTGGATTTCATTGCTGCCATAACCCAGCACATTCCTGAAAAAAACTTTCAACTTGTACGTTATTATGGCTGGTATTCAAACCGGATGCGCGGTGACCGTCAAAAGCGTTAACAGGCGGGCCAGGCGGAGGAAATCGTCGCATTGGTCGAGGGGATTGAAATAATCGATGTTGCAGATTATCGATCGTGCACCATACATTTGCCAACCTGGCGGGAATGTATTAAGAAGATATGGGAAGTGGACCCGTTGGAATGTCCAAAGTGCCATGGGGAGATGAAGATCATCAGTTTCATCACTGATTCCCCCACCATCCGTAAAATTCTTTTACATCTTAAACTCTGGGAGCGACCACCACCTGACAGAGCCGGTCCGGAGATTGTCAATGATGCCGACCAGCACCCTGATCTGATCTACGAAACTTTCGATGATGGTTGGTCGGGGTATGAAGAACCGGCTACTGCAACCTGGTAATCGTGGTGTAGGGGCTGTTTGTGCTATTAACCCATTATCGGTGAGACCAACCGGTATTAATCATTATGTAATTGACAAAGGTGTCTGAATTTTGTACGGAAATATCAGGATGGTTACCTAAAGGTTTCCTTGGTGACAAAACTGCTCTTGTGTGGGGAGGTTACAATACTCGGAAAAGACGTTCTTGGTGAAATCAGCATCACTCCCCGGAAAGCAATTTCCTATCAGCTATCAGCTGACAAAATCTGGTATCTCAATTAACCTTCTAAAAAACCCCGTATCCATAAAATTCACTCACGCGATTAAAAAATACCATAATCCTAATTTCCCAGACTGTCAAAATGCTTCTCTCGACCTCTAAAAAACCCTAACTTTACCATGACGTTACATAGAATAATTATTTTAATTGACTTCAAATAATGAGGAGAGTAGAAACTCTCGCCCGCCAACTATTTAGAGTCCTTTAAATCAAAAAAACGCACGCTTTTTTTAATGTCAAAAAAATATTTTTCGTATATATGCCATACCTACTCACATTGCTTGAGACAAACACTTTTTAAGGATCTCAGAAAATGTCCAGACACTTGTTAAAAAGATGTTTTTGCGGCACGACATTGCTTCTCTCGCTTATTTTTACTCTCGTATTGAACTGTGGCGCCCAACCTCCAGAAGTCAGCAATCCGCTTGAAAACAGGTTGTATCAGGGCACTGGCGAAGAGATTACAGCTTTTATCACTCAGCGGCAGAAACAAATCGAAGAAGTTATTAATAATATTGACAAAAGCGCTGACAAAGAAGCTGGCAAAGATATCGAAAACAGTGCCACCGCGGTCAAAGATCTCTTCCTGGGTCTCTTCCTGCAATACAAAAGCCTGCTTAAAGAGATTTCCCGCACAACCTCTACAACATTAAATCGACCCTCGGTCACGGGGCCACCCTACGATATCGAAGGTTTTGACAAAATCATCTCTTTCCAGCGACAGACCAGCCGACAGTTGGCTGACAGCAGTAAGGAGTTCGCCCTTTTACAAAGCCGCCTGACAAGTCTTAAAGAGAGTGTTGTCGGACAACTCTCAGAGTACGCCAAGCTTTTAAAAACAGATTCTGAAAAACATCTCTTACTCTACGATAAATACGGCAAAATCATCAATTTACAAGGTGAATACGCTCTCCTGCAGATCAAAAAACCAAAACTTGAAGAACAGCTCTCCAATCTTCACGAAAATAAAAAAAGCGCTGCCGCATGGGTCAAAGAGGCCTTCACTGAACTTAAAATAATGCCGGAAGATATAAAAAAGGCTCAAACATTAAGGGATGAGCACCAAACCCTTTTCAAGGAAGCTACCGACACAACCAGCGCCGAACATCAGGATCTCAATCGCCGGGTTCTGATCTATGAGGCTCAACTTGACAAAGCTCTGGCCAGACTTGAGGCAAGCGAGACCGAAAACAACCCTGAAAGGGAGATGTTGTCAATAGAAAAGGAGCGCATTGAACTGATCTTAGATGCCCTGAAACTGCGCATTCAACTGATCAACCAGAAGCGTCTTAACTGTGAGATTAAGATTTTAAAAAGCAATTTTCGCTTGCAGTGGTTGAGCAATTACGAAAACGGGATCGAGCAGGAGCAACTCACTGATTTTATTCGAGAGTGGTCTCAGGAGGCTGAAAAACTAAGCCTCAAAAAGGAGAACTCCACGACTTCGATCTCGGAAGTAACCCTAGCCCGTTCCAATGTGACTCAGAAACAAGTCACCATTAGAAACAAGGAATCAGCTGCCCCAACCGCACAACTTCGTGAAGCTCTTGCGGCTCTGGGTCGGCAGGCGAGCAAGGTCAATGAGAACATTGACAGCCTGATTCTGGCCCTGTCGGAGAACGATCAGGCTCTGCGCAATGCCAAACGGGAGATTGAGCAGATTCTCGACCTGACCCGTCTCACCATCAGTCCGAGCGAACGTATTCGTACCTGGAGTGCTCTGCAACTGGCCGACATCCAGGAACAGGTTTTAACCATAATCTATTACCCGCTTTTTTCGATCGGCACTTCGACCATAACCCTGTCGATCATCCTCAAAGTAATTTTCCTTCTCTTTTTAGGAGTGGCTTTCCTGCGCTTGCTGCGGCGCACGATTGCTCGCCTGCTCGAAAAAAGGCTCGGTATGTCGGTCGGGGCTATAAACTCGATCACTACCCTGAGTTACTATATCAGTCTGCTCATCGGAACCCTGATCATCCTCTCCACAGCCGGGCTTGACTTAAGCCAGCTCAGTATCATTCTCGGAGCTCTCGGCGTCGGTATCGGTTTCGGTCTCCAGACGATCACCAGCAACTTTTTCAGCGGTATTATTCTCCTGACCGAACAAACCGTTAAAGTTGGAGATTATATCAATCTCGGGGAAGGCCTGATCGGCAAAGTAAAAAAAATGGCAATTCGCGCCACCGTCGTGCGCACCGTTGAAGGGGAGGATATTATCGTCCCCAACTCCGATTTCATCTCTAATCGGGTTAGCACTTGGACCTACGGAGACGATTGGCGCCGGCTCAATATTCCGTTTGGCGTTTCCTACGCTTCCGATCCCGATGAAATCGTCCAGTTGGCCGAGGCGGCGGCCCGGGAAGTCGATATCACCCGTGAAGACTTCATGCATCCACTACGTATATTCTTTGAAGGTTTCGGTGACAACAGCCTCGATTTTTCAATCCGCGTCTGGTGCCGCATGACCAATCTCAAGGCCCCATCCGGCCTGAAAAGCGACTACTATTTTGCCCTTTTTCGAAAATTCAAAGAGGCGGGTGTTGTCATCCCCTTTCCCCAGCATGACCTACACCTGCAGTCGGCATCTCCCGAATTAACGGAAAAGCTGCAAGCCCTGATACCTGAAGGCGGGCAAGCCGGTCATTACCGTAACCCAGATGCGGGGCTCGATGATTCTTAACCCGATAGCGACCCGGGCCGAAACCTCGGAGGTTGCCAACGCCATCTTTGACGGCCGCGCTGCGGTCATGCTCTCGGACGAGGTCACCTTCACTAGCCCATGTTTAACAAGATTTCAGTAAAAAAGGTCATTTTCTCCCCAATATTTCAAAAAAAGTTAATGATTTCAAGGGTGAAATTGACCATTTTCACATGTAGTGCCATGAAATAAATTATCACCTTGACTGCCAGATAAAGTTCCGCTATAGATCATGTTATGTTTATCCGGCGAACTAAAACTGGCACATCTGCTGACGGTAAAAATTATTATAGCTTTCGTCTCGTTGCTTTCCAAAGAGTTGGAGTCAAGGTACATCAGCAAACGCTACTGAATCTTGGACGATACTTTTCACTTCCCAAGGAACAATGGAATTCATTGTGTGCCAGAATTGATGATATTATTTCGGGCCAACTAACCCTGGGCACTTCGTCAGAAGAAATAGAACAGATCGCGCAGCACTACGCAGCCCACTTAATTACCAACCGGTCAGAGTGTAAAGAGAATGATAATGCTACCGACTACCAAGAGGTCGA
>CAYZIS010000048.1:0-16656 GCA_964478545.1 uncultured Thermodesulfobacteriota bacterium
TTTTGTATTTGATGAAAGACTTGGAATCCGGGAAAGCGTCCTGGTCATGGGTTGGCCGAGCCAGGTTCATGCTGATCTTCGCTTGGCATCAAAAAAAATAACGCAGCCGTAATTCCAGCTTGTTGCGGATAAGTTTCTCGCCGTACTCGGTAAAAGAAGATCCTTCCAGGAATGTACAACGCAGGCGCATTTCCCAGTTGGTAAAACCTGTATAGACAATTTCCGGGCTTATTGAAAAGCTGTGATCATCAAGGTTGTAAATGGTTATCAGCCCCGGCGTGAAGTAGAGGATGTCAAACGGTTCCTTCTGGGTGAACCGGCCATAGAGGTAATTGCGCCCCGGTTGCGGTTTGCCATACCCTTTTTTGCTCATCTCGTGGGCTTTATGTAGAAGCAGATCAGTTCCTGAAGAAAAAAATTGTTTTTCCCCCTTGACAACGAGCTGATAAAAACGATCTATCTCCCCGGTGCTGTATCCGGCATCATTGTGATAATATTCAATGACGCTGGTAATGTCGTTTTCAGAAAGATAACGCAGGCCTAGAAGCCCGGAGAGTACTGATTTTTCCCGGAGCAGCGCTGACCCATCTTCCTGCAGAACGGTGGTCTTCTGGTTGGGAATATAGGACAGTTCCCCATGGATCTCAAAATTGGTTGCCAGATTTTTGGCAAAATCAAGACCATAGCGGTTTGAACGGCTGTTGCCGGTGTAGCAGATTAGGTCGATATCGGTATCTTTGTAAAGCAGATAGAGTTTAACCGCCAGGTTGATATTGTTGATCTCGCCAAAGTCTTCATTGATCTCATCCCAGACCGGTAGGATCACCGTGGTCAGTGCCAACGTCTGCAACTCTCCGGCAAAGCTTTTTACCAGATCAAGATCAACGGTAATGTAGCCTTCCAGCGCCTCTTCCGGGTCGTTGAGATCTTTGGGGCGGTTGAGAAAACCAACCGGGTTCCAAGCATAGCCCTTGCCCCATTTATATGATTTTTTGCCTAGGGAGACGGTAAACTGAGGGGTTGGTTTCAGACTGGCATAGGCTTCAAAAATATCCGCCTGGTCATACCAGTCAAGGTCATCCTGCTGTCCGCTGGCTTGCATGGTCCAGTTCAGACTGGTGATACCGTTAATATAACTGCCATCAATCTGCAGGGTACCGCTGAGGCGATCCAGGGTTGATCTGGACTTCCCGGCGAGGTTCAGCATCTCAAAAGCAGCGTCCTGGTTGAGATTCATATGTTCCCATTTGAGTTCGGCATAGCCGCCCCACTCAAAGCTCTTTTTTTCAAACTCCTCAACATTAAAACTGAACTTTTCACCGGCTTGAACCGGAGAGGGAAAAACAAACAGCAGCCCGGCGGCAACCCAGGCAAGGTAAAAAAAAGCCAGCGTTTGTCCTTTAGCGCAGTTCATGAACCTTGGGCAGATAATTGAGGGTAAAAACCTCATCTGCCAGTTCCTTTTTCTGGACTTTGGCAAAAATCATCACCGACCGATAGCCTTTATTGAGGGGACTGTCGGTTTCCAGTACCGAGGGTCTGATGAGGCCATCGCCAAAATCCTTTGTTTTTGCATAATGCAGGGTTTTGATCAGCATGCCGCTGATGGCGTAGCATTCAATGGTGGTCGGTAGCAGGGTCTTTTTATCGACCTGCATTTCGAGCCGGTCATAGGCTACGGCGGCGGATTTGGCCTTCAGTTTTAAAAGGTACTTTTCTCCCTCGTCAATGATCTTTTCGGCGTCATACTCCACATGATAGTCAAGACGGAGAATATCAGAGTTGTTAAATATACCGCCCACCACGGACTGCAGGCTGGTAATCCGCAAAGGTTTGCCCACATTGGGAATATAGAGCCACATATTGTCCCCCAGACGCAAGGTGGCCCGGCCTTTTTCGCTGGCCGGGGAAAGAAACAGGGCGACCATTTTGTCCTGCCCTTTCTTGACAGTGTAGAGGACAAACTCCTTTTTCTTGCCGTCAGGTTCAATGTTGATCAGCTTGCGATACATCTCGTAGGACTCCGGCTGCATATTGCGATCAACCTGGCGCAGGATCTCATTGCCGTCCAGGGCCAGGGCGGCGCTGCCGAAGAAACAAGAGAAAATAACTGCCAAAAGGATGGTTCTGTTAACGGTCTTGGATAATTGTCTGTACAACATGGTCAACAACTCCTGTTTTTTTAACATAGTGGATATGATGTTCTTCCAAAGCTTGTTTCATCTTTTTGCCGAATTCTCCGGCGATAACCAGCGTCACTCCCTGGTCGGCAAGAAATAAGGCGGCGCTTGGTCCTGCCCGACGGGACTGCCCCCGGGCAGGATTTTCTATGCTCTCGAGAAGAGTACCCCGGTCATCAAAAAGCAGAAAAAAGGGGGCTTTTCCAGCCTGCCGGCTGATGGCCGCACCCTTTGTCTGACCTGATGAGGCCACGGCAATCTTCATGGTTTCAGCCTCTGTTTTTGGGGCAAAAACAGAAAACAGAACAAAGATGAAACCGATCATAAAAATGTGTGCGCTTCTGATGTTCATGGGTTCCTCCATAAGAGTTAAACGTGACGTAATGCGGTAATGGGATCCATCCTGGCCGCTTTCCAGGCCGGCTGCAGGCTGGCCAGCACCGCGATGGCAATAACAATGGCGGCAACGGTGAGTACATCACTTGCGGCAATGGTCGGGGCCAGCAGCAACCCTTTCTGGCGGCCGAAATCAAAACTGATCCGGGCCGCGTTCATCCCGGCAATGGTCGCCAGGCTGATGACTACGCCGATGAAGGTGCCTAATACCCCCAGCAGGAAACCCTCAATTACAAAAAGGGAGAGGATCTTGCCGGGCACGGTGCCAATGGCGGCAATGGTGCCGATTTCATTGATACGTTCATAGACCGCCATGATCATAACGTTCATGATGCTCACCAGGACGATGGCCACCAGCATGATTCTGATAAACAAGGTCATCAGGTCAATCATGCGGGCGATATTAAAAAAAGGTGACAGCTTTTCCCAGGTGTGTACTTCGAATACCGGTTTATCCGCTTTGTTTTTAATGGATCCAAGTTGTTTCTGTAAGCTGGCAAATACCGGGGCCATGAAGTCCATATTCTGCAGGCGGATGGCGATCTCACTGATCTCATTATCTTCAATACGCAAGAGCGTTCTCGCATCGCCCAAATGAATTACCCCGTCCCGGCCGCCGGGGCCGGAAATTCCTTCCAGGATGCCGCGGACCACAAAGGGCTGGCCGTTCACTGAGCCATCCTTGTTGGTGGCCACCAGGACAATGGTGTCGCCGACGCTGACCTTCATGCCCCTGGCAATGAGCTCGGGAACGAGAATTTCCCCTTTCTCCAGGAGGCCCTCCTTTTTACCTCTAATGATGCGCTCAGCAAGCATGGGCACGGTCGCCATCTCCTGTTCCGGATTGACGGCGTTTAAGCGGATATTGGTTGTTTCAGTAAAATTGCTGAACATGGCGCCGAGCCTGATCCGCGGGGAATAAGCCGCCACTGCCTCATTGCCATCCAGAATCTCCTTTACCTTGGTAACTTGCTTGCCCTGCAGGTTAAGATCCAGGGGCAGACTGTCAACGGAGGCCAGGTAGCCTTTACGGTGTACCTGGAGATGGCCGAGCATGGAATCGGTTATCTGGCCGATCATCATTGCCTTAAATGATCCGGATACGGAGATGAAAAGCAGAACGGCAACCACCCCCAGGGTGATAAGCGCGGAGGTCAGCAGGGTGCGCCGTTTATAGCGCTGCAGGTTGCGGATGGCCAGCTTAATGACATTACCCATGATTTCCCTCCTTCAGCAATTTGCCGTCTTCGAGGGCGAAAATGGTCTCCACATTTTTCACCACCTTGGGGTCGTGGGTGGAAAAGATGAAGGTGGTGCCAAACTCGGCCCGCATTTTCTGCATCAGCTCAATAATCCGGTTGGCGGTTTCCCGATCCAGGTTGGCGGTGGGTTCATCGGCCAGCACCAGTTTGGCATTGGTTACCAGGGCCCGGGCTACCGCTACCCGCTGCTTCTGCCCGCCGGAGATCTGACCTGGATATTTATTGGTCTGGTCGCCCATCCCCACGGCCTGCAAAAGTGCCAGTACTTGCTCCCGTCGTTGCTGCTTCGGCCAGTTCTGGACCATGACCAGGGGATACTCCACGTTTTCAAAGACCGTGAGAACCGGAATCAGGTTGAAATCCTGAAAAACAAAACCGATATGCTCGCCCCGGAAACGGGCCGCTTCCCGACGGCTCAAACTGGCAATATCCTTGCCGACTACCGTAAGAGTGCCGCCGGTGGGCGGGTCAAGGCAGCCAATCATATTAAGCAGAGTGGACTTGCCGCTTCCTGAGGGGCCGATGAATGAGACAAAGGATGCCGGTTCAATGGTGAAGTCAACACCCCGGATGGCCTTGACCGCAATATCTCCTGCCTGATAGGTTTTTTCAAGCCCTCGGGCTTCAACCATTGCCATAATCTTCCTCCTTGATCCTTTTTCCTACTGCCAGCCGTTCGGTAAAAAGACCGCTCAGCAATGAAAATATAAGCATGTAAAAGGATAATAACACAGTATAGGCCGTGCCAAAATAAAAAACCATCAGCGGCAGCAAGGGCAGCTTGATGCTCCGACTGTAGAGAAAAATAGCAATGAGCGCCGGGCGCATGCCGTTCTTTTTAAAGTCACTGAGCATGCTGTACCAGACATAGATTGGCCCCATAGAGATAATGCCGCCAATCATGGCCATCAGCATACCCTTGAATCCGGATTTCTGCCCCAGGTGATTTTGTATCCACCGTGGTTTAACATAGAGAGTGCTGAGAAACATCAGCAGGAAAACGAGCAGCAGAACAGGGGATAGTTTGACGAGTATTTTCAAACCAAAGTCAAGGGCGGCCAAGGTTTTTTCCGGTGCCAGTTGAAAAGCCACCCCATACAGACAGGCAACGATCAGCAGAAAAAGAAAGGTTGAAAACACAGGTAAATTTTTCATCAGCCAACCCCCAGGTATTGCATTGTGATAATGGTGAGAAAGGCGATGACCAGAGCAAAGAGGAAAGAAAGACCATTACGGATCAGGGCAAAGCGGGGCCCCAATGCCTGGATTTCGGCCGGCAGCTGCAGGATGCCTACTGTTACCCAGCTGACCAGCAGTGCGGTGACTGTAACCAGGCTCAAACCTTGGTCCAGTAATTCCCCGCCCAGGGCATAGCTGATCAAGGGGTTGCCGATGGACACGGAGCCGATGGTTGCACCTAGCAGTCCATCGGTCAGCAGGTTGCCTCCCAATAAATTCGCCAGCCGTTCAATCGATACAAACTCAATGAAAAGGCCGGAAAGAAAAATAACAGCCAGGATATTGGGCAGGGTGCGGGCAAACATCCAGCCTGTTTTTTTGGCACTGGCCACCACTTGGTTTTCATTACTCTTTTTTGTTTCTTGCTTCACTTAAAAAACTTTGTCTTGCAGGAGCCGCTGATCATGAGTGTTTATCTCCAGAGATGTAGGTGCCATCTGTTTCCTGACGAAGACCGTTTTTCTGCAGCGGCTTTCGTGAAAACTGCGGATCATCATCCCATGTGTTCCAATTCCATCTGGAAGGATGGTTACTTGCCACCAACTCTATAGTTCATCATTCAATACCTTTGTAAAATCAAACTTAAATTGGTTGTTCATCAACTCGTATGAGATTGCCATTGGATGGTTTATAACGTAAAATTTAACTTAGAGCGTTTTATCATTCGCCCCGCCCGCAACGGTGCCAGGGTAATATTTTTCTTCCAATAAATACCAGTATCACAGTTATTATTTTTTACAAAGCAGGATGATTGATAAAATGTTGTTGAACTTAGGGTTCCTGGAAAGGATTTACTTCCTCTGGGGTTTGTAAATATTCGGCTACGTAAAAAAATACTATCTCACAGCGGGTAATTAAGTTGGTTCGCTTCGCCCTGCTTCGCGAGGGGTCACATCTTGACAAAGGCTATTAAAAATCACCAATAAAAGAAAATATCACGATATGCCTTCGTCAAGAAATGACCCCAATCCCGGTAGTTTGAAAACAATACCGAACATTTACCAAAATCCTTTGCAGAATGCCACGGGGGAGTTTTACTACCTTGTCAAACCCGTGCAAGAAAAGGGTGATGAACGTCAGAGAAAAGCTATTGGTTTATGCCGTCAATTTGATGGTAATCGTTTGCTGCGGTCCTTTGATCAGTACCTGGCCCGGTCTTCCTCCTTTTGGTTTTTTTACATACTTCCTGGGCAGGGATATCACCTCTACCCGGGTATCATTTTTTCCGCGTGAATTGATGGCTGCCAGCCTGGCCGCGGCTTCAATTTCAGTATCTGATGCCGGACGATTACCGGGGGTTTTCAGCAACACATGGGCTCCGGGGATATCCTTGGCATGGAACCAGAGGTCGTTGGCGCTGCAGAGGCGGCGGTAGATTTCCTCGTTGCCAACAGCGCTTTTGCCAATATAGATGGTTGCCCCACTGGCCAGTTGTTCGGTGTTCACTCCTTTAAGCTGACGGCCGGTGTGGCTTTTTTTCTTCCCCCCCTCTTGTTCATGAGGTTGCCGGCCATGCTCCCGGGCGCTGATACCCAGGATGGCGGCATATTCGTTGATTTCTTCCTGATCCCGGCATTCTTCCACCTGGTAGGTCAGGTCCTCAAGGTAGACAAGCTCATTCCGGTATGCGGCCAGGCGGGTTTGAATCATGGCCAAGCCCCGCTTGGCCTTTTTTACCCGTTTATAGAGCTTTTCCAGGTTCTGGATGGGGCTGAGAGCGGGATCAAGGGGGATACTGATTTTTTCCAGGTCAGGTGACCAATAATTGACCACGGTTACCTCCCGATCGCCACGCTTGATCTGGTGCAGGGTGCTTTTTAAGAGTTCCCCATAGGGTTCCAGCTCCAGGTGTTCCTGCTTCTCCGCTGCTTCCCGCTCAATTTTGACAATTTTTCGTTTCAGGCGTTTCCGGTTTTTGTTAAGGGAGCTGGCAATCTGCTGCCGGGTGATAATGCTGTATTTTTCCTGGTAGCGGGGCAGGAACCAGCGGTCGTAAAGCTGATGGTAAAAGAGTGGATCAGTATTGTCAGGTTCGCCGACGATATCTTTCAGAAAAGATTCTTTAGGGGAACTGGTAGCTTTGTTTACGATAGGTGGTAGTAGTGGGGGAGTATAATTCTCTCCCTGGTGCAGGCGGCCAGTTGCTGCCGGATGGTGGGGCAGAAGCAGTTCTTCAATGGTCAGTGATTCCCCCCGGGTGAAGATCAGGTTGCCGTGTTTACCGGTCAATTCAATAACCAGGGCCAGCAGCGGTTCCTGGGATCGGGAGGCCCGGATGATGATAATCCGATCACCGGATATTTTGTCCACTGACTGAATCATGGCCCCCTGGAGGTGGTGGCGGAGAAAGGCGCAGAAACGCAGGGGCCGGGGTGGATTGAAAAAGCGCCCTTTGCTGATATGGATGCCGGGATCTATGGGGGCCAGGGAGCAGAGCAGATTGTGGGAGCCATGGCGACCGCCAAGCTTAAACAGCAGGTGCCAGCCGGTCATCTGGTGAACCTTGCGAATAAATGATCCCGGCAGTACTTCCTGCAGGCTTGGCAGCAACAGGTCAATGATAGTCATATCCATGAAACAGTAGTAGGATAAAAAGTTCCGGATGTCAAAGCAATGTTAGCCTTTCAGGGAGAAAAAGCTTTGTAAAATATACCAAAATGATATAAATTACCGGAAACTGATTGTAAGAGAGAATCAGGAGGGAATGATGAAAAAAAGCTATAATGCCGGGGAAAAACCTGGTCGGGATTTGTTACACCGACCCGTGCAATGGCTATTTGGCCTTGATGAGCTTGTTCATATGCTGGTGGCCCTGATGCTGGTGGCCATCGCTTTGTCTATCCTGGTTTATACCGTCATGAGCTTCAAAACTTTTGATATCCACTCCCTGTTGAAAACAGTGAATATGGTTCTGCTGGTTCTGATTGTCATGGAAATCCTCTGGCCGGTGTTAGCGGTACTGAAAAAAGAGCCTTTTACCCTGAATCCTTTTATTTATGTGTGTATTATTTCCAGTATCCGGCGGATTTTGATTGTCGAAGCCGAGATGTCTATCGGCAGCTACGATCATCAAGCCTACGCCATGGAAATGGGAATCAGTGTGGGAACTATCCTGGTCATGATCATTGTTCATTACATTTATAATCGGGGATATGTTTTGGAAAAACGCTGCGGCCTGCCGCCTGATGATGAAAAACAGGAGTAGAAATTTATGTCTGTTCTGGTAATGGTTCGTCATGGCCAGTCATTGTGGAATCTGGAGAATCGTTTTACCGGTTCCGTCGATGTGCCATTGACTGAAAAAGGGGTTTTGGAAGCTAAACAGGCAGGTGGTCTGCTGGATAATTATACCTTTGATGTGGCCTATTGCTCTTTCCTGACCCGGGCGGTTGTTACCCTGGAAACTATGGTGAAAACCATGGGCACACCGGTACCAATTATCCACCTGAAAGATTTTAATGAAAGAAGCTATGGTGAACTGGAAGGGCTGAAAAAGGATACGGTCAAGGAAAAATACGGCCCTGAGGTTTACCAGTTATGGCATCGTGGCTATGAGGTTGGGCCACCGGGAGGCGAGAGCCTTAAAAACGCTGCGGCTCGGGTCTGGAGTGCTTATCGCCGGACCGTTGGGGAAGACCTGGCAGCCGGAAAAGATGTACTGCTGGTGGCCCATGGCAATGTGCTGCGGGTTTTAATGATGCACCTGGACGAGATCGATACCGCTGCTATTGGAATGCTGGAAATCCCCACGGCGGAACCCATTGTTTACCATTTTGACGCCTGGCAGCAAGTGACGGACAAAAAAGTTCTCAGCCGGGTTAACGATCCCGCTGTGGCTACAGCAGTGACCTGATTTTTGTATTTCATGATGCAAAAACGATTGACAATCAGAGTATCGGGTAAGGTTCAGGGCGTCTGGTTCCGGGCTCGGACCCGGGAAGAAGCTGAAAAACTGGAGCTATCCGGTTCCGTCTGGAACAATCCTGACGGCAGCGTCGGGATTGTTGCCGAAGGTGAAGAAGAGCAGCTGCAAAAACTGCTTTCCTGGTGTCGCCGGGGACCGTCCATGGCCCGGGTGACTGATCTGAGCTTCGATTTGCAGGAATATCGGGGCGAGTTTGACGGTTTCACTATTGCCTATGCCTGAAATTAAAACAAGCCTACCGCCATCCCATCCCCAACAGTATTTTTCTCTTCCGGTGATAGAATTTATTCGCCGGCAAATCAGTTCCGGCAACGGCAACGAAGTGCTTTTTCATGGCCATTGGGAAGAGCGGCAGCGGCTGGTGGTCAAAGCATCGGTCTTAAGCCGTGGCAACCGGCAGATGACCGCGGCGTTGATGAACGTGGTCAAGGCCGGTGACCTGGTGATTCATAATCATCCATCCGGGAAGTTGACTCCATCCGCAGCGGATATTATGGTGGCTTCTGAACTGGGTTCCCAGGGGGTCGGCAGTCTGATTATCAACAACCAGGTTACTGAAGTCTACGCGGTGGTTGAACCTCTGGGAACCGCAAAGCCGGAATTGGTCGATCCTGATCAGGTGCGGAATTTTTTTCTGCCCGGTGGCCGGCTGGCGGAACGGATGCCGTCTTACGAATATCGCCTGGTCCAGGAAAAGATGGCTATGGCGGTGAACGGGGCTTTCAACCAGGGCGGGATAGTGGTGATCGAAGCCGGAACCGGGGTGGGCAAAAGCCTTGGCTACTTGATTCCTGCTGCTCTCTGGAGCCTGGCAAATGAAAAACGGGTGGTGATTTCCACCAATACCATCAACCTCCAGGAACAACTATTGCGGAAAGATCTGCCCCTGCTTACCGACCATCTGGATATTCCAGTAAAGGCGGCTCTGGTCAAGGGGCGGGGAAATTATCTCTGCCGGCGTAAAATTGACGAGCTGGGAGTTGATTCAGCTTTGCTGCCGGGCCTGGAAAAGCAGGAACGTGATTTTTTGGGGGAAATTGTTTCCTGGTCCGCAACCACCAGTGACGGCAGTCTGGCTGACTTGCCGATTATGCCGCCCCATGATGTGTGGGAATTGTGCAACAGCGAGGCGGATATCTGCCTGGGGGCCAAATGCTCCCATTATGAAAGTTGTTTTTTTTATCAGGCCCGCCGCCGGGCGGCTACCGCTCAATTGCTGATTGTCAATCATCATCTTCTGTTTGCCGACCTGGGTCTGCCGGTGGGTTTTGGCCTGCTGCCCAAGTATGAGGCGGTGGTCCTTGATGAAGCCCATCACCTGGAAGATGTAGCCACCGGTTATCTGGGTGAAAATGCTTCCCGCTTTGGCCTGACCCGGGTGCTGGGACGCCTGGCGCATCGCAAACGGACCAATTCCGGTGTTCTGGCCCGTATCTATCAACGACTGCAGAAAACCCTTCATAAACATCAGCATGAATTTTTGGAAAATCTGCTGGTCAGTCTGGACGCGGATATCCTGCCGGCGGTGGGTTTTATTGCCGGGGAAATGGGAGATTTTTTCAGCCGCTGGCAGGCCGCCTTTCTCCAGCTTGAGGCGGAAAAAAAACGGAATAATCCCGGAACCTACAAAAGGAGGATAACGGAAAGCGACCGTGGCACGGAATATTGGCAAAGTGAGGTTATGCCGCTGGCCCGGGAGCTGAGAGAATTGTTCGTGCCCTTGTTCAGCGCTTTGTCAAGCCTGGACAAAGGAATAGAGGAGGGCATTCGGGACGGCATCCTGCCGGTGGAAATCTTTGATTTTCTGTTGGCGGAACTACGGGGGGTCAGCAATCGACTGCGGCAGTATGTGGGAGTGTTCAGCCGATTTTTCCTGGCGGATGAAAGGGATCCCGGCCTCATATATTGGGTTGAAATCAGTCGTGGACGACGGTTGAACCTCAAGGTGATTATGGCGCCTCTGGATGTGGGGATGGTGCTGGTTGAAAAGTTTTATACCCGCCTGGAAACGGTGATCCTGACCTCGGCCACCCTGGCGGTGGGCCGCGATTTTGCTTACTTTCTGGAAAGGTCCGGCCTTTCGAGATTGCCGGCGGCTAACCAGGTTGCAACCATGCTGCTTGACAGCCCCTTTGACTACCGGAAAAACTGCCGGCTGTTTATTCCCCGGGATTTGCCAACGCCCGACCAGAAAGATTATCGGGATCAGCTGAGCATCTTTCTGGCTGAACTGATTACAACGGTGGGCGGTCGGACCATGGTTCTTTTTACTTCCTATGCGATGATGAACCAGGTGACCAGGCGCTGCCGGGAGCTGCTGGCCGGTCAGGGATTTTTGCTTTTTCAGCAGGGTGAAGGCCAGCGCCATAAATTGCTTCATGATTTTAAAAATAATCCGGCGGCGGTGCTGTTGGCCACCGCCAGTTTTTGGGAGGGGGTGGACGTCAAGGGTCGGGCACTGGAAACTCTGGTTATTGTCCGCCTGCCGTTCAAAGTGCCCACCGAGCCGGTGGTTCAGGCCCGCTCTGAATTCATTTCAGCCCAGGGTGGTGATCCTTTCCGGGATTATGCCCTGCCCCAGGCGGCTATTCGCTTAAAACAGGGAGTTGGTCGCTTGATCCGCAGCCAGGAGGACCGGGGGCTGGTGGTGATTACCGATGACCGGATTGTTACTAAAAATTATGGTGTTAAATTGAGAGAATCGCTTCCCATGCAGGCCTTGGAATACCAGCCAAGAGAGAAAATTGTCGAGCTGGCCCGGGAGTTTTTTCAGCGTGGTTGATAAACCGAACATGATAACAGCGAAAAAGCAGAAATACCCCTGTGCTGACTGCCGTTTCTGCCAGTGGTGCAGTGATGACCGCTGCCGCATATGCCGGGGAGAGTGTGCTGACGGCCGCGGCTGCCGCACCAGAAAACTGAGTTTTGCGGAGCAGATCGAGGCCTACGAAAAACTGAATCGACAAAAAAGGCAATGATAGAATGATACATGCTTGGCATTTACCTCTTTGGCAGGGAATTTTCCTGGTGGCCCTGGTGGCTTTTGGCGCTAATATTCCTTTGGGATATCTGCGGGCCGGAGTCCGAAAGTTTTCGCCTGCCTGGTTTTTGTATGTCCACCTGTCCATACCCCTGATCATCCTCCTGCGCCTGAGCTTAGGCTTGGGCTACGCTTTTATTCCGATTTTCATCGCCATGGCCGTAGGCGGCCAAGTGGCCGGTGGTCAGATGAGAAGTTCTTGTCCCGGAGTGAAAAATGATGGTTAAAGCTGCGCCCCGGGTGATTATTTTTGATTGTGACGGAGTATTGTTTGCCAGCGAGGCTGCCAATCTGGCTTTTTATAACCACATCTTCGAGTTTTTCAGCCTGCCGGTGGTTGCCGTCGATGATTCAGAACGATTGAAGATTCTCCATACCTATTCCAGCCACCAGGTATTTGAATATTTCTTTGGCCGGGGACAGCCTTATGAGGAGGTTCTGGCTTATGCCAGGACCGTCGATTACCGGCAATTCATTCCTCTGATGGAACCTCAGCCGGGGCTTCATGAAGTATTGGACCGTCTAACTGGGTGCTATCACCTGGGAATTGCCACCAACCGTACTGGTACCATGGCTTTGGTCAGCCGCCATTTTCAGCTTCAACCATACTTTCAGCATACAGTGACTGCCGGTGATGTGCCACGTCCCAAACCTCATCCTGATATGCTGCACCGGGCTTTGGAGTTGTTTCAGATTAAGCCGCAAGCCGCGTTATATATTGGTGATTCTGATCTGGATTATAGGGCCAGCCGGGCTGCCGGGATTCCCTTTATCGGTTTTGGTTACCAGCCGGCTGATGCGCCGGCGGTTGAGACGTTGGAGGAACTTGAAGAGATGATGTTGGGAATAGTGTAGATGGATGTGGGTCTATTGCTGCTCAATCAGTTGCCTGAAAACATCCGGCATCCTGGCCACTTTCCTTTTCTGATAATTAAAAAAGGCGATACCGGTTTTTACCCTGGCAGCTTCCTGCCCGTTTTCTTTGTCGGATAAACGAAAAACAAAATCACAGCCAATGCGGCTGAGATTGGTGACCGCTATTTCAAGGTGCAGCGTTGTACCATAGAAAATTTCGGTCAGGTATATGATGGCGGCATCGACCATGATCAGGCTGCGGCCATCGATGTCCATTTCACTCCATTGGTGGGCAGCCAGAAAACGAGCCCTGGCTTCGTGAACAATGGCCAGTAAGGCATCATTTCCCAAGTGGCCGCCATAATTGATGTCCGTAATCCGTGGTTTTATTTCGGTGGAAAAAATAAACCTTTCCGGCAGGTTGATTTTGATTCGTGCCATGATAACCTCATAATGGCAGTTGATGATTTTTGCAAGGGCTAAATTGGTTGATTTGAAAACTTGCCCGCCTTGGTCTCAGCCAAGATGCCCTGGAAAACATCTTTTACCGGAACGCCCGTCGGTTGTTGGGATTTTGAAAAGCAGCTAACTTTCACTGCTTTCATCAAAAGAATAATGCAGCATAATGGTAATGGCAAACAAAAGCAGGGGAAATTTTCAAAATGAAAATCCATAAAGAGATTCTGGTTCCGCAATCGAAAGATCAGCAGTCAGTCACTTCACAGCCTTTGCAAAGGGATTTTGCTGCTGTTATTGCCGTCGAGCTGCAGCTGAAACGCAGCCAGGTAGAAGCGGTCGAAAAACTGTTGAGCGACGGTGGTACCATCCCGTTTATCGCCCGTTACCGTAAAGAGGCCACCGGCTTCCTCGATGAAGTAGTGCTTACCAATGTCAGGGATCGACTGGAACAACTCGCGGGTTTGGAAAAACGGCGCCAGGCGATGCTGGCATCGCTTATTGAGCGTGAATTGCTGACCGAGGAGATTGAACAAAATCTGCTGGCGGCGAAAACCCTGGTTGAACTTGAAGACGTTTACTTGCCCTATCGGCAGAAGAGGCGGACCCGGGCCCTGATGGCCCGGGAAAAGGGCCTTGAGCCCCTGGCAAAGCTGCTGTTGGAACAAAAAATAGCGGATACTCATGCAGCTGCAGCCCCTTTTGTCAAACCGGACAAAGGGGTTAATTTAGTCGAAGAAGCCCTGGCCGGTGCCCGGGATATCATGGCGGAGTGGGTGAGTGAGGATGCCGCTAGCCGCGCGGCTTTGCGGAAGCTCTTTGCCCGCCAGGGTGAGATCGTTGCCAAAGTCGTGAAAGGAAAAGAAGGTGAGGGGGCGAAATTCCGGGATTATTTTGACTGGCGGGAGAAAGTTCATAAGATTGCCGGTCATCGGTTGCTGGCCATCCTCCGGGGCGAAAAGGAAAAGTTTCTGCGGGTTGCCGTTCAGCCGCCGGCCGAGGTGGCCCTTTCCCGGTTGCGGCAGCGTTTTGTTCGGGGTGACAACCAGAGCAGCGGCCAGGTTGCTGAGGCGGTAGCTGACAGCTACAAGAGATTACTGGTCCCGGCCCTTGAAAATGAAATCCGCCAGGCGCTTAGGGAGGCAGCCGAGCGTGAAGCCATCACTGTTTTTGCCGATAATCTGCGGCAATTGCTACTGGCCCCGCCCCTGGGGCAGAAGCGGTTCCTGGCTCTGGACCCGGGGTTTCGCACCGGTGCCAAGCTGGTCTGCCTCGATGCCCAGGGGAAATTATTACATCACGAGGTTATTTATCCTACTCATTCAGCAAAAAAAATTGTTGAGGCCGCAGCCACGGTGAAGGAATTGTGCCAGCGCTATGCTATTGAAGCCATTGCCATCGGCAATGGCACCGCTGGTCGGGAAACCGAGGCTTTTGTCAGGTCACTTGGCCTGCCGGAAACCATCATTATTGCGATGGTCAATGAATCGGGAGCATCGATTTATTCGGCTTCATCGGTGGCCAGGGAGGAGTTTCCAGATCATGATCTTACCGTCCGCGGTGCGGTTTCCATCGGCCGGAGGTTGCAGGACCCCCTGGCGGAACTGGTGAAAATTGATCCCAAAGCCATTGGTGTCGGCCAGTATCAGCATGATGTCGACCAGGGGGAGCTGAAACGACGGCTGGATGAGGTGGTGGAAAGCTGTGTCAACCGTGTCGGGGTGGAAATCAATACTGCCAGCCGTGAACTGCTGGCCTATGTCTCCGGGCTGGGGTCGACCCTGGCCCGGAACATTATTCACTTCCGCGATGAAAACGGCCCGTTTCGTTCCCGACGGCAGCTGCTCAAAGTATCCCGCCTGGGTCCCAAAGCATTTGAGCAGGCGGCCGGTTTTATCCGCATCCGGGACGGTGAAAACTCTCTTGACTCCACCGCAGTCCATCCGGAACGTTATGCCCTGGTAAATCGTATGGCCAAAGACAGTGGCTGTTCGCTGGGAGAATTGATGCTGATGGACGATGAAAGGCGGCGCCAAAAGATTGATCTCAAGCGCTATGCCTCGGCTGCGGTTGGTCTGCCGACCCTTGATGATATCATGGCGGAACTGGCCCGTCCCGGCCGCGACCCCCGGCAGCGCTATGAGCCGTTTTCCTTTGCTGCGGGAATTGAACGCCTCGAAGATCTGGAAAAGGGGATGCGGCTTCCCGGTCTGGTCACCAATGTCACCAAATTCGGCGCCTTTGTGGATATCGGCGTCCATCAGGATGGTCTGGTGCATATCAGTCAGCTGGCTGATGGTTTTGTGAAAGATCCAGCCGCGATTGTCAAAGTCCAGCAGCGGGTGGTGGTGACGGTACTGGATGTCGATCATGAACGTCGCCGGATATCACTTTCCCTGCGGGGAAATGTTTGACCACGATGCTTATTTTCCTGAAGGATGAAAAATGTCGAGGGGAGATTTTTTGGCAATCAGGTCAAAATGGTGGTCACAATGGACAATCTTTGCTTTGTTTTCCATGGTCAGCAGGGCAATGTAGGTATCCGTCAAGGGGACAGTAACCCCCGCCCGGAATAAATCAAATGAAAACTGTGCCACCTTTTCCCAGAATAAATCATCTGCCGGCAGATATTCCAGTCCACTTAAAAGGTTGGACAGTTGTTTGAACTCTTTTTTGTTTTTGGTTCCTCGCAAAAGCTCAGTCCTGATAATGCCGGGCATGAGTATGACCGCATCTTTCAGCAGTTTTTTCACCAGCTCCCGAACGGTTTTATTTCCCCGGGGACGGAAGGATTCAATCCAGGCGGATGTATCAATAATGATTCTATCCATCGCGGCGCATCTCTTCCAACTCTTTTTGACCATAGCCGAATTCATAGTGGCCTAAAAGTTCCGCAAGACGTTCTTTTTTTTTCCGCTTCAAAAAATCTTTTATTGCCATGGTTACCGCTTCTTTCTTGGTTTTGACCTTGGCCGTGAGCAGGAGCTCTTCCATGAGCTCATCTTGTATATCAATTAATGTTCTCATATCCACCTCAATTTATATATCATTATTCTTATAAATTATATATAATAAGCATCGAAAATTATAGCAAGAAAAACTTTTCATAGTGGTATGAAATCTTTTGGAATAATATAACCTGCAATTATTTTGACTCCATGATGTGCTTCAGGTATAGTTTTCCCGTTCGGCCGGTTCCTGTTCTTGAAGCTCGGTAAAGCCGGGAAAGGTCTTGCCATCCCATGCTGACAGACCTCGTAAAAATCATATAATCAATATTTGAAAATACTGTAAAATCAAGAA
>CAYZIS010000049.1:0-15218 GCA_964478545.1 uncultured Thermodesulfobacteriota bacterium
AGGTATGCTCTCCGCGACTTTTATCGACCTCATTTTTATTCCCCTGTTCTTTGTCCTGGTGTCAAAAATGTTCATGGGTAAACGAAAAGGAGATGGATCTGAATCTTTGGTTACGGTCTCCGATTCTCAGAAGGTGAAATGATATGATTAAACGTATCCTGTTTATATGCACAGCCCTGGTTTTAGTAGGGGGTTGCTCTCTAACCCCAAACTATTTGCAGCCCCCGGCCCCCATCCCGGAGGCGTGGCCGCAGGGTGAAGCCTACAAAGACAACCAGGTCATGTCCGGAGCGCCGACCGCCCCGGCCCTGAGCCTGCGGGAATTTTACCCCGACCAAAAGCTGCAAAAGATTATTGCGATGGCCCTGAACAACAACCGTGACCTGCGGCTTGCCGCCTTGAACGTGGAAAAGGCTCGGGCGCTGTATGGCGTTCAGCGGGCCGAGTTGTTCCCGTCGATAAACGTTTCAGGAGGCGAAAACAAACAACGGATCCCTGCAAATGTCATGGGCTTTCCGGAATCATTGATCATCGAGCAGTATAAAGTAGACCTGGGTGTTGCTTCCTGGGAGATCGATTTTTTCGGTCGTATTCGCAGTCTGAAAGAACGGGCTCTGGAAGAATATTTGGCTACTGATGAGGCCCGCCGCAGCGCCCAGATTGCGCTGGTGTCTGAGGTCGCGAGAGCGTATTTCATCTTGGCCGCTGACCGGGAAAAGCTTAAACTGGCCCGGTCTACCCTTGAAACTCAGCAGGGAATTTACGATTTAATTCGGCGGCGATACGAAGTCGGTCTCGCCACCGAACTGGATCTGCGCCGGGCGCAAACCCCGGTGGACGTGGCTCGTGGAGACGTTGCCAGCTACACGCAAATGGTGGCCCAGGACCAAAATGCTTTAAACCTGTTGGCCGGTTCCCTGGTGCCGGAAGATTTTCTTGCCCCTGACCTGGCAAGTGTCAGCCCCCCTGGGGATATTTCTCCAGGTCTGCCTTCAGAAGTGCTTTTGCGGCGGCCGGATATTATGGCAGCGGAACATCGACTCAAGGGGGCCTATGCCTATATTGGCGCGGCCCGGGCCGCCTTCTTTCCCCGTATTTCACTGACCAGCTCGATCGGAACCGCAAGTGATGAGCTCTCAGGACTTTTTGGCTCCGGCTCCCGTACCTGGAATTTTGCGCCCCAAATTGTCATGCCGATTTTTGATGCCCGGATCTGGGCCGCGCTGCGAGTCAGCAAGGCTGATCGGAAAATCATCCTGACCCAGTATGAAAAAACAATCCAGACCGCTTTTTGGGAAGTGGCCGATGCCCTGGCCGTCCGGGGGACAGTGGACCAGCGGGTATCAGCGCAACAATCTCTGGTCAATGCTACAGTTGAAACCTATCGTCTCTCCAATGAACGCTATACAAAGGGGATTGACAGTTATCTCGGCGTTCTTGACGCGCAACGATCCCTCTTTGCGGCCCAACAGGGTCTGATCTCGCTCTGCCTGGCCCGGGTTGCCAACCGGGTGCAACTTTATGCGGTTCTGGGCGGGGGTGGTGAATCCGGAGACCTTAAACCGGAGACAGGGAACAGCGCCCACGGACAGAAGGGAGCCAACGAAGCGGTGGAAAGGTGATCAACTTCAATTAAACGTGCAAACAAAAGATCTGGTGCCGGGGTGATCCTGCCGGTTTCTCTGTCGATACGGCCATAAACGGTAATGCTGGGGTGGGCAATCTGTTTACTCAGGCAAGTGCGGCGTTGGAAATGCGCTTTGGTTACAATATGCCGCGAGGCTTTGTGTATGTGCCTGATCCCATCGGCTTGAGTATGCACTATATGGCTTCCCTGCAACCGGCTAATTCTCGCAAAGGATCTTTTTATGTCACTCTGCCGCTGAAGGCCGTGAGCGACTGGGCAGTATCGATATTGAATGGAGATCTTAGGCAAACATAAGGGGTTCGGGTGGATTAATTCCATGAAAAGCTTTGTTCCACGAACAGTTGTTGTTCTCGGAATGGTATCATTTTTAAACGATACCGCCAGCGAGATGATCACATCGTTGCTGCCACTCTTCCTGACCGCAACGCTAGGCGCTGGTCCGGCCATCGTGGGTTTGATAGAAGGTCTGGCCGAGGCAACAGCCAGTATTCTCAAGCTGGTTTCCGGCTGGCTGGCAGACCGTGGCTGGAATGCCAAAAAACTTATTGTGGGTGGCTACACAGTTTCCAATACCTCCCGGCCGTTGATCGGCTTTGCTTTGAGTTGGAGTTGGGTGCTGGTGTTGCGATTCCTGGATCGGGTGGGCAAGGGTCTTCGTACCGCACCTGGGACGCGTTGATTGCATCAAACACTGATGAACAGATACGAGGGCGTGCTTTCCTTCCAGTGTACTTTGGATCACGCCGGAGCCATGCTTGGCCCGCTGCTGGTCTTTGGCCTGTTGCAGTGGGGGACGACCATGGAACATGTCTTCATGGCTTTATTATTCCGGGAAGCGCGCTCATTTGATTGCTTAACTTAGGTGGCAGCTATGACTCAAACAGCGTCCAATATACCTTGCCATCTTCGCCTTTAAAGCCACGGAGCAGTTCCATATGCCTGAGGATGGCAAAGTTTCTCTGCAGTTCACGGGGCGTAATGTCCAGCAGTTCGGTCAGAAGTTCAGGTATTATTGCTTTCTGGGTTTTAATAGCTTCCAGCATTTTTTTCTGGATAGGAAGTAAATGAACCTCTGATTTCCCGGCTTCCTGCTTGGCCGAATGAACCGCCCAGGGGTCGCAGGCCTTCAGCGGTGAGACGCTATCCATGTAGCAGTCTTCGCAAAGCCGCTGGCCGCCATGGGTAATCAATTCATCTTCACTGCATTCAGTCTCACATTTATCGCATTTCATTGTAGTTTTCCTTTGCAAATTGTATTGAGAAATTTATTCAATCTCGACAGGGGAAAGATCTTATTGGAGCTGGGTTTGCAAGGCAACATCTTCTAAAGGAATGCCGAATTTTTCTTTGACCTCGAGCAACAATGAAGTGGCAATTTTTTCGGCCTCATCAAGTTTTACCAAAAAATAGTCATTACCAATGTTGCGTTTGCGCAGAGATGAAAAACGGCTGTTTAATGTGGTAGGTTTATCAAATTCAACCATGAAATCGATAAGAGGTATCAGCTTTTCTTCAAAAGAAATGGGGATAAAATCTTTGTCCGGCAAACCGTATTGGATCGCCTCTCGGCGATTGAGACCATAGAGAATATGTGAAGCACAGACAAATGCTTCTTTATGGTGATGTAGCTTCGTTAATAGCTTGTAACCTTCCACCCCATGGAGGATTGGATCATGGGTTACGTACCGACCAATATCATGCAAGAGCGCTGCGGAACGGATAAATTCAGTATCAATAGCTGTCTTGTCTGCCAAGAGTTCAGAAAAAACGGATGCTAAATTAGCCACAGCCAGACAATGCCTGGTCCATGATGCATTTTCCCCGTATTGATCTAGAATGATGAGAGCTTTTTTATATGAGAGCATAGTTTTCTCCGTTAGCAGCTTTGAGAATTCAATAGCTATCCTCTGCCGATTCCAGCGATTTCCAGCCGCCGCCGAGGGTTTTGTAGAGGCGGATCAGGTTGGCAGTTACCACGCCGCTGCTTTGGGCCAGCTCATCCTGGAATGAAAGCAGAGAGCGTTGGGCATCAAGGACATCATTGAAATCCACCAGGCCTGCCTGGTACTGGTCCCGGGCCAGCAGGTCAGCCCGTTTGGCAGCTGCGGTGGCCTTGGCCAGGGCTGATCGCCGCTGCTGTTCTTTGGCGTAAGCTACCAGAGCATTTTCCACCTCTTCCTGGGATTGGAGGACGGTGGTTTCATAGGTGATCAGGGCCTGTTCCTGGCGGGCGTTTTGTACCTCGATATTGCGGCGGATGGCTCCGGCATCAAAAATATTCCAGGAAACGCCTGGTCCGAAATTCCAGCTGCGGCTGGCCCATTGCCAGAGATCTTCGGAGGAAATGGATTCAAGGCCTATGGTACCGCTTAAACGAAATTTCGGGTAGAGATCCGCGGTAGCCACCCCGATGCGGGCGGTAGCGGCTGCCAGATTACGCTCGGCCCGGCGGATATCGGGCCGGTGACGAAGGGTTTCGGCCGGGATGCCGACGGCTACCGAAAGCGGGATTGCTGGGATAGCTTTTTCCTCAGCCAGTTCCGGGTGTACCGCCCCGGGTTTTTTACCCAGCAGGACCGCCAGCCGATTCTTGGCTGCCTCGAGGCCGGTTTGCAAAGAAGGGATCTGGGAGCGGGAGTGCTCGAGGTTGTAGAGTGATTGCTCCAGGGCCAGTTCATCAATGAGGCCTGCCTGGCGCAGTGAGCGATTCAGCTCATAGGTTTCCTGCTGGACGGCGATATTTCCTTTTGTTGCCGCCAGGCGGGCTTGATAGGTACGCGCGTCTACGTAGTTGAGTGCCACTTCGGCCAGCAGGCTGACCAGCACGTCGTGCAGGTTTTCCTCTCTGCTTTCTATCTCAGCCTGGGCAGCTTCAATGGCCCGGCGCGTTCCGCCAAAAATATCCAGTTCCCAACCGGCATCAAAGTCGGCCGCATAGAGTCTCCCTTCATGTCCCAGGCCATTGTTTTCACTGCTGCGATGATTACTTATGTTTCCGGTGGCATCGATGCTGGGGAAAAGTTTAGCCTTGCTGATTCCCCGCAGGGCCCGGGCTTCACGGATTCTGGCCCGGGCGTTTTTCAGCTCCAGGTTTCCTTGGATTGCTCTTTTTTCAAGGCTTTCAAGCTGGGGGTCACCCAGAACCTTCCACCATTGTGACAATGTTTCGGGTGTAGTCAGACTGCTGGTAAGTCCGCCCTGTAAAGTTGTATGCCATGCTTTGGGGGCTTTGGTTTTGACCCCCATATAGTCGGGGCCTACCGCAAAACATCCGCTCAGACAGAAGGCGATAACCAGAGCTGGCAGGATTGATCGGCAAAAACTTCTTCCGTTGATGGGCAATTTTTTGTGGAAGTATTTTAACGCTGGATTTTGCATGATAATTTCATCCTACATCACTTTTATCCGATAACCTTTTTTGGCTATGGAACGTAATGTCCGCATTTTTATGTTAAACATCGGCCTTTGATTTTGTCAATTTTAACTTTCTGACTTGTGTTACCAAAATATATTATCAGGATGTTCGGGCTTGGCTCGTAGCCGTGTCTGCCGACAGGCAGGGCTGTTTTTTTACAACTTAGAAAGTTAACTTTCTAAGTTGTATTGCCAGAATAAATTGCTGAGAAATTATGTTATTTCTTTTTCCCCCTGGTTCTCCAGGCATGGCCCTTTTCCCGGGCCTGCTGAAAGATATAGTAGAGTACCGGGATCAGGAAAATTCCCAGCGTGGTCGAGGCAAGCATGCCGGAAAATACCGTGGTGCCGATGGCCCGGCGGCTGCCGGCGCCGGCGCCGGTGGCAATCACCATGGGTGCGACCCCCAGAATAAAGGTGAACGCGGTCATCAGGACCGGCCGGAAACGGATTTGTGCTCCTTCAAGGGCAGCTTTGTAAATGGATAATCCTTGTTCCCGCCGGTCTTTGGAAAATTCAACGATGAGGATGGCATTTTTGGCCGCCAGCCCCACCAGCAGTACCAGCCCAATCTGAGCGTAGATGCTCAGCGACAAGTGAGCTATCCACAAGCCGAATAATGCTCCCAACGTGGCTACCGGGATCGACAGGATGATGGACAGGGGGATGTTCCAGCTTTCATATTGTCCCACCAGGAAAAGATAGCCAAAGAGCAGGGCCAGGACAAAGAGCACCATCACCTGGCCGCTGGCACTTCGCTCCTGCAGGGAAATGGACGACCAGTCATAAGCGTAGCCAGGTGGCAATATTTTAGCCGCCAGGCGCTCCATGGCCGCCATCGCCTGGCCTGAGGCAAAACCGGGCGCTGCGCTGCCGTTGAACTTTGCGCTGGCATATTGGTTGTAACGCTTGACGGTCTGGGGCCCGAGAATTATGGATAGGGTTGCCAGGCTGTTCATCGGGACCATATTCCCATCATCACTGCGGACGTAAAGCCCTTGAATATCATCCAGGGTATCGCGATAGGGGGCTTCCGCCTGAACTTTAACCTGGTAGGTATGGCCGTGCAGGTTGAAGTCATTGACATAGACGGAACCAAGCTGGGCCTGCAGGGTGGAAAAGATGCGGCTGACCGGTACCTGCAGATATTCCGCCCGGGTGCGGTTAATATTGATGAACACCTGTGGGGTGTTGGCCGTGTAGGTGGAAAAGACTCGCTTCAGGGCCGGGTCCTGGTTGGCGGCGATCATCAGGGCCATGGTGACCCCGGAAAGTTCCCGGGGACTTTGGCCTTCCAGGGCCAGCAGGCGGAAATCAAAGCCGCCGGTACTGCCCAGACCCCTGATGGGCGGCGGGGCAAAGGCAAAACTGTTGGCCGTGGAGGTGGCCGCCAGTTTCCCCTGGATCCGGCCGATGATGGCTTGCAGTTGCAGATCGGGTGATTGACGCTGATCCCAGGGGGAGAGGATAACGACGCCCAGGCCGACATTGTTGGCATTACCGCTGAGGATACTGTGGCCACTGACCCCGATAACATCCTGTACCCCCCCAACCTTTTTGATTTCCCCAGTGATCTTTGCCATTACCTGGCCGGTTCGTCCCAAGGAGGCAGCTTCTGGGAGCTTCACGTCAAAAAATAAATATCCCTGGTCTTCCTGGGGCAGGAAACTGGCGGGGCGGTTGGAAAAGAGGAACCAGGTGCTGCCGATAATGGTGACAAAAAGCAGTAAACCGATGACCAGGTGGCGGATCAGAAAAGCGGTGCCGGCGACATAAAAATTGCGGGATTTTTCCAGAGCCCGATTAAACCAGGCCAGGGGACCCCGGCGGGCGAGCCGTGGCTTTCGCAGCAGAACGGCGCACATGGCCGGGCTCAGGGTCAGGGCGCAGATGGTCGAGATCAGGACCGCGGTGCAGATGGTGACTGAAAACTGCTTATAGAGCTTGCCGGTAATCCCGGGCATAAAGCCAACCGGCACAAAGACGGCCAGCAGGACCAGGGTGGTGGCAATGATCGGACCGGTAACCTGCTTCATGGAACGGATGGCAGCCTCTTTGGGCGGCAAATCCTCATCCTGTATCAGCCTGCAGACATTTTCCACCACGACGATGGCATCATCGACGACGACGCCAATGGCCATGATCAGGGCAAAAAGGGAAATAGTATTGGCATTGTACCCTAAAGCCAGGAGCACTGCAAAGGTGCCGATAAGTGAAACCGGGATGGTAACCGTGGGTACCAGGGTGGCCCGCCAGTCTTGGAGGAAGACATAGTTGACCAAGAGCACCAGCAGGAAGGTGATGGCCAGGGTCCACTCAATTTCATGGATGGCGGCCGAGACATACTTGGTGGTGTCAAGGATAACCTGGTATTCTATGTCATCAGGCATCCGCTTCTTGAGCCGTTCAAGCTCAGCCCTGACCTGTCTCATGGTATCCAGGGAATTGGCGCCGGTGGAACGATAAACGGCAATGGTTGTCGCCGGGCTGCCATTCAAGGTGGACTGATGTCTGTAGGTCTTGGCCGCCAGCTCCACTTTTGCTATGTCACGAATCCGCACCAGCCCGCCCTGTATATTGCGGCGGATAACAATATTTTTATAATCTTCAATATCATTGAGTCGGCCTTTGGCCCGCAGGGTATACTGAACCTGTTGGCCGGCAGCCACCGGTTCCCGGCCGATGGAGCCGACGGCAGCCTGGATATTCTGCTGGCGAATGGCGTCAATAACATCTTTAGCGGTCATTCCCAGGGCGGTCAGCCTGTCCGGATTCATCCAGATGCGGATGCTGTACTCTTTTTCCCCAAAGATATAGACATCGCTGACTCCCCGCAGACGAACCAGGGCATCCTTGACGTTGTCACTGACATAGTTGCTGAGAAAAAGCATATTGCGGCTTTTCAGGGGAGAGTAAAAACTGATGGCAGCCATCATGTCGGAAGACCGCCGCCGGACAGTTATTCCCTGGGCCACCACTTCCTGGGGCAGCTTGGGAGTCGCCAGCTGAATCCGGTTCTGGAGGTTCACCTGGTCGATATCAGGGTTGGTGCCCACGGCAAAGCTGACGCTGAGGCTGTAAGTGCCGGAGTTGGAGCAGCTCGATGACATGTAGAGCATATCTTCAACACCGTTTACCTCTTTTTCTATGGGGGCGGCTACCGTATCGGCCAGTACTTGGGCGCTGGCCCCGGGATAGACGGCGCTGACCTTGATTTCCGGCGGCGTGATTTGTGGATATTGGGCTACGGGGATGTTGAAGAGGGCTATCAGTCCGGCGATGGTGATGACGATTGAGATGACCGCCGCCAACCGGGGCCGGTTGATGAAAATCTGTGAGAACATCTCTTATTTCTCCCTGGTGCCGGCCGCTGGTTTGTCGGCATCGAGCCGTACGATCTGGCCCGGTTTGACTTTCTGGATTCCCTGGATAATGACTTTTTCACCTGCTTTCAACCCTGATTTAACCGCCCATTTTGTGTCTGTTTCCACCCCGGTGGTAATCGGACGGCTGGTGACCTTGTTCTGGTCGTCAACAACGAATACAGAGCGGCCCTGCTGGCTGATGATGACGGCGGCCTGGGGCACCACCGGCATGATGTTCGGCTGTTTACTACTGATCAGGACGGTTACATACTGGCCCGGCAGCAGTAGTTCATCATGATTATCAAACCTGGCCCAAACCGCTATGGTACCGGTGCTGATGTCCACCTGGTTGTCAACAAAATCTATCCGACCGCTATTCTGGAAGCGTTCTCCGTTTGCCATCTTGATGTGTGGCTGCAGCAAGGGATTTGTGCGACCTTTTCCAGCATCATGCAGGGCCACCTGGATTGCCGGCAGATCGTTTTCACTGATTGGGTAGACGACTCTGATGGGATCGAGCTGGACGATGCGGGCCAGGGGACCGGAGCCGAGGTTTACCAGGTTTCCCTTGGTGTAGGCAGTGCGGCCGATGCGGCCGCTGATCGGGGCTTTGATAACGGTGTAACTCAGATCCAGTTCGGCCAGTTTCAGGCTGGCCTTCGCTTCTTCCAACTTTGCTTTTGCCTGGAGTTCCTCGGCTACGGCATTGTCCATGTCGGTGGCTCTGATGCTTTCCGGTCGGGTAGCCTGCAATCGTCGAAGCCGCCGGCTGGTTTTTTGCAGGATGGCTTCGGCTTGGGCCATTAAAGCCCGGTTGGCATTTACTTTGGCCTGGTAGGGTGCCGGTTCGATAACGTAGAGAACTTCGCCGCCCGTAACCCTGCCCCCCTCTTTGAACTTTACCTGTTCGATGAATCCTTCCACCCGGGCTCGAAGATCAACATACTGAATAGCTTCAACGTGACCTACATATTCCGTCGGTGGATTGACGTCTTCCTTGCTGATGATCGCAACCTTAACCAAGGGCGGGGGTCCAGCCTTGCGGCCGGGAGGAGCGGCGAACAGGGGCTGGGCAAAAGATGTGATGAGTAGTGCCGAAAGGAGAAAGAAAGGGCGGAAAAAGCGGAAATTGTTTGTAGTGGTCATCACTTGAAGACTCCGATAGGTTTGAAAAATATCAGTAGAGTACGATTAACAACATTGTGCTTGGCGCATGAGGTATATCAGATACTACTGGAAAAATATTTGACAATTTCAAGCAAACAACTTAAATATCCATTTAAGATGAAAACATTAGGTAAATAACTTTGGCAAGTATGTCAAGGAAAAAAGAAAGGGGAGAGGGGATGGCCCAGAGAAAAGATGGGATAGAAAAACGCCGTCGAATTTTAACCACGGCCTGTCAGGTCTTTGCGGAAAAAGGTTATCATGCTGCCAGTGTGGCGGATATCTGCCGACGGGCCGGGGCTAATGTGGCGGCGGTCAATTATTATTTTGGTGACAAAGCCACTCTCTATGCCGAGGCCTGGCAAGAGGCGTATGAGAAATGCGTTGGCCCCAAATTCTCCGAAGTCGACAGTGTCGACCCGGAAGAGCAATTAAGGCTTATTATTCATTCCCTGATCCGGAATTTTACTGAACAGGGAAGCCGGGGAGAGTTTACCCGGCTGTATCTGATGGAACTGGCGAATCCCACCGGGTTGATATCCAATCTTTGGCATAAACTGATTGAGCCCCGGCGGCAGGTACTGCTGAATATTATCAGGAATATTATGGGAGCGACAGCCAGCGATGAAGAAGTGTTGCTTTGCGAGATCAGCATTATCAACCAGTGCCGGGCCCTGTTGACCATCAGGCGCAGCGATTTGGAATACCTCATGGGTCAATCCCTTTCTCCGGAATTTATTGAGCGATTAGTTGACCATATTGCCAATTTCTCCTTGGCCGGGATTAAGGCGGTTGCTGACAGAACTATCAACGAACGCAGCTAGTGTTCAAGGATGAAAGGGCTCGATATCCCGCCATTTCATCCTTGACGTAACGCTAGTTTTAAGAACGTGAAAAACAGGTAACTCCAGCCTGAAAAATTATAATAATTAAGTGAAGTAAAAAACATACATAAAAAAAACGCTTAAATGACAACTATTTAGGCGCATTACTAGGTTTTCTTACTTTTCATCCTGTAGGTAAAACCCTGCAAAAAAATCCTTCCATTATTTACAGCCCAAATAAAAACCTTTGAAATCAAGAAGTTAATCAAATCTGGATGGTTTGGCATACACCTTGCTATTTTTTATTTATTTACGATATCAGCCCCTTAATGCCTATCAGGGGTCAGCGGATTTGCTTCTCTTTATCTATTTTGCCACCCTGTCTTCAACAGAACAAAAAGTGAGGAAGATGCTGCCTGATTTTCTTAATAATTAAAGTCTATATCTGGCATCAAGCCATATTTTTATCTAATAACAACCGCCGGAAAGTTGGAGGGGCAAATGAAAAGGTTTACCGAGAGACATATCATTCTGTTCATAACCATCGCGATGATCGCCCTGGTGGTTTCAGCCTCCGCCCTGAAGGTGTCAGCGGCGGTGACGGTTTATGCCGAGGGGTCCTACACAGAAAACGATTTGGTCGTCTATGTTTATGTCGATATTGATACGGAAGCTCTGTGCAGCGCCGGCGTCAAGCTGTCGTTCAACAATACCTATCTGGTCTTGAACAGTGTGGAGAAAAACGAGGATGTCTGGTTCATGGGCGACGGTTCAAGCAATCATCCTTACATGGACCCTGAAAATGTGGGCGACAGCGTCATTTTTATCTGCGGTAAGCTGGACCTTGCTGATTCCACGGCCGGCGTCATTGGCGACCGGGTGCTGCTGGGCAAGGTTTCTTTTATCCGCAATGACGGTGGTGCAACTCCGGTCGCCGATCCTGAAAGTTACTTTGGCATCACCCTGGCCCTGGGCAGGGGTGGCAGCTATGTTAACTTCGCGACCACCAGCGGAACCCCCATGGATGGGGTCGTGGATTTCACTACCAAAGGGGTCATTGTGTGTGAGCGGGGGGATGCGAATGCGGATGGAAGCATCAACGTCGCTGATTATATAGCGATAAGAAACAATCTTAATTCAACGGATTTTCCACCGTATATGGACTGCAACGACGACAATTCAGTGAATGTTGCGGACTATATATGTGTGAGGAATAAACTCTAGCACTTTAATTACTTCAATATAAGGAGAATAAAAATGGTGAGGAAATCATCTAGTTATGTGGCAATTATTTTTCTGGCAATCGGCTTGTGCTTATCGCTTGCTCAAATTTCATATTCTGCCACTATTATAAGCTTGGAATCGGTTGATGGTCCTCTGGCAGATATTGCCGGTATTCAATTTGATATTCTTGGGCCGGAAGGAGCTGGTCCAGCTGATTTCACCCCCAGTTTCCCTCCGAATTGGTCTTATTTTCCTACGGGTAAAATAGTCAGTGCTTTTGACGGTGTAGGGACCAATTCTTTAATCATGGGTACCATAGGAGCGTTTGATATCGATGTTACTTTAGGCAACTGGGTTCTTGCTGATCAGTCAGCTAATGTTCTCGTCGACGGAGTGGATTATCAAATACTTCAAAATGGAAGTAACTATGCGATCGCCTCAGCTGTCCCCATTCCCGGCGCTGTCTGGTTGCTTGCTTCGGGGCTGCTTGGCCTGGTCGCCATCAGACGCCGAAGTGCTAAAACATAAGTGGTGTGTCGTCATTAAAAAAATTAGAGAGTTATCTATCGGCCATCGTGAGTAGCTCGACCACTTGATTTGAACGCAAACCCGCACCATTATTCCGTATTTGTACAACGCAATTGTTACGTATTGGAGGTGACATGATGATGAATATTTTAGGGCTTTCAAAGAAAGGCCCAAAAGTGGTGTATCACGCAGGATTTGATTGTGGGCTGAATGGAGCGAACATGGAAAATTCTCACTTCTTGCTATTCAGTTCTAAAGAAAATATTACTGCATGGGAGCGGGGTAAACATGATGGGGAAGCCATGAGTAAATCCGGGAAAAAGTTGCTTTTTGAGGCCTCACATATTCATTAGTGTCCATCTGCATACTGTGTTGTTATCCAGGAAAAAACTTCAACAAAGTCTGAACGAGGAACTTATGAAAAAGATAATTTTTTTAATGGGACTTTCGCTGACCATAATTATGTCATGGTTGCTCTCTCCGGCCCTGGCGGCAACACTAAATGTGCCGGGGGTATATCCAACAATTCAGGCGGGGATCGATGCCGCGGTGGATGGGGATATCGTTCTGGTCTCACCGGGAACCTATGCTGAAAACATTGACTTTCAAGGTAAAGCCATTACCGTAAGAAGTGACCAGGGGCCGGAAACTACCACCATCGATGGCGGTGGCACGACTAACGGTTCCATTGGGGTCATGTTTCATTCCGGTGAGGACTACGGTTCGGTAATCGAGGGTTTTACCATTACAAACTGCGAAAAGGCGGTCTCTTATGGGGTCCCCGGGGCGACGGGCCCTCCTTACCCGCCCAGTGCTTTCCCGGTCATCATCAAAAACATCCTCTACGATAACTATTACGGTATTCATGGATACGTGAATTACCAGACCAAGGCAGTCGAACCATACATTGCCCGAAATATCATTGATTCAAATTGGTGCGGAATCTACCTGGATGGCCAGGCCAACGCTTATGGCGGCGTCAATGCGATCATCAGAAATAACACCATTGTCAATAACAGCTATTGTGGCATTCTGCTTCGGATGTACCAATCATTGCCGACCATCGATTCCAATATTATCGCCGGCAATGGTACTGGTATTGAGTTTAGCTATACAATCTTGCTCGAAGAAAGAAAGGCACTGGTCTGGTACAACAATATATGGGGAAATACTGCAAATTTCAATGCCGACTCCTCGGCTGTAGACATGAATGGAATCCAGGGAAATGTTTCGGAAGACCCGTTATTTGAGGATCCGGCCGGCCGGGATTATCATTTACTGGCCGGTTCTCCCAATATTGACACCGGGGACCCCGCCCACGACTATAATGATCCCGACGGAACCAGGAACGATATGGGTGTTTTCGGCGGGCCATTGGATTTAGCCGATACCACCCCGCCGGAATCGGTTACTATCATTTCCGCATTCCCCGCCCCCGAAACTCCCACAAGCGACAATACCGTGAAGATCATCTGGGAAACGCCACCGGATGAAGGATTCGGGATTGACGGGTATTCTTTCGTCTGGGATACCAACCCGAGTATAGAGCCTGATATGGTCAAAGATTCCAGGTCTGCCATAACCGCGACCACCAGTGATCCTCTGCCGGATGGTAATGGACATTATTTTCATATCCGGGCCGTGGACCGGGCCCATAACTGGGGGCCAACCACGCACCAGGGACCGTTTTACATTGACTCGACCATCCCCATTCAGATGATATATGAAACAACGATACTTCAGCCACCCGTGGGTTATGAGAGAAGTTCTTTCTATGGAATCAATGCATTGGGACAAGCAGTCGGAAAATTCTACAACTACGATCCTGTGGCAGAGGAGAATATCGACCGGCAGGCTATTGTCTGGGATCCTGTTAATGGGGTAGCCATGCTGCCGACATTGTCCGGACAAACGGCCACTTGGGCTATCAATGACAGCGGCCAGGTTGCCGGTTATTCATTCAATGCCGAGGGCTTCCAACGGGCCGTTCGCTGGGACCATGATGGTTCCGGTTTTTCCATTTATAACCCGGAACCTCAACCCGATGGACGATGGGGCAATAGCAGTGAGGCCCGCAGCATCAATAACCAGGGCCAGGTCACTGGTTATGCAGATATCCCCAACGATGACGGCTCGTTTATTCCCTATCACGCATTTTTGCATAGTGAACCAGAGGGGATGCAAGATCTGGGAACCTTAACTACAGAATATCCGCAGTATCAAAATGGCTACAGCCTTGGCTACTATATTTCAGACCAGGGAAAAATCGTTGGGGTTGCTGATACGTTACTTGGCGGGAAGTGGATCCTGCGTCCATTTATTCATGATGAAACAGCCGGCATGAAAGAGCTTGGTATCAACTCTGATTATCTGCTCAATCAATGGCAAGGTACGGTGATCAATGAGAATGGCACCATTGGGGGGTATGTCACTGCCGATGACGGTGAATCACACCCCTTTTATTGGCTGGATCAGGGGGTTGCCGAACCCATACCGGTGGCCATGCCGATTGAGTTCCCTTACGGAGAGATTTACGGGATGAATTCCCTGGGACAGATGGTGGGAATGATGTGGAATGACGCCGGGCTTGAACATGCCTTTATGCTGGACATCTTCCATGGCATCCAGGACTTGAATGAGATTACAGACCTGAACCCCGGAGACATCCTGGAAGCCGCACTGGAGATTAACGATTCCGGTCAGATTGTCGGCACAAGCGAAGTTGAGGGACAGAAACGCGGATTTATACTCAACATATTGGCTCCCTGCCAGGGAGATTTCGATCACGATGGTGACGTGGACGGATTGGATGTGGTCGCCTATGGGGCCGGCAGTGGTCTCAGCCTGGAAAATTTTGCGGCTGCCTTCGGCAGGTTAAATTGTTCTATGGAATAATAAGCCGAGGAAAGAAATTTCCTGTTTTTAAGTTTCAAGCCCCTGAGCGATTGGTACGAATTTCTCAGGGGCTTGTTTTTTCAAAGCTAAATGCTAATTGTTAAATGCCAGGACATCGTGGACACTTTTTAGTGCCATGACATCGTGGACAAA
>CAYZIS010000050.1:0-15156 GCA_964478545.1 uncultured Thermodesulfobacteriota bacterium
GTGGTGGCTTTTTTGCCCCTTTCCTTTATTCCCGGGACGATGGGAAAAATCTGGAAGGTCATTCCCCTGGTGGTCATCACGGTTTTTCTCATCTCCTGGGTCGAATCGCTGCTGATCCTGCCGGGCCACCTGGCCCACCTCAAGCGCCGTCCAGCCGACCTGCCGCCTAATTATCTGCAACGTTGGCAGCAGGCGTTCACAGGGCGGGTGACCCAATTCATAAACCAAGTCTACGGCCCTTTTTTGGACCTGTGCATCCGCTGGCGGGCCCTGACCGTGGCCCTTTGCCTGACGGTGCTGATCGTCGTGCTCAGCTACGCCCTCAGCGGCCGCATCGGCATGATCCTGATGCCCCGGGTCGAGTCGGACCAGGCCGAGGTAACCGCTGTCCTTCCCGTGGGCAGTCCCATGGACAAGGTGGCGGCCGTTCAGGAAAAACTGTCCGCTGCCATGAATGCTGTGGCTAGTGAAAACGGCGGCGACCAGCTGCTCAAGGGGATTTTTTCCAAGATTGAAGAAAACCAGGTGGAGGTGCGAGCCTACCTGACCGATGTCGGGGTGCGACCGTTGAACACCAGTGAAGTGACCCAGTTGTGGCGGGAAAAGCTGGGACCGGTGGTCGGCCTGGAATCGTTGCGCTTTGAGTCTGACGGGGGCGGACCCGGATCCGGGGCCTCCTTGACCATTGAACTCTCCCATTCGGATATCCAAGTGCTTGACCAGGCCAGCGCTGCCCTGGCCGAAGGTCTGGCCGAATTTTCCAACGTCAAGGATATTGACGACGGTTATACGCCGGGAAAACAGCAGCTTGATTTTTCCATCAAGCCCGAGGGGCAGAGCCTGGGCCTGACATCTGCCGAGGTGGCCAGTCAGGTACGCAACGCCTTTTCCGGTGCTGAGGCCCTCAGCCAGCAGCGGGGCCGCAACGAGGTGACCGTCCGCGTGCGTTTGCCCGAGAGCGAGCGAACCAGCGAATACCACGTAGAACATCTGATGATCCGCACCCCGACCGGTACCTTTGTGCCGCTGATCGAGATTGCCACAGTTGAACGGGGCCGGGCCTACACCAGTATCAGCCGCCGGGACGCCCGGCGCACAGTAACGGTGAGCGCCAACGTGGAACCCATGGGGGAAACCGGCCAGGTGCAGGCCGCCCTCAACAGCACCCTCCTGCCTGAACTGGCCCGTGAGTATCCCGGTCTTACCTATGGCTACCAGGGGCGGCAGGCCGACATGAAAGAGAGCATGCAGAGCCTGATCGGCGGATTTGCCCTGGCCATGCTGGCCATCTACTTTCTGTTGGCGATTCCCTTTCGCAGTTACAGCCAGCCCCTGATCGTCATGATCGCCATTCCGTTCGGCATTGTCGGGGCGGTACTCGGCCATCTGCTGATGGGGTACAACCTAAGCTTGATGAGCATGATGGGGATCGTGGCCCTGGCCGGGGTGGTGGTCAACGACTCGCTGGTGCTGATTGACTACGCCAACCGACGGCGGCGTGAAGGCGCGAGCCCCGCCGAGGCGATCCGTGTTTCCGGCCTGCGCCGTTTCCGGCCCATTGTCCTGACCACCCTGACCACCTTCGGGGGCCTGGCGCCCATGATTTTTGAAACCTCCCGCCAAGCCCGGTTCATGATCCCCATGGCGCTGTCGCTGGGATTCGGCATCCTCTTTGCCACGGTTATTACCCTGATTCTGGTGCCGTGCCTGTATCTGCTCATCGATGACATCCACCAATGGGTGGGGCATGGAGAGTCGCAGAAGGCAGAGCTTGATGCTATACCGAGCCAATAACGGTCACGAGTGGTTCCCGGCAAGCCACCCATATCGGTTTGGAAAGAGGGCTTTACAATTCATTATGACGTCTTGCGATGTTCTGAATGTGAAGAAAAAAGAGGCCCCTCGCTGTTTTGTGTGGGTAAAAATAATCCACTAAAGCCTCCTGGGAAAAATATCCCGAGGAGCCTACACGAAGTAGCGAAGAACCCAAAAAGAGGGATATATGTTTACTAAAAGAATCTGGAGAATGGAGAAGATTGCTATGTTTGCGCTATTGTATGGTTTCCTTTTTTATTCAATAGTTGGGTGTAAGATAGATGGCAATTTTATAGGTGAAACTTCTATGAGCACTCAAACGGTGACAATCAACTCCATTGATTTTGATGTATCCAGCGCCTATAAATTTTTTACTTGGAATGAACTACCGTCCAATGTGATCTATGAACGTGAGCCGGTGCAGTCTTTTACCTTTTCAAACGGGGTTATCCACTATTATGAGGCCGTCTATATCTCCAGCGGAAATCTTAACTGGTTTCAAGCCGCTTACCTTGCCCAAGATGCAGGAGGATATCTGGTTTCCCTAACGAACAAGGAGGAAAATACATTTGTCTTTGATTTGGTCTCTGACGAAAAGTATTTTTGGACCTTCCTTAAGGGAACTGGCAGAATGAATCACTACCAGATCAGTATCGGCCCATTTTTAGGCGGGTATCAGCCGGTTGGTTCAGAAGAACCAAAGGGAGGATGGCGTTGGTTAAGCGGCGAAGCATGGAACTATAGTAATTGGGCCGAAAACCTGGATGACGGCATTACCGATAAAGACCCAAGGGGCAATACGCAACCCAGTGATTCCGGAAACTCCAGACACGGACAGCGTGTCATGGGGTTTGGCGAAATGAATATACCCGTTGCGACATGGGGCGATTATATGGATGATGTGGGTACATATGGCCAGGAACGAACGCCCGGCCGGTCTTATGGTTTTATCATTGAATATGAAAGCAATCCGTATTAGGAAAAGAAAAAATGTCGCTGTATGCAGCAACACCATATAACCTGCTCCAGGAACATAACACTTAAACGGTAGGCAACCTACCGGAAAGAGAGGAACACGCCTGCTGTTTTTTTATTTATACATTGTGATGGTATTTATATGAAAACTGAAAACAGAATGAACAATAACCGACCCTTTCTCCTGCTGGCGCTGTTATCGGCCTTCCCTCCCCTTTCAACCGATATGTATCTGCCGGTCATACCGCTGCTTCAAAAGACCTGGCAGCAGCCATTATCCATCGTCAATTTGACGCTGGTCGGTTTTTTTGTCAGCTACTGCATCTGCCTTTTGTTTTATGGTCCGCTGTCGGACCGGTTCGGCCGGCGACCGCCGCTTTTGGTTGGCATCTGCATCTACATTCTGGCGAGCCTGCTCTGCGCCCTTTCGGACAACGTGGTCAGCCTGATTGTCTTTCGGGTATTCCAGGCGGCCGGAGCAGCTTCTGCCTCGGCCCTTGTGCTGGCCATCAGCAAGGATATCTATGCGGGGCACGAGCGGGAACGAATCCTGGCCTATATTGGCGTGATCATGGCCCTGGCACCCATGTTGGCGCCTGTTTTCGGTGGATGGATACTGGCCTGGTTTTCATGGCAGTGGATATTTGTTATTCAGGGGGTAATTGGTGCGGTTGGATGGATCGGTGTATTCCGTATGCCGGAAACCCTGAAAACAAGGGTTACTACCGGCGTCTTTCAGACTGCCGGGATCTATCTGCAGTTGTTTCGCAACCGCCGGTATGTGGGCTATGCGCTGATGATGTCACTGGTCGTGCTGCCGCATTTTGCCTTCATCGGCGGATCGGTGGATATTTATATCACCCGGATGGGGCTGTCGGAGCAGGTTTTCGGCTATTATTTCGCCTTGAACGCTGCGGCCATTATGGCGGGAGCCTTTGCCTGTACGCGGCTTCTTCACCGGGTGGGGTCAAGGGCACTTTTGACCGCCGGTTTTGCCGGGATTCTGATAGGCGGTTTAGGAATGCTCATGCGATGGTTGCCGGGACCCTTGGGCCTGGCCCTGCCCATGGTCGTGATTTCTTTCTCGTTCGGCCTCAGTCGGCCGCCCAGCAACAACCTGGTTCTGGAGCAGGTCGACCAACATGCCGGGGCCGCGTCCTCGCTTTTGATTTTCATCTATTTTATGCTGGGAGCTTTTTCCATGTGGTTGATCGCCCTGGACTGGACGGACAAGATCCGCACCATCGGTTTGCTGGCTGCAGTGGCCGGCGGCATTATACTGGGCATCTGGCTCCTTCTTCCCAAGATCGTCGACGGAAAAGGCACCGGATACCGCCCGGAGGGGAGTGACAGTGCCTGACAAGAAAAAATCTAAAACCAGTGCAGGGTAGCTAAACTAGGGAATAGAAATGAAGTCGGTCTTTGAACCCAAAAGGGATGTTGAGCTTTTTCATTCTCTTTCTTAGGGTCCTGGGATTTATCATCATTATTTCAGCCGCACCGTGACTATCAAGGGAGATATGACCAGCCGGATGTCCAACACCAGAACACCTCACCTTGCAAAATCTTTACAATTTTGCCCTGGAATTAACATAAATTCTTTACATTTATCACTTATATTAAGTTAAACACCGAGGAAACAATTCCTTGAAAACCAGCAAATTCAAAAAGGGAGGTACACCATGAATTCGAATCTTAAGCAAAAATTTTTTACCGGAGCAATGGTTTTTTTGGTCACGGTATTTTTCATTCCGGCTTTTGCGGGAGCGTTTACGCCAGGTGATTGCAAGCCTGAAAAGGGATTTGACAGGAAAGGCCATCACCGGTCTGCCCTGGGAATCTGGCGAAACCCGCAAATAGTTCAGAAACTGGGACTCACATCGGAGCAGGCTAAAAAGGTCCGCGATGCGCATTTTGCCTTCGGCGAAAAGCGTCTGGTGTTGAAAGCAGAGCTTGACAGCTTGCGACTGCAAATGGATAAGGCCTTTTCCAACGATGTCATTGACAATGCAGCGGTTCTCTCACTGGCGCAAAAGATATCGGACATAAAGGGAAAAATGTTTGTCCAGAATATTGAATCACGCCTGGCCCTTGGAAAGCTTCTGAATGCGGATCAAATCAAAAAGCTGAAGCTGCATGACATGCATCAGAAAAGAAAAGGTCCGAGAAAAGGCAAGAAACACATCTTTGGGCAGCGTTCGGTTGAACGACCTGATCTTATATCGCTTTCCAACGACTTAAAAGAATAACGTCAATTATCTATCCAGCATGGTGTCCCTCCGGCAAATCAGGAGGGGTACCAAGTCAATACAATAAAGTAGATAGAGTTTTAAAACCAACTATAGGAGATTTTTCAATGAATATTACAAAAAAAGCATCCATCGTTATCACTCTACTGGGAATTCTCATTGCCGTCAATGCATTTGGAGATGATATACCTTCGCAGAAACCTGGAGAAGGCATCACGGTCCGCCTCCGGAGGCTTATACGGCCTGCGAAGGAAAATGTGCCGGAGATAAGGCAAAATTTGTGAGCCCACATGGGGATACGGTGACGGGCACCTGTGAGCAGCAAGGCGATCGGCTTGTCCTTTGCCCTGACAATCCCCCTGATAATCCCCCCGGGAGAGATTTTGACGGCAGGAAGAGGGGCAACGCCAGAGATTAAAAAGGAGGAAAAATAGAAAATTATGGCCATCAAACTTATTAAAGGCTGTATCGGCTGTGGAACCTGTGTCAAAACCTGTCCCACAGACGTGATCCGCCAGGACCCGAAGACGAAAAAAGCGTTCATCAAGTATCCAGCGGATTGCCAGATATGTCATTTGTGCAGGATGTATTGTCCTGTGGATGCCATCACCATTTCACCGGAGAAGTCTATTCCGGTTGTAGTCTCATGGGGGTAAACAATGGGTACGACTATAAAAAGCAATTTTTTTAGACAGTCGGTGGTGGTTTTTACAGGCATGCCGCTGCTTATCTGGGCAATGGGTAATTTCCCGGAGCGTACGTTATTCAAGGAATCACTGTCGGTGATAACGATTTTGGCATTTTGCCAGATGATGGGGCAGTTTTTTTGGGCACGGACAAACAGGCGTGCTGTTAAAGACCTCAAGATGAGCAATGTCATAAAATATCACAAAATCATCGGGTATACCTTCGCATTCGTACTTCTCTTTCACCCGGTTCTTCTGGTGGTTCCAAGGTTTTTTGAGTCCGGGGTTGCCCCTTTTGACGCTTTCATCACGATCATTACCACCTTTACAAGCCAGGGGGTTGTACTTGGAATCATTGCATGGTGTCTCATGCTGACACTTACAATAACTTCTCTTGCGCGTAAAAAGCTGCCCATGAAATATACGACATGGCGGGTTTTTCACGGCATTCTGGCAATTCTGTTTAGTTCTATTGCCGCATGGCACGTCATCGATCTGGGCCGACATTCAAGTATTGCCATGTCTATTTTTATTACCCTGCTGACCACAGGAGGCGTTTTGCTCACAGGAAAACGGTACACTTCAAAAATATTTAACAAAAAAGGAACATGATAATGATAAAAGTTCAAAAACCAAAAGACATGTCCCGCCGAAAATTCATGACTATAGCCGGCGGTGCCGCAGGGTTGGCGGCAATGGCTGCCATGGGATTGTCCGCAAAAGACGGTGAGTGCAGCGCCAATATCCCTGAAATTGATATAGACAAAATAACGTATGCAGAAAACGAGGCCGATGTGCTGGTTGTGGGAAGCGGTATTGCAGGCCTTTTTGCTGCGGTAAAGGCCCATGATGCCGGTGCCCGGGTCCTGATGGTTTCCAAGGGCAGGCTCGGCTCATCCGGGATGACACCGTTTGCCAAGGGGATTTTCGCTTATGACCCGGCAACGGCCAAAATGAGCCTTGATCAGTTCGTCGAAACGGTTTCCCGCTCTGCCCTGGGTACGAACAATCCCGTGTACACCCGGCAGATGGCGGAGCACTCCCTGGCACGGGTAAAAGAATTGAAGGATTGGGGATTCTTTGATTCGCCACTTTACAACAATGCTTTCAGCAAACCCATTACCCAGCGGAAAATTCCGATCATGGAAAGGGTTATGCTGACCCATCTTATCAAAGAAAAAGGCAGAATCACAGGCGCCGCAGGTTTCAGTATGGATGAGGCCAAGATTCATTTTTTCACGGCCAAAAGTGTCATTCTCTGTACGGGGGCAGGCGGATTTAAACCAAACGGTTTTCCCATCTGCGACCTCACCCACGATGGTACTATTATGGCTTATAAAATTGGTGCTAAAGTAACCGGAAAGGAGTGGAATGACGGACATCCCGGTCAGGCTGAAAATGCGGCAGATTGTTATGGCGGATGGCACGGAATGTTTGATAGAAAGCCCGGCCTAACGGGTGTTGAGGTGCACCATGATCTGGGTGTTGATTTGAATTATAGGGTTTACATGACCGGAAACCCTGTCCAAATGGGACCTCCTGGAATGAAATCGCAGAAGAAAATTGAGGGTGGCCCTTTCACGCTGGCTGAATTTGATCGAAGCGGACCTCCGGGTGGAAGTAAAGAACCAGGTGAAAGAGGTCGAGGCGGAGATGGTCCCAAAGAAGGGGGGGCGCCTCCGGGAATGAGGGGAACACTCGTGGGCGGATCATCCGCCGGTATGGCTATCCACAAATCAGAAGGTCTTGTCCCCATTAATGATCAGTGCGAATCCAATATTCCAGGCCTGTATGCTGCAGGAGATGCCCTGGGCTCATATATGTCGGGAGGTATCTACACCCAGGTAGGTTCATCATTGGCCGGATCGGCCGTGCAGGGTGCCGTTGCAGCAGGGGCGGCTGCGAAATATTGCAGCCGCATTAAAATGCCGGCTGTTTCTAAAGCAAAACGCAATGAAATACGGGAAGAGATATTGGCGCCTCTAAAGAGAAAGACCGGTTACAATCCTGCGTGGGTGACGCAAACACTGCAAGGTATCATGATTCCCAATTTCATAATATACATAAAGAAAGGAAACCTCCTGAAAGCGGCACTGGCCTATATTGAAGAGTTGCGGAATCACCACATGCCCATGCTCAGGGCTGCTGATATGCACGAGCTAAGGTTAGCGCATGAAACAGCGAACATGATTCTTACCGCTGAAATGAAGCTCAAAGCCTCCATCATGCGGACTGAAAGCCGCTGCAGTCACTATCGGCTGGATTATCCCGATTTGGATGAAAAAAACTGGCGTGCCTGGATCAATATTTTCAAGGGCACCGATGGCCGTATGCAGCTTGAAAAACAAGCCTTTGATGCCTGGCCGGCATAGCAGGTATAAAATTTATTAAAGGAGAAGTGCATTGCTGAAAAAATTAGGGGTGGTGGTCTATGGTGGTTTTTCGGGAAGCGAACAACGGTTTTCACAACGGGACTGGGAACAATACACGACCGTTTTCAGTGGCAATATCGGTGAAAGGAGCATGGGCACCGATAACAGCTATCATGTCGTCATCGCTGCCGACGATGCCTATCCGGACGGCTTTACCATCAGCGATGGCTATAGAAGTCGTGGTCGTGGCGCTCCCCAGGGCCCGCTTCCGGGAAATTCCTTCAAAGGACCGCCTCCAGGGAATCCTCCCCAACATTCGCAGCGGGACGTGACGGGTACACACAACTCCCAAAGCGGTGGCTGGTGGATTGAATGATGTAAGGGGCCAGGATTGGGATAACGGTCACCGAAACGATATAACTGGCCAGGAGGGACAAGGACAGAACCACGGTAAATGGCCGCAGAATTTTCTGGACGTAGCCGCCAATGAACATGATGGGCAACAGAACAATCACCGTTGTGTAGGTCCCGGCCCAGTCGGCTAGCATGATTTCTTTTAAGCCATTGAGTACCGCTTCTTTGATGGGCTCCTGGAGCGTATGGTAATGGCGCTCAATGTTGTCAATGACCACAATGGCATCATCCAGCAGTAGGCCGACGGCAACGATTATCGCCGTCAGAGTGACGATATTGAGTTCATAACCAAGTACGTACATGGCCGCAAAGGTAAGACAATAGGTGAAGGGGATTGAGATGGCGGCCAGTAATGACAGGCGCAGGTTGGCCAGGATGAGAAAAATAACGGCGATGGTCATGATAATCGCATCCCGCAGGGCATCGGTCATGTTGGAGATGCTGGTAGTGATAATGTTTTTCTGGGTATCGGCAAGCTGAAAATCGATGGCTGGAAACTGCTTGGCGATGGCAGGAAGGGCTTTTTCCACCGCGGTGGTGTTAAATCCTTTAATGGGGACGACGACCACGGGGTCAGAGGTTCTTTGATAACCGGCATAGGCATCCAAGCGGGGGAGCAATTGTCCTTTGCTGGCTTTTTCTCCCTCAACCGCACCTCGTACTTCTGCGCTGTGAGCGTTAAGAAACGGGCTGTCCTGCAAGGCAAGAGTAATGGCTTCATGGAGGGAGAGTGGCGGCCTTATAATGGTTATTTGGTTTGATATGCAACTGATAATGCAGTATGTCAACCGCAAAATTATCAGAAACAGGAGTCCGTGTAAACTTTATGCAGCTTTCCCCGGTCTAATACCAAAAATGGGAATAGACTGAAAGGAGGAATTGTTATGCGAAACAAAATAGTAATCGGTGGAATCACACTATTGGTTCTGGTGTTTCTGCAGGTGGGTATTTCTCAGGCCCATGGACCATATGCCAAACGGCAGCATCAGCAGATGAAAAGAATTGTTAAAGGTGTTCGCAGCGGTGAGGTGACCAGAAGGGAATCCCGGTACCTTGGGAAGGAACAACACCGGATACAAAAGCAAAGGCGGCATTTCCTTGCTGATGGCTGGCTTTCCCGGGGGGAAAGGCAGCGTTTGTACCGCTTGCAGGGAAAAGCATCCAGTGACATCTATCGGGCAAGACATAATCGGTGGGGTCATGAATATCCAAACTGTTCAAAACATGCCGCCAGGCGGCCTTACGAAGGGCGAAGACAGGCATGCTCTGATAGTCATCGTTTCCGGGCAAGGTTGGATGATCCAGGCTGGGGATTTTCCGGATTTTTCTATGGTCGCAGGTAAATAAAAAAACGGCAAAAAAGGGGGCAGGACTTTTTTACAGGTCCTGCCCTTTTTTATTGGTGAATCATATTGACAGATTTAGATCGACGAACTATGATTAGTTAACATGATTGTGATAGAATCCCTCAAAGAATAGCTTGATGTTTCCACCGAATTTGGCTTTTTCAACCTAACTTTTCAATGAATGGAGGATGGAATGATTAGTGCGAGGAAATCTTTTTTAGTGGTTATGGTCCTGCCGGTTTTGTTTTTTGGCTTGCTGTTATCCTCCGCCTGGGCCAAGCCTTCGGCCTGTGAAGATTGTCACCTAAAGTTGAATCCTGGGATTGTTAAGGATTTCAACCGTGGCAAAATGGCCAAGAAACTTACCTGTAAGTCATGTCATGGCAAAGATCATATGAGTGCTGCCGATGTTGATAAGGTCAAATTGCCGACCATCAGTACCTGTAAGCGCTGTCATTCAAAACAGGCCAAACAATATATGAGCGGCAAACATGCCCTGGGCCTGTTGCCGATCACCGCTTTTCCAGGTTTTTCCCATCAGCAGCCCCAGGCTTTTATCGCTGGCCAAAAGGGCTGTAATGGTTGTCACAACATGGGAGTTACCGATGATAAAGCGAGGGATAATGAAGCACGTAAGTATTACAAGTATGGAATGGACTGCCAGAATTGCCATACCCGTCATGCTTTTTCCAAAGCAGAAGCCCTGCAGCCTGAAGCCTGCAACAGCTGCCACACCGGTTTTGACCACGCCCAGTGGGAAATGTGGTCTCATTCCAAACATGGCGCGGCCTACAATACCGATCGTCAGGCGCATCGCGGTCCGACCTGTCAGGATTGTCATATGGAAAAAGGTGATCACCGGGTGATGACTTCCTGGGGTTTCCTGGCCATCCGCTTGCCTGAAGCTGATAAAGAGTGGATGGGATATCGGGTGACGATTCTGCAGGCGCTTGGTGTACTGGATAAAGATGGCAAACCGACCCCAAGGCTTGAGGTGGTCAAGGCCGCCAACCTGGCTAGGTTGGATAAGGAAAGCTGGGACAAGGAACGGACGCAGATGGAAGCAATCTGTCAGCAATGTCATTCAGCTAACTTTGCCAAAGAAAATTTGAAAAATGCCGATTTGATGATTAAAGCGTCGGATAAACTTTTTGCTGAAGCTATCAATATCGTTGCTGACCTCTACCGGGATGGAACCATTAAACAGGAGACCAATCAGGCAACTTTCCCCTATCCTGATCTGCTGACCTTCTATGAAGTAAGGACTCCGATTGAGGAAAGTCTTTATGAAATGTTCATGGATTTCCGTATGAAGACCTACCAGGCGGCTTTCCATCAGATGCCGGATTATACCACCTGGTATGGCTACGCCAAGATTAAAGAAACCCTGGTTGAGATGAAGGAAATGGCCAAACAGATGCGGTTGAACGCGAAAAAGTAATTTTTCTACCTGTATACCTATGCCTGTTCAGGCCGCATTCTGTGGTCTGAACAGGCATTTTCCTATCTTTTCTTCCCTTGACTTCAATATTCTGCTGCTTCCTTTTTTCACCTTCCGTTGCATTTTTCGAAAGTTCATCGCTTATGCATACTCATAAAGTGTCTTCTACTTCGAATTGAGATTGTTAACATGTAATTCACCCCATTGGTTTTGCCTTTTTGACAAAATAATAAAACAATGTTAATGTTAATAAAATATGCATGTTGTCATTGATCAATAAAACGAAGATAGGTTCATTTCATGAGCCACTGGGTATGATAAACTTCTATTGTGACCATTCTTCCGGCCCGATTCTACTCTAATTTACAAGTGGTAGCTGTCTTACTTTCATTGACAAGGAGGGTGGAGGAAAAAATTGGGTTTTTGATTATGCTTAATAAAAAGAAAAGTTGAGATATAGGAATGCCAGAGTGTTACGATTTAAAGCAGGTAATAAAGCTTTGGGAGATGATCCTGTAACTTCCCACTCACCACTAACCCATTGCCATCGGCAACGATTCGTGTTATACTGCGAAATAAATAGACTTTATTCGGAGTATGTATGTTTGAAGAACTGATTGTTGACCAGAATCCCCATTGGGATGGGACGCTTTACGAAGAAGGTGTTCGCCGTGAAGTTCTCTCTAAAGTTCAGGATTATCTTGATCTGCCGTATATTATCGCCCTGGTGGGGGTACGCCGGGCCGGCAAGAGCACCCTTGTACGTCAGGCGATAAACTTTCTCATTCGTGAGCAAAAAGTAGCACCAAAAAATATTCTGTTTCTTAATCTTGAAAACCCTCAGTTCAGCCGCTACCGTAGTGATGTTGCCTATCTGGAGCAAGCCTATAACGACTATCTGAAACTGGTTAACCCGAAAGGCCGGGTATACTGCTTTCTCGATGAAGTTCACTTTTTTATGGAGTGGCAGATTTTTGTTAAAGCCGTATACGAGAAAAAAGAGACCAAGTTTATTTTTACCGGTTCTAATTCACATCTCCTCTCATCGGAGTTGATTACCTTACTTTCCGGCCGGGCTCTGCCCCTGGAGGTCTATCCTTTCTCCTTTTCTGAATATGTTGCCGCTAAGGGGGTGGTGTTGGATGGTCCGATCTCGGTTGCCAGGGAAAGAAACCACCTGCGTAAATTGTTTGATGATTTTCTCCGGCAAGGCGGTTTTCCTGAGTTAAGCTTTGTCGAACGGGTGGAGACGCAAAAAGAGATTCTCACCATGTATGCCCGTAATATCCTCTATCAGGACATCGCGCCGCGATTTTCCATTAAAAAGGCGGTGACGTTGGAGAGCCTGTTTTTTTACCTGACTTCAAATATTGCCTCGCTGTACAGCTTCAACAAACTTGCCGGTACGGTCGGCTTGAACGACAAAACGGTAAAAGATTATCTCGGCCATTTTAACGATGCCTACCTGTTGTTCAGTCTCGATTCTTTTTCGTTTTCAGCCCGGAAGCAGATCAAAAGTCCGAAAAAGATCTACGCGATCGATACGGGGCTGGCGATTGCCGCCGGGTACTGTTTCAGTGAAAACCATGGCCACCTCCTGGAAAATCAGGTCTTTCTTGAATTGAAACGGCGTGGTGAAGAACTTTTTTATTACAAGACGGCAAATAATCTTGAGGTTGATTTCGCCTGTACCAGTAACGGCAGAGTGACACGCCTGATACAGGCAGCCTATAACCTTGGTGATTACCAGACCCGTAACCGTGAAATCCGGGCGTTGGTGAAGGCCCTGACTGAAACCGGGCTGGAAACTGGTGACATTATCACTTATGAGCAGGAGGACCAGCTGACGATCGACGGCAAAGAAATCAATCTGATCCCGGCGTATCGTTTTTTCCTCAGCGGACAGGCAATAAAAGAACAGGGGACAACAGGCCCGGAATAAAATTATTTCTTGGGTATGTAATTTTACTCTGCCCAAAATTAGCTCAATTAACTCTAATTTTGTAGAGACCTTTAAACGGGAGAAAATTATGGAAACTAAAGAGATTCTAAATCAAGCTATGCACCTGAGACCAGCTGATAAATTTCTGCTTATTGAAGGCTTAATCAGTAGCCTAGACGAGCCAGATAAGAAAATTGATGAAATTTGGGCAAAAGAAGCAAAAAGCAGACTGATAGCTTATCGCCAAGGAAAGTTGAAAGGGATCCCCATGAAGGACGTTTTTACTGAGTTTGAACGATGAATGTCATATTTACAGAGTTGGCCAAACAGGAGATGGCAGATGCTATTGACTATTATGAAATTGAACAATCCGGGTTAAGCAACCGGTTCAGCGATGACATCAAATCTGCAATCTCAAGAATCATAAAATATCCCAAAGCGTGGTCAGTAGAGCAAGGAGAAGTTCGCAAATGCCTGCTTCTCAAATTTCCCTATAAAATCCTCTATTCCATTGAAAGTAATCATATTTTGATTATTGCTATTGCTCACCAACACCGCAAACCTGATTATTGGATTGAAAGGTATTCCTAACCCATGTTTGATGGACCTGTAAAAAGTCAGAATTCGCAAAATTGACCACCATATGTGGGTAAGCTGAAACATTAAACCACTGCATGTTGTGGTCAAAAATCCAGGTCTGGACTTTTTACGAAACCATCATGTTTAACAGCGTAAAAAATATATCTATTTAATACAACCACTTAGCGATTGAAAAAAGTTCCACTGGCACTACATTTATTTCATTTTGTTAATTTATCGTCTTTTGTACACCTGCTGGTGATGCTGATATCCCCAGAGCATCATAAAGCTTTTTCAATTTGGGTTCGGCAATTGTCGTTTTTCTGATATGAAGAATATGATCATCTTTTTGTTTAAATGTAGCAGTGACTCGTTGTTGGCCGGAAAATATTTTTCTTAATGAAGTCCAGCTATCGTTGATACCGTTACTTTTCAACCGACGTCTCATGACCTGGACGGCTTGGTATGCCAGAACCGTAATAAAAAGATGGCCATCGGCCCGTTCCTCTTTGTGATGATAAACTGGTCGTAAGCCCAGCTCTGATTTCAGGCTGCGGAATACGGCTTCCAAGTCGGTTAACATTGTGTATGTTTTCCACAATGTTGCCTCATCCCATCGGAGTTCGTTGGTTCGTAAACAATAGATTCCGGGATGGGTTAATTTGGTGCCATCCACAGATTTCTGATCCCAGGTAATGCTGGTAACCGTAGTACCTGTTTCGTCTAGTTTAAGGTTAATCTGATAGTGTTGCCCGATACCATTATTTTTTTCTTTCAGGCGACCTATGCGTTCCAAAACTTTATCTTGCTTTTTTGTTCCGTGAGGTTTGGCAAGGCTGTCGGCAATTTTCTGTAAGCCAGCTTCAAAACGTTTAACAAACCGTTCTGTGATGGCCCTTTCCTTCTCTTGTCGTTGATCGGAATAGCAATAGAGTCGGACTTCGTCACCATCTTCACTGATCACCCGCTGGATTTTGATGGGATGATCTGAAATTGTTGAAATATTTACGGCCTGATCTGCATCAAAACTGCGAGCTCGTTCACGACTTACCACCAGATAGCGGTAGTGATGCTCGATCAGCCAATCTATATTTGCTTGGGTAGCGATACCCCGATCCATGATCACCAGGGATTTTTTGGGTGCCTTTAATTTCTCGAGCATGGTTTCCAAGGTTTGGGATTCGGCAATGTTTCCTGCAAACATTTGAGATCCACGGACAAAACCGCTGCCATCCAATACCAGGCCCAAGGTCACGAGCGGACAATCAGTTCGTTTCTCTTTGGAGTGTCCCCGCAGTGCTTTATCATTATCGGCCATTACCCCTTCAAAGAAGGTG
>CAYZIS010000051.1:0-13470 GCA_964478545.1 uncultured Thermodesulfobacteriota bacterium
TGGTCGGTGGATCATGGGGTGAACCTCGCCAGGGTCTGTTCAGTTTCAGATCTTGATGCCTGCCGGACGGAATATGAATGTGCGAACGTTGGTGCCAACTGGTATGGTGGCGGTTGTAATGCCGAGGTAGCGTGCATGGCAGATGATCTTTATCTTTGTGACGATGACCAGACAAGGTGTGCTAATTCAGGTTATTACTGGTATGATGACCTGTGTAACGAGGAGGCCGCCTGTACGGTGGATGATTTTTATGTCTGTGACAGCCAGGCAAGGTGTGAAGGTTCAGGTTTTTACTGGGACGGTAATTCCTGTCTGGCTCAATCCCCTTGCAGCCGCGGGGTTCTCTCCACCTGTACCAGCCGGGAAGATTGTCGGGCCGGCGGTGGGTTCTGGTATAATGACGAGTGTCGGCAATCGATGCCGACGAGTTCGAGTAGTAGTGGTTCGTACAGCCCACCCTCGTCCAGCTCCTCCTCTTCATCGAGTTCTGGAGTAGCTTCATTCTCTGGTCTTGGAAGCCTTTTTGGAATGCAGACACCTTGTGGGCCGGATAATCCTGGTGTTTGTGACCAGGGGGCGTGTGAGGCCCTGGGTACCGATTACTGGTGGTATGGTGGTTGTCGTTCCGGACAGCAGATTGAGACCTATGATGACGGCAGGATTGCTGAAGCCCTGGTACGCCTGGGGGATGATGCCGATGACGGTACCATCTCTGCGGGAGAGGGGATGTCGATCCTTCTGGATGTTCCCGACGATGTGAGAAGCTATGCCCTGCTGGTTTTTCCCAATGGTGAGTATTACTTTCTCGATAATAATGATCTTATTACCAAACGGGTAGTGTCGGTTACCAGTGGTCAGTTACCGGTATCGGATAATCTCTGCTCGGTGCTGGAAGAAGTTCCGGAGCTTACGGGAAAATGGTTGGTTGCCTTCCTGACCGTTCCCACCAGTGTCGGACAATTTCAGAGTTTAAATGATATTGTTGATTATCTGAATAGTGGTGGCGTATACCATTTTGGCAGCTATAGCGTCATGGTGGATTGCCAATAAAGGCCACGAACCCACACAGACAGACACAGACAATGTCAAGCCAGAGCCTGTTTCCAGGGGCGGTATGGTCAAATGACCACCGCCCCTGTTTTTTTAATCTAATAGACACCCCTATTATATGATGTTCGCGTAAAAATTGAATTTGCTGATTTTCTGTTATAATGTTATGTAAAGTAAAACTTGTTCGAGACAGATATACATCCGAAATAGCTTGAAGCTGCTCAGGTTGCGGGCCTCAAGTCCGCATTAGATATAAAGAGAGCAAATGGAGGTTTGGAAAATGAAACGTTTTTTCACCCTTGAATATTGGCAGGATGATGATTGGTTTGTGGGTAAATTAAAGGAAATACCTGGAGTCTTTAGCCAAGGGGAAACTTTGGAAGATTTAAAGTTGAATATAATAGATGCCTACCATATGATGTTGGAATCTTCCGATTTGGATGTGGAACATCCTCAATCTGCTTATGTAGAGCTTGGAGTGGAGGTGTGAAACGCAACCTTCTTTTAAAACAGATTGCCAGGGAAGGATGTTATTTGAAACGACATGGTAGCAGACATGATATTTATGCAAATTCTGTTACCGGAAAACAAGCACCTATTCCAAGACATCCAGAAATTAAAGAATCACTTGTGCGTTTAATCCGTAAACAACTTGGGCTGAAATAATAAAGTATCCCGGGCCAACGTTAAAACCGCCAGCCGAATTCAGCTGCCAGAGAGAAGGGCCAGCCGTCCACCGAACCGTAGCGTCCTGCCTGGTCATAGCTGCGATTCAGCAGGTTGCGGGCCTGCAGGGTCAGGGTGCTGCCGGGAAGTAGAACATCCTTTACTTGCAGTGACAGGTTAAGCAGCAGGGGCTGCTGGTATGTTTTGCTGGTCGTATTATGGTCGTAGCTGTGGCGGTGACGGCCGGCATAGTTAAGGCTGGTATGGATGGTTGCCTTTGGATGTGGCTGCCAGATGGTGCCCGCCTGTAATGTCCATCGGGGTCCGTCGTCGAAGGGCTGTTCCCAGGTTTCGTAGATGTGTACCAGCGAGCCGTCCTGGCGTACAAAGGTTCCCTTGAAAACCCGGTAGTCGAGATCTTCTCCCCAGTATCGGTGGACGCTGGCATTGCCGGTAAGCCGCAAAGTCGAGCTCAGGCGAATGGCGGTTTCCAGTTCCAGACCGGCCATGTTTTGCTGTGATGGTGAGGAAAGGCCGCCATAAGGATCATTCTGAATGTGATCATCCAGCCGATTGTAATAGAGGGTCAGGGCGGCGTGGGTCTCATTATCGGTTTTCCAGGCCAGCTGCAGGCTGGTGGTGGTGATTCGTTCCGGATCATCAATGTCATTTTCAAATATCTGGCTGGGATAGGGACTGCGATAGGCTGTTCCCCCCACCGCCTTGAGCCGCCATTGTTCATTGATCATCCAGTTGGCTCCCAGGCTGTAGCTTAAGGTCTGCTGGTAACGGTTGTGATCATCCAGCCGCATCCCCAGCCAGCAATCCACCGCCCCCAGACGCTGGCGGTACTGGGCGTAGGTGGACCATAAAGTAGTATTGTAGTCCGCTTCTTCAATGGAGGGAATGTAGATATCATTCTCCGGCTTGAGAAAATCAGGCAGGAAGCCGCCATTGATCAGGGCGTCACTGACCCGATTTTCCCGTACTGAGGTCCCCAGGGTGAGAAAGCCGGTTTTACCCAGCCGTTGATCCCACATCAGCTCCCCGTGATAGATGGAATTTTTCTGCTCCCGCTCCAGGTCCACATCCGTTTCCCGGTAGCGTACCTTCTGATAGTAGCCGCTTAACGACAGGTGGCCGGCGCCGATGGTGTGGCTTAAGGTCGCCTTGATGAAGGAAACCGGGGTTTCCCGTTTTCCTTCCCAGTTGAGGCTGCTTTCCAGTTCACTCAGGGTGTAGCGGCGCTCAAAATCAGAAAAACGTCCCGACAGGGTAAGCCAGTCACCCAGGTGGGCGTTGGCGGTGGCTTCCAGGTAGCGGGATGGTGAAACATTTCCGCTTTTGAGCGGCAAATCAGGAGTGGTAACTGATTTCTGGCCGTGTAAACGGGGATCGTAATAGCTTTCTTCGCTGCCGGTTAGGGAAGCGAAAAAATCCCAGCTGGTGCCGGCCATCCCCAAAGCACCATAGCCGCCCAGGAGATCGTCAGTACCGGCAATGCCTTTGATCTCACCCCGGCTGAATTCACGACCGCTGAGGGGGACGACGTTGACAATGCCGGCAAAAGCGTCCGGACCCCAGAGCACCGAACCCGGACCGCGAATAATCTCGACGTGCTTGATATTGTTAAGGGAGAGTTCCCGGTCGAGGGGGTGCAAGTTTTTATCCACTTCCATGGTCAAGGGGACGCCGTCATAGAGGATAAGCAGGCTTTCGGGAATACCCCGCAGATAAGGAACAGTACCCTCCGCTCCGGGGGCCATGAAAAAACCGGGTTGATCGGTCAATAGTTCCGATAACGTGTGATAACCATGCTCGGCAATCTGTTGGCGGGTGACGATGTTGACCACGGCCGGCGCCGCGGCTGGTGATTCAGGGCGTCGGGAGGCGGCGGTGACCACGGCCAGGGGCTCGCCGATGAACATCAGCATGGTTTCGTCTGGTGATAATATTTTCGCGGTGGCCATCGGTGTCAAGCCGAAGCCGGTAAGGCTCAAAACTGTGCATAAAAACAGCAGCAGTGTTTGTAATTGATTGCGGGATGGTGTTTGTCCCTGGCTCAATAGACTATCCTCCCTCATGTGCTGGTAGTTATTTTTTTCTATGCTTTTCAATTCAGGAGGGAACAGACTTATGATCTATCCCCGAGTAAATATACGACTAACTCTAAAAATAACCAACTGGAAAATAGGGGGACACCATACTTAATTCAATTATGAATTATGATGTCCTTCCTGTTTTTATGATGTCCCCCTATTTTCAACCTTCTACCTTTAACTTTCTTCAACCAGTTTCAACAGGGTTCTGAATTTTGCTCGGGTTAAGCCTAAAAGTCGGGACGCGGCACTCTGGTTGCCGGCGGTTCGCTCCAGCGCCTGGTGTACCAGGCGTTTTTGGACGGTTTCAAAATGAATGCCGCCAGTTGGCAACTGGAACTGGTCAGTACAATCATCGGCGTTGACGAGCGTTGGCTGCAGAAACTTCAGGTCATCGGAATTGACCGGCAGCTGACCGGCTTTTAAAATCATGACTCTTTCCATGGCATTCTCCAGTTCCCGAACATTACCCGGCCAGGGATAGTTTTGCAGGACTTGAACTGCTCCTGGAGTGATAATTTCAGCATGTACTTCACTCAGCCCCCCCCATTGTTTGATAAAATAGGTTGACAGGGCGGTAATGGCTTCCATTCTTTCCCTCAAAGGGGGAACCTGAAGGGGAAAAACAGCGATGCGATAATAGAGATCCTGGCGAAAACGCCCCTTGGCCACCAGTTTTTCCAGGTCCTGGTTAGTGGCGCAGATCAGCCGGATATCAACGCTGATATCCTGGTTCCCGCCGACCCGCTGAATGATTCGTTCCTGAATAACCCGCAGGAGTTTGACCTGGGCTTCCAGTGAAAGTTCCCCGATTTCATCAAGGAAAAGGGTTCCCTGTTCGGCAAACTCAAATTTACCTATCTTTCGGGCGTTGGCACTGGTAAATGCCCCTTTTTCATGACCGAAAAGTTCAGATTCCACGAGTTGTGGGGATATGGCGGCACAGTTGAGAGTGACAAACCTCTTCTCTCTTCGATTACTGGCATTATGGATGCGTTTGGCAATGATTTCCTTTCCGGTTCCGGATTCACCGGTGATCAGTACCGTGGCTTCACTGGGAGCCACCCGGGCCACCAGGTTTTCCAGCTGTCGCATGGCGGCGGAAAAAAAGACTCCCTCTTCATTATCCGTATTGTTTTGTTTGACGAGCTGACGAAGATGAACATTTTCACTCAACAGTCGTCCCATGCCCAGCGCCCTTTCAACGGCCAAGTGTACCTGTTCCTCCTCAAAGGGTTTTACCAGGTAGTCGGCCGCTCCCAGGCGCAGGGCTTCAACCGCAGATTCCAGGGTAGCAAAGGCAGTGATGAAGACCACGGGGCAGCCTATGTTCTGGGCCTTTATTTCCCGCAACAAACCCCGGCCATCCAAACCATCCATGCGGATATCGGTGATCACCAGGTCATAGGTATCTTTATCAAGCTGTTCCAAGGCTTCCAGGCCATTTCCTGCTTCACCGATTGTATGATTTTTGACCTCCAACATCAAACGAAGAATCATTCGCACCCGTTCTTCGTCATCAACAATCAGTATCTTAGCCATATATCTTCTACTTTCTCTTTTTGTAAATATTCGGCTACGTAAAAAAACACTATCTGACAGCGGGCAATTAAGCTGGTTCGCTTCGCCCTGCTTCGCGAGGGGTCACATCTTGACAAAGGCTATTGAAAATCACCAATAAAAGCAGATATCACGAAACGCCTTCGTCAAGAAATGACCCCAATCCCGGTAGTTTGAAAACAATACCGAGGGGGGACATCATTTATTAATTCAATGACGGTATATGATGTTCTCACTATTTTTATGGTGTCTCCCTATTTTTCCAGCCACTAGCCACTAACAAGGTATCCAGAAGCTGAAAACAGCACCGCCGTTCTTTTTGTTTGTCGCTCCAATCTTTCCGCCATGGGCTTGGATAATATCCTTGGTTATGGCCAACCCGAGGCCGGTACCCTTGGCTTTGGTGGTGAAAAAAGGGGTGAAAATTTTTGCTAAGTTTTCCGGGGCGATGCCGGGACCGTTATCTTCAATGCAAAAATACCAGCGATCTTCTTCCCGGCCGCAGCTGATGATTACCGGTTGAGATTTCGGGCTGACTTCCATGGTATTCCTGACCAGATTACCCATAGCCCGCTCCAGTAGCTGGACGTCGCAGGAGACCATACAAGGTTCAGCGGCAATGTGGGTTTCAATCTTGAGCTGCTGATCTTGCCCTGCTAATTCCATCCGTTTAACCAGATTACGAACCAGTTCTTCCATTTCCACCGGGGCAAGCGAAGGTGATTTTGGCCGGGCAAAGAGCAGGAAATCCTCCATGAGCCGATTTATCCGATTTATTTCTTCGTCAAGATATTGATAAAGAGTGGTCTTAGTTTTTTCATCACATCCTTCTTTTTTGAGCAGATCAAGGCTGCCGCGGATGATGGCCAGGGGGTTTTTGACCTCATGGGCCATCATCAGGGAAAATTTACCAACTTCGGCCAGGGTTTGCTGCCGGTTCATTTCTTCGTACATCTGTCGCAATTCCTGGCGTTGCCGCTCGAGGGCTGTCAGCATTTCGTTGAAAGTGGTTGCCAGGATTCTGGTTTCATGAAATCTGCTTCCCTGGGCGCGGACATCCATTTTCCCCTGGGAAACCAGTTTTGAAACATCAACCAGGTTTTTAAGTGGCGTGGCAATCAAGCGGGCCATGAGCCAGTAAATAATGGCGGCAATAATAACCAGAGCGATACTGATCAGGAAAAACTGCAGGGCGATGGTATTTTTCAAATGTTCCAGGCTACTTAAAGAATAGTGCAATTCCACCCGGCCAACGGTTTCATATTGACCACTGTCTTCCAGCATCAAACCTTCATTGCGTAGCTGCAGGGAGTGAATCGGGGCTTTGATTTCGGCAATTTTTTCCCTATTCAGATCACTTTTTGTCACTCCGCTGGCCTTGGCCAGCACCTTGTCGCCGGCATCGAATATGATGGCTGTCTTGACATATTTTTGTGACAACATAGTATGTGTCAGGCGTTCAAGCATGGTATGGTCATCAATCATGACGCCCAGTTCGGCATTGACAGCCATGTTGGCAGCCAGAAGCTTAAAGCTTTCATGAAACCCTCGGCTGAGGAAGCGATTGGTGAGCCGGAAGCCGGTAAAGCCCACGGCCAGGGAACTGAAGATAATCATGGCCAGGGCCACCAAGGTGAAGCGTGACTGGATGGAATCAGTGCGAATCATTCGATGATCACTCCTTCCGGCAGCTGTTGCGGCATGGTTAATCCCAGTGCCTTAACGGCCTTTTGGTTCAAGAGCACTGAAAATGGTGGACCGGTTGAATCACAACGGCCACCGTTGGCCAATGACTGCAGCATCCGGGCAATGTTTTGACCAATGGTATGATAGTCGATGATAAAACTTAAAGCGGCCCCGGATTCATAAAAGAAGCGATTGAAGCCAAAGGTGGCGATGCCCAGACGTAAGGATTCCTTGATAACATAGGTAATCATACTCCTTGAGATAACCGTTTGATCAGGAATAAAGAGGATGGCATCAACTTGGGGGCCGGGATGGATGAATAGCTTCGGGATGTCGGAACGCTGGTTGACTTTCAGTGGAACCAGTGACAACCTTTTAAAGGTCATTACGGTCTTGGCTTGCTGAAACCATTTCAGATTTTTTTCCGGATTAAACAGGATGCCCAACCGTGCTACTTTAGGAAAAATTTTGGCAACGGTAAGGAGCTGTTTCCAGGGGCTCAGGTTGAGGGAAATGCCATATATCCGGGCTCCTTCCCAGAAGAAACGCCCAGGATTCAGGACCATGGTATAGAGTACCGTTCCCGGCCAATGGCGGTCACGGAGGAAGGACAGTGCTTGGGGGCCGACAGCAACCATGACCCCGAAATCGGAGGGTTTTAACTCCTGCAGTCGGCTTTCCTGGCTGTAGGGTTTCCCGGCTTTATCAAGATAGATACGGGCACTGGATTGCTCCAGGTTTTCTTCCAGTCCTTGGACCATCTGCAGATAGGGGAGAATCTCCCGGGAAATAAGAATCCCCACTACTCCCGATGTCTGTTCAGCGCTGAATCCTGGGGCTGGAGAAAACCAGGTAGCCAGCATCAGAAGCAGGGTAAAAAAGAAAAGCAGTGGTCTGCTACTCGTTATTTTTGCCAGCCTCAAAAGTCTCCTTGATCCGTTCAATCTTCTGGGCGAATTCCCGGGTGATGAGGTCGACATCCCGGCGGCTGTTGATGACATGCGGTGTGAGGATCAGTACCAGTTCGGTTTTATTATTTTCACGACTGCTGCTCCTGAAAAGGATGCCCAGCCCGGGGATGTCCTTGAGAAAGGGAATGCCGGAATTGCTGAAATTCTGGTTATTTTTAATCAGGCCGCCCAGGACAATCGTCTGCCCGTCATGGACGACCAGGGAGGTTTCCACCTTCCGGTTGAGGATCGAATAGGTGTTCAGGGAACTATCGTATTCACCCACGTCACTGACCTCCTGGCTCAACTCTATCTTGACCAGGCCGCTGGAATTGATGTGTGGGGTTACCCTAAGGATGACGCCGGTTTTGCGGTACTGAATGGTATTGGTTACCGTGCTGCCGGAGGTGGCATCGGTAATCTGGCCGGTAACCGTGGGCACTTCCGTTCCTACCTCGATGAGTGCTTCCTTGTTGTCAACCGCCAGAATATTGGGAGAGGAAAGAATGTTGACATCTGAATCTGTTCCCAGAGCGTTTATCATCCCACGCATGAAATCGACCCCGTCATATATTCCCATGGTAAATCCGGTGGCCGTCCCCAGAGGGGTATTGATGGGCCGTGAAATGTTGTTGTCCAGGGTGCCTTGAGCCGTGTAGCCTTTGCCGTCATGACCCTGCAGAAACCATTCAATGCCGAATTGCATTTTGCCTGACAGGGAAAATTCCGCCACCATGACATTGATCAATACCTGCCGGGGGATAATATCCAATTGCTCGAGTACTTTGTGAATAATCCGGTAGTCCCGGGGGGTGGCCTTGAAGACGATGGCATTGTTGGTTTCGTCGGGAATAATATCAACCTCGCCGGCGAGCTCCCCGGCCACCTTTGCTTTTGCTGGTGCCTTTCCCCCCGGTTTATTGACCGGTTGGACGATGGTGGTTCGCTGGCTGCTGCTGGAGGCGGTGCCGCCAAACAGCTGCTTCAGAATGTCGGCCAGTTCAACCGCGTTACCATTTTCCACGAAGTAAACAAAGACATTGCTGCCGGCCTCCTGGGCATGGTCGAGGGCCTGCAGCCAGTCCTCAACAATCTGGACCATCTCCGGCCACCGGGAAATGACCAGCAGGGCGTTCATGGTTTTGATGGGCAGGATTTCCACGTTGCCCTGGTTAATTCCTGGACGATTGTACAGGCCGTTGCTCTTGATAATTTTATTCAGGTCACCAGCCAGTTCCTGGACGTCAACTTCGATGACCGGAAAGACCCGCCAGGTAATTTCTTCAAAATAAGGAACATCCAGCAGGCCCAGGAGGCTGGCAGCCTTGACGATGTTCTCCACCGTATCGGAAATAATCAAATCGTTGGTGACCGTGTTTGGTACCATGATAGCTCCTTTAGAAAGGAAAGGGCGGAGACTGGTCATGGCGGTCTGGACGCTTAAATAACGGAGCTTGATCAGGCGGGTGACATCGCCGGCACTGCTGGTAACACTTCCTCTTCCAGCTGGCTGATTACCATCAGCGGCGCTGGCATTACGGCGAACGATTTTGTATAAATGGCCGGGACCGCGAACGATGGCCAGATTGTTTAATTGTAAAATGTTATTGATGATATTGATAAACTGATTTCGGGTATAGGAGCCGGAAAGATGGAAAGTGACTTTCGATTTAATTGATGGATCTATCATATAGTCTACATGATAGAGTTCAAAGAGGGCGGTATCCAGGACTTCATAGAGGTCCGCGTTGTCGAAGGCCAGCTCTACCTTGATTGGAGCACTGTCTTTGGCCGGTTGTGGTCGGCGTGCCAGTTTTTTCCATTGTTGGGGCGCCGGTGTGGGAATGTCAGGTGGTGATGACGCTATCTGCTGCGGCACTTTCTCTTCCGGTTGTTCCTGGGGGGCGGGTGTTTTGTCTGTGGGTTTTGTCTCCCCGGCGGCTATTTGGAAGACGCTTTCCCCGGCCGAAGAGGCTTGTACCGCCGGCGGCTGTTGTTGCAGTGTCCGGGCTGCTGCTGCTGGAGACTGCTGCTGGAGCTGTTCCTGGCTATGGATACAGCCGGAGGACAGGAGGATGATCGCCAGGCAGAGAAATATCAGCTGAAATAAAGGTTTTTGAACCCGGATTTGTGTTAGTGGTGGTTGCTTCATCACTTTTACCTTCCTATAGGAAATAATACTCTTTCAAGCGAAACCATGCAACAACCTGCTAAAATACCGGATGTGGCAGGTGATGTCAACCTGCTATTTTTACCGTGTTTTTTCATTGACAAGTGGTAACCTTCACATTATGAAAGGGCTGTAATTCATTGTTGTTTGGTAAGCTTTTCGATTGTAAGTGATCTTGTTTTTTCAGGAAGATAGTTTTGACTGGTGCTGCTGATGTTTTTTTGAGAAAGCGCTTGAGATGGAGGATATTTCCATGAATGACGGCAAAAGAAAATTGCACAGGATAATATCAGGAACAGATGGTAAACAGGTTTCCATTAGTAACTGTTTGCTGGCTATTGCCATTTTGCTTCTCTTTTTCTGTTTTTCTGCTGCCCCGGCAGGAGCAAGAGAAGCGAAACCTTTGACTTTATTGTATTTTGGCTGCCAGGATGGTTACCTCAAACCTTGTGGTTGACATTCCAAGCAGGCGGGAGGTCTTTCCCGCCAAAAAACGGTGCTTGATAATTTAGCCGCCCAAAGCGATCCTGATCATGTCCTGCTGATTAATACCGGGAATGATTTTCGTCCGGGTACCGAGCCGGAGAAACGCCGGGCGGCGGTAATGTTTAAAGCCTTTTCCTTGATGGGAGTGGACTGCCTGGCCCTCAGTGAACGGGAATTTGTTTTTGGCAGTGCCTATTTACAAAGTTTGGCCGCCAAATCCTCAGTTCCCCTGGTATGTGCCAACCTTAAAGACACAAACGCGCGGGGATCCTATTTTATGCCCTATCTGCGGCTGAAAAAGGCGGGGAAAGATATTTTGTTAACCGCGGTCATGGATCCCTCAAAGGCATCATTGCTCAAATCGAAAGGTCTGGAGGTCAGCGATCCGATTAAGAGCCTGCGTCGTTTACAGCATGACATTTCTCACGATTTTTTTATAGTTGTTATGCAGACGAATAAGGGCACGGTGGACAAATGGATGGCCCAACTCACCGGAGTGGATGTCGTTATTCTTGGCCAGCAACGGGGAGTGCAAAAAAAGGCCGAAAAACTTCATGGAGCGCAGCTGCTTTATAACTGCAATCGGGGAAAGACTGTAAGCGCTTTGGAAGTTTCACGTTTAACCGGTAAGAAATCACTTAAAACCCCTGAAAATTTTCTTCTGAGGGCCAGTGATTTTAGCGAAGATGCCCAAGTAGCTTCAATGGTAAAGGAATTTGAAGTTTGGCTGCATGCTTATCATGCCGAACGTCAGAAAAATATTTTAAAAACCAAAGGTCCGGCAAATGCCTCCAAAGGTGGTTTGCCAGCCATTTTCCAGCGGTTGATTGAGCAGAACAAAAGCAAGAAAAATCATTCCACATCTTTTATCGGAGTGCAACGTTGCGCTGAGTGTCATAAGGAAAAATTTGTTCTGTGGAAGAAAACCCGTCACGCTCGGGCAATGGCTACGTTAGCTGCCAAACATCGGGAAAATGACCCAGATTGTTTCCGTTGTCATGTTACCGGTATGGTGGGGGTTGGGGTAAATCAGACTGTCGCCGCTGGTCAGAAGGAAAACCCATTTGCTAAACTGATTCAACGTCAGCAAGGGAATCACCTGCCTGATGTTCAGTGTGAGGTCTGCCATGGTTCTGGCTCGCGGCATGCTGCTAAGCCAGGGAAGGAAACGAAAATGATTATTCCCGGTGATCAAGACTGCCGTCAATGTCACACGCTGGATACTGATCCTGACTTTTCTTTCCGGAAGAAAAAAGAATTGATTTGTAAGTAAATTCTTGAGGGGGTCAAGGCAAGGGGGTCAAATCTTTATTCTTGACAAACTTGTTTTTTGTTTTGTTTGTCAAGAATAAAGATTTGACCCCCTAGTAAGGGATTCTCCCAATGCCAGGAGATAGAAAAAAAACATCCGGCTGTAACCCATCTGCAGGGGAAAAGAGAGCAGCATGATGATGGAAAAAGCGATCAAGCTGCAAAAGAGTGGATACTGGAGGTTTCCGGCATCATGATGCCGGCCGATTTTCCAGAGCCTGAAAAATTGCCTGCTCCATAGAAACAGAAAAATCACGAATGCCCCCATTCCACATTCTGCGGCCAGTTGCAGGTAGTCATTGTGGGTTCTGGTGACCTGGACATTAAAGTTAAAGCAGGAATCCTTCTGGTAGCTTTTCATGTAAAGGGGGTAGGAAAATTGCCAGTTCCCAAGCCCTACCCCTCGCCAGGGGTGTTCCTTGATCATATAGAGAGTATTACCCCAATGGTATTGGCGGGCCTCAAGGATGGAAGCGCTGCCGACTCTGTTGACCGAACGCATAACTCGGGTTCTGGTCTTGGGGAAGACTGCCAGACTGCCGATGATCAATATGGCGATCAGCATGGTCGTAGCTATGGTTATGCCCCACGTTTTGATTGATAATGAATGCCGTTTGCTGAATAGGTAGTAGGCGGGAAACAGGATGGCGTAGACTATCAGGGCCAGAATTGCTGTCCTGGTGGTGGTCATGAAGATATGGGTCAGGGCCATCAGAAAGATGGCCGCAAAAATCAAGCTTTTGGACAGCTGCCGGAAGCGGTATTTTTGTTCTTCCCCTTTTTGCGTATGCCACTGTTGCCAATAATGATATCCCAGGTAAGCCGCCAGAGGGAGATTGAGGACTAGGTAATGGGCGGCCGGATTCCGGTAGCCCATAGTTGATGCCGGCCCCTTGATGGGCAGGAGAAAAGGCAGCTGAATATCAAAAAATTGCAGGATTCCCAATGGGCAGAAAATGATCAGGGAAAGGCAGGTTCCCAGCAGGGAGGCGTAGAGAAGGCGGCGTTGCTGGAAAAGTATAGCTAGGGCGATAAAGAGCTGAATAAAAGCAAAGTAGATAAAAAGTTGCAGGAGACCGTTTTGCCGGACCAGAGCGGAGGTAAGTGACAGGGCCTGAAAACCAAAGAGCAGGATAAGCAGCTTCAAGCCCGTATTCTGCCGGAGAAAAGACTTGGTTTGCTGCCACCTCTCCTGGTGGTAAGAGAGAGAAAAAACAAAGAAAAAGGCGATAAGAAGAGCCGCGGGATAGAGGAAAATAAATTTCGGCAGGTCATAGAGGCTGTACATGATTCTGCCTTGGGAGGTAAAGCCGGTTACAAAGGGGAAAGGAGCCAGGAAAAAAAAGCAGAAGATCAGTCCGGCAAAGAGCCGCTCGTCATAGCGGCGCAGCCGGTTTATAATTTGTGAATTGCTGGTTCTTACTGGTTCCATCGGGCTACCGGGGGTTTCTGGTTCTTGGTCCATACGGTTTTTCCGCTTCTCTGGCTTTCC
>CAYZIS010000052.1:0-13030 GCA_964478545.1 uncultured Thermodesulfobacteriota bacterium
ATAATTGAAGTTTACATTCAAAATAGCAAGGAAAGCAAAGGAAAAAGCCAGTGATAAAAGATCAAATCACCTTTCTCCTCGACTCCGGGATAATTACTGACAAAGATTTTTCCACGATTTCCACCTGAAGTTCGGACCCGCCGCTCATGGCCTCGCCATCCAGGTGCCAGATGTCTCCATCCTGTTGCAGGGTGACTTTTTTCGCCTTGATTATTTCCAGGTAAGGACTTTGATCAATTTTTCTACCCATCATTTTGATCAGCAAACCTGGAATTGCCCACCAGGAAAACGGATGCAGGATACAGAGATCAAGATAGCCATCACAAACGGAAGCCCGGGGAGAAATCAGGAAATTGTTGCCAAACTGGGATGAATTGGCCAAGCTGATTAAAAAGGCCTTATGTCTGCTCTGTTCCCTGTCAACCAGCAAATCATAGGTTTCCGGCTGATATTTGAAAAATTCACCGAGCGCGATTCGAACGTATGAGCTCAAGCCCCGGGCCTGAGAGTGCTGGAATTTCCAAGCTACCAGGGCATCAAAACCAACCCCGGAAACATTGAGCGAATACTTTTCACCAATCCTGACCATATCGACCGGCAGGCTGAATTCCTGACGCAGCACCTCCAGCGACCGATCAACATTCATTGGAATGCCTAGATGCCGGGCAAAACCATTGCCGGAACCATGGGGAATGATGCCCATGGGTATGCCGCTTAAAGCGATGCCATTTGCCAGGTCATTCACCGTTCCATCGCCGCCCACCGCGACGATAGCAGTCGGTGGAGACAACTGTTTAACCAGCCGCCGGCAAAGATCCTCTGCATATCCGGCATATTCGCTCAGATAAATAAGCGGTTCAATCTCCGTGGAGGCGAAACAGGAAGATATTTTTCGTTCAATATCCTCATATCTCCGGTTCCCGGAAATGGGATTGATAATGAAAGCAAAGGATTTTTTTTTATGACTCATCATCCAAACAGTATGGCAATCATTCTTGATTAAAGGTTTTTTTTCGCAAACTCAAAGATGATGGACTCGTAAAAAGTCAGAATTCGCAAAATTGACCACCATATGTAGGTAAACTGGAACATTAAACCACTGCATATTGTGGTCAGAAATCCAGGTCTGGACTTTTTACGAAACCATCAAAGATGGCACTTAAGCATATATCTAAAACAATAAGCAGATTCTGGCAACCATCTAATTTCTCCCCAGAATAACCTCTGAGTATTTACCCCCGCACTGTCTGGGGGAAAATCTTCATCATTTCTTCATGTTCATCAGTGTATAGTAACTCATATTTAAAGCACGGGTCAGGTTTTCCCACCCAGTCATTTTTTGTTTTTCTTTCGGAACACGATGGGTATGTATTTACTTCGAATTATGGGGGCTATCATCCTTGGAGCGGCACTTGTGTTCCAGGGATACGCTATTGTAGTGCAGACAGAGACCCACTCTCCCTTGCCCCCTCAGTTTGGCAACTTCCCGGCGAATAGAGTGTTTCTGGAAGAGCAAACCGAGCAGGATGAGTTTGCCTTCGCGGTCGTTGGCGATACCAAAAGTGTTGGAACATTCGAACGAATCACAGAAGATTTGAAAAGAAGACCACTTGATTTCGTAGTTCTCTTAGGTGACTGTTCCTATAATGGAAGAGAAGAGGACCACCGATACTTCCGCGCGGAGTGCGCAACAGAGTACGCCATGCCGTTTCCCGTATTCTATGTGGTTGGCAATCACGATGTCAGCCCTGATGGTTTTCCCATCAGTCGGTTCGAACAAACCTACGGGCCGAGCATTTTCAGCTTTGAGTACCAGCAGTGCCTGTTCATCGTGTTGCGGATTCTCGATCCGCCATTCTCGAATGAGGAAAGCATCCGATTCCTTAGGCGGTTCACCGAGGTACCTCGGGAGAAATACCGTCATCGCTTCGTGTTCATGCATATTCCGCCGCCTGTTTCTTCGGATTTCAACGCGCGGACTTTTCCGGAGCATGAGCAGATTGTTCAACTATTTGATGAAGTTGGCGTTGATTACGTATTTGCTGGTGACTACCATGGATATTCCAGGATCAAGTTACGAAATACGATCTACATTGTATCGGGCGGTGGGGGTGCACATTTGAAGGAAAAAAAGAGAAGGCAGTTTCACCACGCCCTATTGATACGGGTTGGAAAGAATTACATCGCGGAGAATTTTATCCCTGTGCCCAGGAGCAATGATTTGGAGGACCGTTTAGAGAAACTAGCCATAGTTGAGGTATGGCCATGGATGGCACAGCATAGAGCTCTGACCATCCTTCTCGATCTACTGGGGCTCATGATTCTCTTAATGATCTTGAAGCCAGATATCTTACCTATGTTACGAAAAGGGGCAGAACCTAAGAGTGTTTAGCAACCGGTTAACTTTCAACCAAAGGTGTGTCTTCAGTTGAAGGTTAAGCGAAGCGTTATATGTGTGAAGAAGCGTAAATGGTTGATTAATCGCAACCATTCGTTGGTTTTATTATAAAGGCCTCCCCGTGTTGTAAATAACATACTTGAAACGGGGGGATTATCTCAAAAGTCTAGCTTAAAATATTTGTCGCCGCAGTATTAGATCAGGGAAAAGGAACATCTTATGATTAAGAAGATTTTACATGCCTGGTTTAAAGCAGTTTTTCCACTACTATTATTTTATACCTTTTTTATCGGAGTTTTTCTGACTGGCCGGCTGGCTTTGCTGGCCCATTGCTACCCGCGAATTGTAGCCAGCGGCGTCAACTATTGGTTAGCCTTCCTGATTGGCTGGCGTATGGATATTATTGCTGTCTGTATCATTCTGGCCCTGCCGACCCTGGTGATTTTTTTGACGCCGTCATTCTTACGGTGCGTAGCCGAGTGATTATTAGGAAGCTATTTCCTGGCAGTTTTACTTCTGGCTATTTATATGGAATTCGCAACCCCACCATTTGTTACCGAATTCGACGCCCGTCCTAATGAGCTTTTTGTCAATTATCTGCAATATCCCCGTGAAATCATAAACACGATTATGGCGACCCATTTACCGCTTCTGATATTCACTCTGGTGTCTTTGGCAATTCTGGCCTTCTTTTATCGCCGCTGGTGGCGAAAAAGCCACGTTTTCCAAGATGCTTTGGCAGTCAGTTATCCCATTCGATTGTTATTTTTCTTGCCGGTAGCCGTGATTATTTTCATGGGCATCCGTTCTTCATTCGGTTATTGGCCAGCCAACCTTTCCGATGCCACCTTCAGCAGTTCTCATATCGTCAACGAATTGGCTAAAAATACCTTGCACTCCGTTGGTTACGCAATCTACGCGAAAAAGAAATTTTATGTAAATGCTAAACTTTATGGTCACATGGATAAGAATGAAGCCATTTCTAGAACCCGCAGGCTACTTAAGCTTGGTTCCCCGGACCTGATTGCCCCAGAATACCCTTTATTTAGGGATGGAGCCAACTCATTTCTCCCGGTCGGGAAAGCCGAAAAATCTGGTAGTTATTATTGAGGAAAGTCTTGGCGCCCAATTCGTCGCTGCAGCTGGTGGTCAACCTGAGATTACCCCCAATCTAAATCGCTTATCCAATGAGGGGATACTGTTTACCCAACTCTATGCCAGTGGCACCCGCAGCGTTCGGGGCATGGAGGCAATTGTTGGCGGTTTCCTGCCAATCCCGGGCACCAGTGTCTTAAAACGAAATCTCTCACAAAAAGATTTTTTCTCCCTGGCGCAACTGTTGAAACTTTTAGGCTACAACACCAGCTTCATCTACGGCGGCGAAAAGCGTTTCGACAATATGGGAAGCTGGTATTACGGCAATGGCTTTGACCGTATTATCGACGAACCACTCTTTGTTAATCCGGTTTTTCATGGTATATGGGGGGTATGTGATGAAGATCTGGTGGTCCGGGCCGACGAGGAATTTACCAAGATGAAAAAAGATGGACAATCTTTTCTTTCCATACTTTTCACCACAACGAACCATACACCTTTTGAATTTCCTGAAGGTCGCATTAAACTGCTTGACGGAGTACCTCACAACAGCAAGGAAAATGCCGTCAAATTTGCCGATTATGCCTTGGGAAAGTTTTTCTCCCTGGCTCATGAGCATGATTACTATGAGGATACCGTATTTGTTGTTATTGCCGACCATAACGTGCGGGTGCGGACCGCCCCCAATGGGGTTATGCCGCTTGATAATTACCGAATCTTCGGCCTTATTCTGGGTGGCGGGGTTAAGCCACAAGTTTACAAAGAGACCTGTACTCAGGTCGATGTCATGGCCACGGCAGTGGACCTTCTCGGCGTCGATCTGGTCCAACCGATCATCGGTCGGAGCATCTTTTCTCCGGCAAAAGAAAGTTTTGCCTTGATGCAGTTTTATTCACTCTATGAATTTATGCATGATAATAAACTGGCAGTACTGGAACCTGATGCCAAGGCCAGAACATACCTAATTAATGGTCCTGATTTGCTGCCTCTACCCTCGGATAGGGAATTAGAAAGGGACGCTCTGGCTCTCCTGACGATATCATCATATCTGTACCAGGAATGCCGGCATACCCTGCCTGAAAATCTGGCTGTGCATAAAAAGAGGTTTTGATGAAAATTCTGATTGTTGATGATGAGCCCCAATTTCTGAAACAGCTAAAACAATTATTAACTGGGCATAAATACAGTGTTGATACGGCTATAAATGGCGAGGAAGCCCTGGATAAACTTTTTGCTAATCCTTATGATTTAATCCTGCTTGACATTATGCTGCCCAAAATAGACGGCCTTGCGGTACTCAAGGAAATACGCCATGCAGACATCAATACTCCGGTACTTATGTTAACGGCAAAAGGAGAGATTGAAGATCGCGTTAAAGGGCTGGATCTGGGAGCGGATGACTATCTGGCTAAGCCTTTTTCCATTGCTGAAATGATGGCTAGAATCAGGGCATTATTAAGAAGAGACAGCGATCATGGAATACCTTTTCTAAAGGTGAGAGATATCACCCTCAACACCATCACTCGTGAAGTCACGAAAAATAATGAGCCTATCAATCTGACTGCCAAAGAATTCGCAATTTTCGAATTTCTTCTATATAATAAGAATCGAGCGATAACTCGTTTCAGTATGGCCGAACATGTTTGGGGCGATGATTTTGACCCTTTTACTATGTCGAATTATATCGATGTTCATATGAAAAACCTACGGCGGAAAATAAGTGATATTGGAGGAACGGTAATTCAGACGATTCGAGGAGTAGGTTATCTGATAAAAGATGATAAACAATGAAAATACGCTATAAAATAAGTTTATGGATTGCCGGAGCGGGTTTGATTACCAGCCTGCTTTTTTCCCTGTCAATTTTCTATGAGATGGTGGAACAGACCTATAACACGGTTGATTCAGGCTTAAAGAGAGTCGGCAAGATAGTGATCAACTCCCTGGGGAAAAGTCAAACTATAAAAGGAATCGAAGAAACAATAATGCTCACCGGTCTTGATGACCTGTATTGGATTAAGATTTATAATCACAATAAAATTATGGTTTATCAATCTGAACGAAGTGAAAATATTAGCCTGCCACTTCATTATCAGGAACGAAAATATACGGTTCGAACCTCAATTCCGCAAAATAATCCCCATGTGCGCGAAAGTGCCCTCAACAAAGTTTCTTTCCGAGCCAGAGTACTCAAAACAACCTTGGATGGAAAGCTTTATATAATCCAAATAGCCACGTCCCTGGAGGAACTGGACGAAGAGATTATGGAAGTGGTGCTCATTTTAATTGTGGGGTTAACTGCCTCCGCCTTGCTTCTCATTCTTATCAGCTATTTTATTGCCGGAAAGATACTTGAACCGATCAAAACAATCAACCGGTTGACCATAGATATTAATGAAAGAACCCTGAATAAAAGAATTCCTCTGGGGAAAAGTCATGATGAGCTGTATCAGCTTTCCCAATCCCTTAACCATATGTTTGACCGCTTGCAACTCTCTTTTATACGCCAAAAGCAATTCATTGCCAGCGCTTCCCACGAATTAAAAACCCCTATCAGCATGCTGCGTATGTTTATGGATAATGCCATTAGCCAACAGGAACACCCGGAGCCTTTCAAACAACAATTGATTGATCAGGAAGCAATTCTGATTCGCATGGAACGAATGGTAAAAACCCTTCTAAATCTATCAGCCATGGAGCTTAAGGAGGCTTTAGAAATAAAAAATTTCAATTTGACAAAAGTTATTAGAACCATACTGCATGATTTTTCGCCGGTTATTACCGCCAATAATATCCAACTGGATGTTCGTCTATCTGACAATGTTTGCATGGCTGGAAATCAGGATAAAATTCGCCTCATGTTGATTAATATCCTGGATAATGCCATCAAATATAACTACAAAAATGGCACCATAAAACTCGTAGTATCTGAGACAGGAGATACTATCAATATCTCTCTGTATAACACAGGACCGGGAATTCCATCTCAGGACCTGGATAAAATATTTGAACAGTTTTACCGGGTAGAAAAATCACGCTCTCTGCAATACGGTGGTACCGGTCTGGGGCTGACCATCGTCAGACAAATTGTCAAGCTGCATAAAGGTAGCGTAAAAGTAGAAAGTGAACCGGAGTCATGGACCAGAATAATGATTGAATTGCCGAAAAAACAATGATTTTCCACCTAAAAGCATCCCCATCCCCCAACTCTTGTGGATTGACATTCCATGACAACCCTTAACCGCCTCGAAGAATTCAGCCGCCATCCCAAAAAAGCCCTCGTCAAACTGGCGCTGCCAACCATTACCGCCATGGTGGTACAAACCACTTATAATATGGTGGACATGGTTTTTGTCGGCCGCCTGGGAGCCGCTTCGCTGGCCGCACTGACTTTTTCCTTTCCGCTCTATTTCATTCTAATTTCGGTGAATATCGGCATGGGAGTAGGGCTTAATTCACTCATTTCACGCCAGCTGGGAGCTGGAAAAAAGCAAGAAGCGGAGAACAGTGCCATGCACGGCATTGGCATTTCCCTGGCATGTGCCTTGGGACTGTTTTTCCTGTTCTTCTGGATGTCTCGGCCAATATTCCATTTACTGGGGGCAAGGGGCCAGGTACTGGAACTCGCGGCCAGCTATATGCGGATCATTGGAGCCGGAAACTTTTTCATGCTTTCAGCTTACGCCATCAATAGTACTTTCACCGCCCAGGGCGACACCCTTACCCCGATGAAAGTACAGATCAGCTGCCTGCTGCTGAATATCATTCTTGATCCGCTGTTTATTTTTGTGCTGAAAAAAGGAGTTCCCGGAGCAGCAATAGCCACTATTATTTCCCAGGGATGTGGCCTGCTGCTCTTTACCTGGTATCTGCGAAAAAAATCGGTATTACAACTTTCCCTGAAAAATTTCTCCGGCCGGCTGGCCACGGTGGGTGAAATTTTCAAGGTTGGCATCCCCGCCAGCCTGACCATGTTGCTGATGGCATTTTACATCATGTTTCTTAACCGGTTCATGGCCCATTTCGGCACCGAGTATGTGGCAGCGTTCGGCATGGCATCACGTCTCGAAAGCGCCGTGGTCATGCCCTTGGTCGCTTTCGCCATTGCTCTTTTGACCCTGACCGGCATGTTTCACGGGGCAAAGCAGTTCCCCCTGTTGATTAAAACTTTTCATTTTGCCCTGAAGGTAAATATTATCTACGCGCTGGGCATGGGAATACTTTTTTTTATTTTCCCAACCAAATTCCTGGGCATCTTCACATCCCGGGAGGACCTTTTGAACATCGGAGCAGCCTATATGAGAATCGAGGTTTTCACCTTTCCCCTGATGGCCATCAATATCACTGCCAATCGAACCATGCAGGGTATGGGGCTGGGGCTGCCAGGAATTACGATGAATTTTATCAGAATTTTTGTAGTTGCTATTCCCCTGGCATATGTGTTTGTTTACCTGTTAAATTTCAGTTACCTTTCCATTGCCGTAGCCATGGTTTGTGGTGGCATTGCCGCCAATCTGACCGCATTTACCTGGTTGCGCTCAATCTTCGGTAAATTAAATCAGAAAAAAGTCGAAAAAGAGGAATGAATGCTTAAATTTTTCAAAAACATCCTGACTCAAAATATTCGGGAAGAACACGATACAACGGTAGTAGAAGATGAGCTGCAACTAGCCACCTGCATGCTGCTGTTGGAAATCGCCCAGGCCGATGGAATAATTCAGCCCCAGGAGGAGGTGCAAATTCAAACCGTCATGCAAAAGCGGTTTTCCCTGTCCGAAGCCGACAGTGATAAACTGATTGAAAAGGCCCGGGAGCTCCAGACTGAAAGTCTCGATATCTATCCTGTCGCCACGATGATCAACAGGTATTGGCCAACGGAAGAAAAGTGCCGTTTACTGGAAAATATCTGGCAGATCGTCTATGCCGATGGCATCCTGGACCAGCATGAAGATCACCTGATGCACAAACTGGGTACCCTGCTGCAGCTTTCACACCGGCAGTTGATAGATGCCAAATTAGAGGCCAAACAGGCTATCGAACACCTACATTGATCAATTACCTATCAGCGCTTAACTTGGGAAACTATAACCATTCCGGAAAATTTCAATGAAAGTAAGCTGCAAATATTGTCAGGCCAGATGCAGGATGGATGAATCAAAGATTCCGGCAGCCGGCGCCCATGTCCGCTGTCCATCCTGCCATAAGGTTTTTTTCCTGAGCTCTGAAACTGCCAGGGTTCAGGAACAGGACCAAACACCAGAAGCCACATTACTGCCAGAAGAAAATGAAACTGAACCCCAAGCTGAAAAGCCATCAGCATCTGAAGTTATGGCGGATAAACCGGCAGTTAAACTTAAACCCAAACCAGCAACCAAAAGTACGACAATCAGGTTGCAAAGATTCATCACTTCCAGACCACTGGCCATAAGCATAGTGGTTACAGTTTTGATCGAAATCATGCTCCTGATCCTCTGGGGAACCGGCCATCAGACAGTTATTCAATCAAAAAGCTCATCACTCAGCATTCCAATCATATCCAGCCAGATTAAAAATAAGGCTATTCGGGAAATATCTTCCCACTTCCTGGTAGGTGATGCGGCCATCAATCAACAGGGACATGAATTGACCCTGGCCCTGCTGGTTGACCAGTCCACTCCACCGGCCTATGTTCTGAAACTTGGCAGGCAGTTTGTTGAAAATTTAAAAAGGCTAATCGGCACCGGAAAAGCCGATAAAAACCTCACATATTACCCGTCATATCAGTTTCACCTGTTCATCTATTATCCCAATGGAAAGGAAGTAACCAACCAGCTTTCAAATACCGGCGATATCAGGGACAATTAGGGCTGATGGCTTTGTAAAAGCTCCATCTTCTTTGTTATGCTGCAACCTTCGTTATTGCAACGTACGGTAAAGTACGCCTCATGGCTCAGGTTTTGCCTGCCTCGAAGATGAAGCTTTTACTGTGCCATCGGTTTTGTGTTTTTTTACGACAACATCAAGGGCAAGCTGCCATGTATCACTCTTTTATCATCTACATTGTCATTATTCTGGCCTACAACACCCAGGTGCCGCCGGAAATTCCCACCTTTTCCATCACCCAAACCCTCTTCCTGCAAGCCGTCCTCTACCTGCTGTTCATCCTGACAACCAGGATCAGATTTTCAGCAATTATCCGCCGATTCAAAAATGCCAAAATGACTGCCGAGCAACTCCCAACTGCCTACGACCGCAGCATTACCCAATTGAACATTCTGGCGGTGGCTGCCTATATTTTGACTGTCTATGTTGTCAACATCAAAGCAGTTATTGCCTCACTCCCCCTAATTTCACATAGCTTGGCATTAAACAATCTCATCGCTTTTGGCCTCTTCCTCATTTACCAGCTGATCATTTGGAATCAGGCCCATAAACAGTTCCACCACCTGCTAACCTTTGAAAAAAACCGCTCCACGTACTGTTTTCGCAAACTGTTCTTTGCCTTGGGAATTATCGCCCCGTGGCTGGCCATCATGGTTATCAGTGATGTGCTCCAAGGTGTTGCTCCCGATGCTTTCAATAAACTGTTGCAGTCACCGGTCATGAATATCGGCCTGTTTGCCTTTTTCCTTCTGACCCTCTCAATGATCGCCCCACCGCTGATGGTTAAACTCTGGGGCTGCCAACCATTACCGGATTCACAACTCCGCACCTCACTAGTTGCTTTTTGCGCCCGGCAGCGGGTCAGGTATAGGAACATCCTGCTTTGGCCCTCCGTTGAAGGCAGGGCGGTAACAGCCGCAGTCATCGGTCCCTATTTTTTCAGCCGCTACCTGCTGATTACCCCGGGATTGATAGAAATCCTCAGCCCGGAAGAAATCAACGTCGTCATTGCCCATGAAATCGGTCATGTCAAGAGACATCACCTGCTGGTATTTCTGCTTTTTTTTCTCAGCATCTTCCTGCTTAACTATGCTTTTTTTGAGCTCCTGATCGGCTGGCTGCTGACCACAAGCCTGATACAGCATTTGCTTCTATCTTCGTCCCACCAGCAGGTGAATATTATTTCGCTGGCATCCACGATTCCGCTGCTGCTGATTTACCTGCTGTATTTCCGCTTTGTTTTTGGCTATTTTTTGCGCAATTTTGAACGGGAAGCGAATCTCTATGTTTTCTCCGCCCTGGGCATGGTTGAACCCTTGATCAGCGCTTTCAAAAAACTTGCCTGGCTGATTGGCGATTTCGGCCAGCGGGCAAACTGGCATCATTATAACATTCCCCAACGAATCGATTATTTGCGTAAATGCAGCATAAATCCAGCACTTATCAACAAACAGCACCGTAAGATCAAAACAAGCATGCTAGTTTTCATCCTCTGTATCGCCTCACTGGTGACCTTGGGCTATCGACTGAACTCTTCAGGATTGCAGCAGTCTCTCAATAACCGTTATTTGATCAAAGTAATGGAAAAATATCGGCAGGATCACCCCGGAGAAATCAATGCTCATATCAGCCTGGGCTCTCTCTATTTTGAAGAACAGCAGTTGGAGAAGGCCCGGAATTGTTTTGAAACCGCTCTGGCACTGGACCGTAAGCGTCCGGAGCTGCTGAATAATTTCGCTTGGCTGCTGCTGACTACAGCTGATCCGCAAATCCAGGACATTGAACGTGGTTTCCGCCTGGCAAAAGAGGCAGCGGCCATCAGGCCGGCACCCCATATCCTCGACACCCTGGCAGAAGGTTACTGGCGCCGGGGATTTCCCTGCGTTGCCCTGGACCTGGAGCAAAAAGTCCTGGCAGCAAAGCCAAAACAACTTGAGATCTACCAACGGCAGGCGGAAAAATTCGCCCGGGACTGCCAGTCTAATACCGGGGTGAATAATAATAAACCGGAAAGAAAGTAAGAAAAAAGACTGCTTTTAAAGGTGCCTACCACTTTGGAGGAAAAACTTTCAGGTAAGATCTCTGGTGGAATACTGTTGGTTTGTGTAATTGTCGTTGAAACCTGCAAAAAGTACCCCAAGGCATTGAATGGAGTTTTCCGCTGGCGACCTGGTTCTGCTGTTTTATATAAGTGCCTCTATCCCCTTACGTTCAATGATGTCTAACAATTTTCGTGATGCACCAGTCGGCTTCTTGTTGCCTTGTTCCCATTTTTGAACTGTTGAAGGGCTAATATTGAAAATACTGGCTAATGCAGCTTGGCTTAGCCTGAATTTTTTTCTTATGGATACAATCTTTTCCGGAGTGTATTCCTGGACATCCGGAAGACAGAGATTTTCAATATTTTTCATGGTGATATTATCTACCAACCCACTTTTATTTAAATCTTTAACCGTGCTCGTAATTGATTCTGCAATTGATTTTTTCATGACCTCACCTCTATGAAATCTCCATTTTCTATAGCTATATTTATTTTTTCTATCGACAGCCCAAGTAAAATTTTCGAGAATTCTTTTAAAGCAAAAAGTTCTTTTCTAAAACAGACAATTGACCTGCCGCTGCCACTTTTACCCTTTACCTTCAAATTTGATCCTTTTTTTGTAAATATGTCCTCCTAGATTTACTTCAAAATTTCCAGCTTGAATCTCTGCCAAAACTGTAGCAAGTTCATTCTCCGGAATTTTCTGTTTAGATGCCCATTTTGAGAACTTCCTTGTCATTGAATTTATCATATTCTCAATGTAGCACGGAGTGCCATACCTTTCAACTTAATATTTGTCGATCAGGAAGTCAAATATCAGGAAATCATGCTTTGGCCCTTCGTTGAAGGCAGGGCGGTAACAGCCACAGTCATCGGTCACTATTTTTTCAGCCGCTACTTGCTGATTACCCCGGGATTGATAGAAATCCTCAACCCGGAAGAAATCAATGCCGTCATTGCCCATGAAATCGGTCATGTCAAGAGACATCACCTGCTGTATTTCCGCTTTGTTTTTGGCTATTTTTTGCGCAATTTTGAACGGGAAGCGAATCTCTATGTTTTCTCCGCCCTGGGCATGGTTGAACCCTTGATCAGCGCTTTCAAAAAACTTGCCTGGCTGATTGGCGATTTCGGCCAGCGGGCAAACTGGCATCATTATAACATTCCCCAACGAATCGATTATTTACGTAAATGCATTGAAAATCCAGCACTTATCCACCGGCACCGGCGCAAGGTGAAAGCGGCATTACTGATTTTCATCATCTGCGTCTTCTCTCTCGTCTTGCTGGGATCCCGGTTGAATACCGCAAATTTGCAGCAATCACTAAACAACCGTTTTCTGATCAAAGTCATGGAAAACTACTGCCGGGAACATCCCGATGAGGTGAACGCCTTTATCAGCCTGGGATCACTCTATTTTGAAGAGCAGCAATTAAAGCCGGCCCGGAATTGTTTTGAAACCGCCCTGGCACTGGACCGCAAGCAGCCAGAGCTATTGAATAATTACGCCTGGCTGCTGCTGACGGCTGAGGATCCGAAGATTTGGAACATTGAACAGGGCTATCGGTTGGCAAAAGAAGCGGCGGCCATGAGCCTGAGGTTAAAGAAAAAATTGACCCAGATATTTCCATACA
>CAYZIS010000053.1:0-12894 GCA_964478545.1 uncultured Thermodesulfobacteriota bacterium
TATTGTGACACAAAAGAGCCGGTATTTTTCAGAATAAAGTGCAATACAACACCTGTTCTTTTAATTGATGGCTCAGGCGATCCAGCAGGCGGATAATTTCCTGGTACAGGCTTTGTTGGGAACGAATGGTGTTAGCTTTGCGGCGTTGATTTCGCCGATTAAGCTGCCGGCTGAGCACTTTTGTTCGTCCCCGTTCGGCCAGGGTGGCAGCGGAAGGAGCCGTGGACGGGGTAACCTGGAAATAACCTGATTTCAGCAGGCTGTCTTCAGCCATGTTCAGTCTCCCGGTAGAGAATCAGTTCATCCAGGGGTTTGCGGGATGCCGGTTTGGGCTGATAGTTGGGTGCCGGGTATCCCAGGGCCACCACCGCCATTAACTCATATCTTTTGCTCAGCTGTAAAATATCAACCACCTTTGGTCCATTTTTTAAGATCTCTCCCAGCCAGACAGCTCCCAAACTCTGGCTGTGGGACGCCAGTAGCAGGTTTTGAATGCAGGCGCCTACTGCTTGAATATCCTTTTCCCGGTGGTAGAGGGATTCGGTATCCAGGAGAACAATAATCAGTACCGGAGCACAGCGGATAATGCCATGGTAATGGCTTAATTGGGCAATTTGATTTTTCAAGTCCTGCCGTCGGACAATGGCAAAGCGCCAGGGTTGATTGTTGAGCCCCGATGGTGCCAGTCGTCCGGCCTCCAGCAATCTGTCAACCAGTTCGTCAGCGACGTCTTTTTCACCATCAAACTTGCGGATGCTTCGTCGCTGGAGGATTGCTTCCATGACCTGGTTGTTTTCGATCATTTTGAACTCCTGATAAATGATTTTATTATGGACCGGATCGCCATGTTATCCTTCTTATCATATAAACTAACGATACTGGTGAAGCAAGTCAAGAGTTAGCATCCAATATCCAAAAAACAACCGAAATCTTGGGGTAATGGATGGTTGCGCCGGATGCAATTCTCGCCGCTTTCCAGGTTGCCATCTGTCTTTCTTTATGAAATAATGTCGATGGCTTCGTAAAAAATGTACCTTCTTTATTATTGGATAGTTATAAAATGCCGAAATTATTTGGACAGGATAGTGAAATTCTGGCTCCGTTAGCCTACCGTCTGCGGCCCCGCTCTTTTGAGGAGCTGGTAGGTCAGGAGCATATTTTGGGGACCGGGGGGCTTGTCCGGCGTTTTTATGAGGCGGGACAACTGCCATCGATGATTTTCTGGGGAGGCCCCGGTTGTGGCAAGACGACCCTGGCCATGGTGTTGGCCCAAAGTATCGGGGCAGATTTTTACCCGCTTTCCGCGGTTACCGCCGGGGTTGGGGATATCAAAAAAATCAGTAAAAAAGCCCGGGAAAATAGGGAAGCGTCCCGCAAGACGGTTTTATTCCTCGATGAAATTCATCGCTTTAACCGAGCTCAGCAGGATATCCTTCTTGGTCCGGTGGAAGAGGGGGTGCTGATCCTTCTGGGAGCGACGACGGAAAATCCTTCCTTTTCGGTTATTACCCCGCTGCTTTCCCGCAGCCGGGTCATTGTGCTCAGGCCTTTGGGGGAAGAAGATCTGCTGGTCCTTTTAACCCGTGGTCTGGCTTTGTTGCAGGAGACTGCCGGCTATCCGGTCTCGGGTGATCCGGAGGCTTTGTCTTTGTTGGCTGCCTATGCCCAGGGGGATGCCCGCCGGGCTTTGAATTTGTTGGAAACGGTGGTGACGAATGTACCGTCTGGCACCGCTGTCATTACTCCGGAGGAGCTGAAGCCGTTTTTAGACCAGCGCTGGCTGGCCTATAATAAAAGTGGTGAAGAGCATTTCAACCAGATATCCGCTTTTATCAAAAGTATGCGGGCCGGTGATTCCGATGCTACTCTTTACTGGCTGGGACGGATGTTGGAATCGGGGGAAGATCCTCTGTATTGTGCCCGGCGGATGATTCGTTTTGCCAGTGAGGATATTGGCAACGCTTCACCCCAGGCGTTACAGATGGCCATCAACGCCCGGCAGGCCTATGAAATCCTGGGGTCACCGGAAGGGGAAATGTCCCTGATGCAGGCTGCGGTTTACCTGGCCGTGGCCCCAAAAAGTGATGCGGTTTACCTGGCGTTTAAACGGGTTAAACGTGAATTGAAACAGACCGGCAATTTGCCGGTCCCCCTGCAGGTGCGCAACGCCCCGACCAAGTTGATGAAAAAACTTGATTATGGCAAAGGCTATGTCAATCCGCACCGGGCAGCCGAAGCTGGTGGGCCACTGCTGGAATGCCTGCCGGATGGTTTGCGGGAACGGTATTTCTACCGGCCGGGCCATAACGGTTTCGAAGATACCATCTGCCGTCGTCTGCAGGAACGAAAGGAGAAGAAGAAAAAAGGCTGAGATGAAAGAACTGGAAAGAAAAGTTGCCAACCTGCCTTTGTCTCCCGGTGTCTACCTGATGAAGGATGCTCAAGGGAAAGTGCTGTATGTGGGTAAAGCTATTTCGCTTAAAAAGCGGGTGCAATCCTATTTTTCCGCGGCTCCCAAAGCGGTCAAAGTCGTGGCTCTGGTGAGGCGCATTCATGATCTGGAAGTGATGGTGACTGCCAGTGAGCTCGATGCCCTGATTCTTGAAAATACCCTGATCAAGAAATATCGGCCAACCTATAATGTTGAGCTTAAAGATGATAAAAATTATCCCTATGTCCGCCTGCAGGAAAGCCAGAAATATCCCCGGCTGGAAATTGTTCGTCACCGGCGCCGCGATGGGGCACTTTATTTTGGTCCTTATCCTTCTGCCGGAGCCCTGCGCGAAACCTTGGCGTTGTTGCAAAAACATTTTTTACTGCGCCGCTGCTCCAATCGTCAATTTGCCAACCGGATGCGTCCTTGCCTGAATTACCAGCTGAAACTCTGCCAGGGGCCTTGTTGTCGGGAGGTAGATCCCGGAAAGTATCGGCATCATATTGACCAGGTGATCATGTTTTTGCGAGGTAAGGGTCAGCAGGTTGTTGACGGTTTGGCAGCGGAAATGTCCGCATTGGCTGCCGAGCAGTCTTTTGAAGCTGCTGCAAGATTACGTGATACCATTTTCGCCCTGCAAAAAATTCTGGCAACCCAGGAAGTGGACAGCCCTGCGGGGGATGATCTGGATGTTATCGGCCTTGCCGGGGATGAAACCCAGGGGTTTGCTCTTTATCTGCTTACTATCCGCCGGGGGAAAGTGGTTGGCGGCCGTCCCTTTGCTTTTTCCCGTTTTGTCGGTTATGCCGGCGAATTAATTGCTGCTTTTTTGCAGTGCTACTACAGTGAAGAAGTTATGCCGCCGCCGGTGATTCTGGTTTCCCAGATAGTCGGTAATCATGAGCTGCTTGAGCGCTGGCTGAGCGCGCTCAGAAAACGTAAAGTTGAATTGACGACTCCCATACGGGGACGAAAAGCGGCGTTGCTGACCATGGCAACCGATAACGCCCGGGCTTTTTTTCGCCAGCAACAACAGGATTCAACCGATTTGCAGCAGGTTCTTGTGGTCTTGGGGCGCAAAACAGGGATGAAAAGGGTGCCGGCTGTTATTGAATGTGTGGATATCTCCAATTTTCAGGGGGATTTTCCGGTTGCCAGCCTGGTGTGCTATGTCAATGGTCGGCCCCAAAAAGAGAGCTATCGCCGCTACCGGCTTGATGATATTGCCGGACCGGATGATTTTGCCATGATGGCGGCAGTGATGGAGCGGCGCTTTACTTCAGGGACAGAGCGGGAAAAACCGGATATGCTGCTGGTTGATGGTGGTAAGGGGCAGCTTTCGGCCGTGGCCCGGGTGCTTGACCGATTGCAGGTTGGTGTTTCCATCGTTGCTATCGCTAAAGGACGTGATAAACGGGGGAAAAAATCGCGGGTTGCCGTTGACAGGTTTTTTATTCGCGACCGTAAAAATCCTTTAAGTATCCATCCTCAGTCCGGTGGCTACCTGCTGTTGCAGCAGATTCGTGATGAGGCCCACCGGTTTGCCATCAGCTATCACCGGCAGCGGAGCCGGAAAAGCCTGACGGAAAGCGTGCTGCTGGAAATCCCGGGGATTGGTCCGGTCAGAGCCCGCAGTTTGTTGGAACATTTTGGTAGTCTTAAAGATGTACGGGAAGCCGGAATCGAAAGCCTGGAAAACTGCCCTTTCCTTGATCGGGGGACGGCATCGCGGGTTTTTCAGTATTTTAAGAGCTGATTTTTTTAATTGCTTGAATCATTGCTGATGATAGGCTATCATTCAATTTTCATTAACCATAAAGATAATGTCAAAAATGGTTGAGTGCCGATAGTTAACAACCTTTTTTGGTTCCGGTTTTTGTCAGTTTTGGGCTTGATATCTAAAAGAAAGGAAAAATAGATGGCGGATAAAATTGTTGTAACCGGTTGTCAGGGAATGCTGGGGCGGGCTGTTGTCAGTCTGTTTTCATTAACGTCAACTGAACATGAAATTATTTCTTTAACCCATGCGGATATGGATATCAGCAATGATCAGCAGGTTTTGCAGGTGCTGGGTAAAATAAAACCACAGGTCATCATTAATTGTGCTGCTTATACCGATGTGGATGGGGCTGAGGAAGAAAAACATCTGGCCCTGGCGGTTAATGCCAGGGGGGTAAGGAATCTGGCTCTGGCTGCCGCGGAACACCAGATGTTTATTTGCCATTTTAGTACCGATTATATTTTTGACGGCAAAAGGAAGGAACCCTATCGTGAATGGGAACAACCCTGGCCGTTGAATTATTATGGTATGTCAAAGCAGGGCGGCGAAGAGATGCTGGCCAGTCTCTGGGATGGATATGTGCTCATCCGGACCGGCTGGCTTTATGGCCCGGGTGGAAAAAATTTTGTTGATACCGTCAGGAACAAGCTTGAAGCCGGGGAAACATTGCGGGTGGTGGATGATCAGTTTGGGGCGCCAACCTATGTCGGGGATTTGGCTGCCACTGCCATTGCCCTGGTCGAACTGCGGGCCCGGGGCAAATTTCATTATACCAATGATGCGGGAAACGGGGTCAGCTGGTATGAGGTGGCCCGGGAAATTGCCTCGATTTCAGGTTATGATCCGGAGCTGATTACACCGATCAAAACAGCTGACATTGAGCAGGAAGCTGAACGCCCGGCCCATTCGGTGTTGGGATTACAGAAGATAAAGGAGCTGCTGCCATCCATGATTCGCTCCTGGAAGGAAGCTCTGCGGTCTTATCTTGGGCAGAAGTAGCAGCAACTTCATGCCTTTGTCCGGTCAATTCATCCTATAAATATTCGGACGGCGATCGGAAAAAATATCAATGGTTTGGCGGGCAGTTTGCAGTTGATTGAAATCCAGTTGGCAGCTGAAAACTCCCTGACGATGGGGCGTTTTGAGAATTTGTTCTCCCCAGGGGTCATAGACGGCTGAAAGGCCGGGGAAAACCTGTTTGGTTCCCTGGCCGATCCGGTTGCAGGCGACAATAAAAAGCTGGTTTTCAATTGATCGGGCCTTAAGCAGGGCCTCCCAGTGAGCGGCCCGCTGTTTTGGCCATTGGGCGCTTATCAATAGTACATGGGCCCCTTGAATGGCTAATTGGCGGCTGAACTCTGGAAATCTGAGATCGTAGCAGGTCATCAGGCCTACCGGGATATTTTTTATCCTGCCTATTACCATCTCCTGGCCCGGGCTCAAAAAATCCGGTTCATTCATCAGGGAAAAAAGATGGATTTTCTGGTAGCGGGAAATGATTTTTCCGGCAGGATCAATCAGGTAAAAGGTATTGTAAAATTTTTTGCCTTCCTGTTCCAGCATAGTGCCGCCAATGGTGGTTGATCTCTGGATTGAAATAGTGCTCAACTGCTCCAGCAAGGCTGGGGTGGACCCGGCCAGTTGGGAAAAGCTGGGAAAATCATAGCCGGTGCTCCACATCTCCGGTAGAAGAATGAGATCTGTCTGTGCATGGAGATCACGGTCTATAAGTTTTTTGACCCGGGTGAAATTACGTTCTGGCTGCCCCAGGGAAACATTCATCTGGATCAGGGAAACGGTGAGTGTGGGGGCAGGTTGATTCATGGTTGGCATTTTTCCTGGACGGACTTTACTTTGCCGTTGATGCTCAATGGTTTATCCCGCCGATCATCTAGTTTTATGGTTGTAACAACCCGCTGTGCCCCCATTTCAAATGGCAGCTGGTGCAGTTCTTCGGCCAGCCGCAGCAATTCATTGATTTCACCGATCACGATGGTACCCATGGCGGTTAACTGGTGCTCAAGTCCGGAAGACTGTACCTTTTGCAGGCAGCCAGCTACATAAGGGCTGACCCCAGGAGTTCCAGTCCCTAGGGGGACGACGCTGATTTCCATCATGGCCATTGTTTTTATCCGCTCCGGGTTAAATTTAAGGCTGAACTTTCTGACTTGTGTTGCCAGAATATATTATCAGGATGTTCGGGCTTGGTTCATAGCCGTGTCTGCCCAGCCTGCCAGCAGGCACAGCGACAGGCTGGGTTGTTTTTTCATAATTCAGAAAGTTGAGTTAAGATTTGCAGTATCGTATAGAACTATAAACGAATTAATCGTCCTTGTAAACTTTTGTTGACAGGAGTATATCTTTTTTATAATTGAAGACAGTTACGTATTGATTGTATGTTGTCTTTTTATTACCCTGTTTTTAAAGACTTTGGGTTGTACGGCAGTAGCCTGAAGACTGGATGGAGGAATGGATGAATCTGAAAGTGTATCGTAAATTTGTACATACCAGCAATCGGCGGCGGATTTTGATCCGGCCGATGGTAGCGGATGACCGTGAAGCAGTAACTGACATATTTATGTCGGCGTCTGAAGATGACCTTCGTTTTTTGTACGAAGACGTCAAAAATCCACAGCTCATTGCCTCCTGGTTTGAAAACCTTGATTATGACAAGGTAATGCCGTTGCTGGCGCTGCATAATGATAAACTGGTGGGTGACGCCACCTTGCATCTTCAGAGGGGAGCATCCCGTCACGTGGGCGAGTTGCGTATCTACCTGACCCCTGAATATCGCGGGGTTGGCCTGGGGTCTTTGCTGCTCCAGGAATTAATCCGGATTGCCGGGACTATTGGCCTGCGCTTTCTGCTGGCCCAGGTGGTTTCAGAGCAGATTTCAGTCATAAAAGCTTTTCGAAAGCTTGGTTTTAAGCGCCAGGCGGAGCTGGATGATTTTTTCATGGAAAGTGACGGGACGTTCCATGATGTTTCAATTGTTGTGTATTCTTTATCCGATGATCAGGAATATATTTTTTAATCAATATTTTTTCCACCCACGCCTTGGTATTTTTTCATGACAGCTGATCAGGGAGCTTCTCCGGAGATTATTGCGAAGTTGCGTGGTACCCTGTCCAAACATCAGGATGCTCTTATTTCCCGTTCCGTAGAGGCCGTCTGGTCAAAGATTCCCGCCTACCGTAATCGGAAACTGGAGGAAGTTCAAGCCAGCTTTGCCGGCTGCTATCAGGCCTATCTTAAGGTGCTGATTACCGGCGTGTTTACCTCCATGGAAGATTATATGCACCAGATGGTCAGGCAGCGAAGCGCCGAGCAGGTGCGGCTTTCGGCTATTTAGGGCGCGTTTCTGATTTTCCGCGAGGTTGTGTTTCCGATGCTGGTCAGTGAACTTGGTGGTGGCCTGTCTGAATCATATCCTGGCCGCCGAAAGCCGGGCTTTATGGTTGTTTGCTGATTTTTACCAAGATGCCCTTACCGAAATCCTGCGCCAGACCAATGAGGCCCTTTCCCAGCGCAATGAAGAGTTGCAGGCCTTATCCATTTCCCCTGATCATCGGGTAGCTGAAACTACCAGGGAACTGCAGCACAGTCGTGATTTCCTTTCAGAAATTATTGAAAATTTCAAAGCCGGCCTGATTGTTGTTTTCGAAAACCTCGAAATCAGGATGTTTAACCAGGCAATGGAGAAGATTGCCGGGATCCCACATGCGGATGCTTTGGGACAGCGGGTGGATGACTTCCTGCATAGTTGGAATAATATCTCTTTTTCCCAGCTGAAAGAACAGCTGAGCGTCCATGGGGACGTGGCGGTTTTAAAAGTTCATGGGCAGGATAACTCCCATGATCGGGCTGCGGGTCATTTTGATCTCAGGATGGGAGAATGGGTTGATGCGGCTGGCGCATTCCAGGGTTATCTTATTCTGATTGATGATATCACTGATCGTGAACTGTTGCTTCACTCTCTTTCCTGTTATGTCAGTCCCAAGGTTGCGGAAGGTATTCTGAGTGCTAAAAACCCCATCAGTCTTGCTGGTTCACGGGAGCTGGTTACGGTGCTTTTTGCCGATTTGCGGGGTTTTTCTTTCCAGAGCCGGAAAATGTTTCCGGAGCAGATGGTCGAACTGTTGAATGCTTATTTCGGGATTATGGTTGACGTGGTGTCTCGCTATGAAGGTACGCTGGATAAGTTCATTGGTGACTGCGTAATGGCCTTGTTCGGGGCACCAGTGACCATTGAAGATGATGCCATCAAAGCGGTGCAGTGCGCTGTGGATATGCAGGATGAAGTCAACCGTTACAGCCGCTGCCAGAAGCAGCGGGGGAATCCGTATTTGTATTTGGGGATTGGTATCAACCGGGGTGAGGTCTTGGTGGGTAATATTGGTTCCCCCCGGCGGATGGATTATACTGCTATTGGAGAGACGGTAAACCTGGCCTCCCGATTTCAGGAATATGCCCGTGGCGGCGAGATTATTATCAGCGATTCTGTCTATCAATGCGTGAAAGAGAAGTTTCAGGTCAAGGCTCTGGCTCCCGGGATCATCAAGGGAGCGAGCTCACGGATACCACTCTATGTTGTTGATGGATACGGGTTTTGAAGAAGGTAGTCTTTCCCAGTAATGTCCGGTTAGAAACTTGCATATTGTTAACGGTCGCTGATTTCAGCGCTTTTTGGCACTCGATAGTCTGTTTTTCCAATAACTCATAGCGCTAAAATTGACAATGCCTGTCGGGACAGTTTTAAAAACTGTCCCACATTATGTCAATTTTTACGCTCTATTCGCTGGGAAAAGCAACGACATTTCACGATGTCGCGCTTGAAACAGCGCCGGTTAACAACGCCAACCACTATGCAAAAAGCAAACCGGACAACGCTGAGTTTTTCCATTTCTGTAAGATCCTACAGCTTTATGTGTCTTGTCCAGAATACCATACGCTGTCATTGTCGGATCATCCCCGCCTGAAAAAATAATAATCATGTGCAAAACTGTGCTGAATCGGAGATTTTTTGTCGTCATTTTTCGTTTTGGTTAATGGTATACAACTTGACGGAGTCTGGATGCCATGGTATTTAATTTGAGGCCATGATCTGCAGGGGGTTTTGGTAATTTTTTCTATAACTATATGTTTTATTTAACTTTTTTAACTACACAGGTGTTTAATGGTTCGCAGGGCAAAATTAAAAATGATAGATAAGGAAGGTCAGCCTGGCCGGGAAACCACGGATATGGCCTTGTTTCAGGTCAGGACGTCCCAGGAAGATATCTCGGCTTGGAGCCGGCGGCGAATTACCGAAGCGTTGCTGCGGGAAACTGATCTGGATGAGCCGGTGGCAGAGCAGGTCAGTATGGCAGTGGAAGAGGCAGTTTTTGCTGCAGATCTCAAGTTTATCTCTGCTCCCCTGATCCGTGAACTAGTGGATGCCAAGCTGATAGAAATGGGCCTGGAGCAGGCTCGCATTATGCACACCCGTTTGGGTATGCCGATTTTTGATGTGGAGCAGTTGATTGTCAATCCCAATCGGGAAAATGCCAATGTGTCTCACTGCCCGGAAGCCACCAACCTGACCTTGGCTGAAAATATCAAAAAAGAATTCGCCCTTTTGCGGGTTTTTTCTGAAGATGTTGGTGATGCCCACATGCGGGGTGATTTGCATCTCCATGACCTGGGATTTATTGACCGTCCCTATTGCAGTGGCCAGTCACTGGAATATATTAAAAAATTTGGTTTGAACCTGCCCAACGCATTGGCCATTGCCAAGCCGGCCAAACATCCAGAGGTGTTGCTGGCCCATATGATGAAATTTTCGGCGGCGTTGCAGAGCAACTTTGCCGGAGCTATCGGCTGGGATGCGGTCAACCTCTTTTTTGCTCCCTATCTTGAAGGTCGAAGTGACCAGGAAGTGCGACAGCTGGCGCAGATGATGATTTTTGAATTTTCCCAGCAGGCGGTGGCTCGGGGTGGCCAGGCGATTTTCAGTGATCTCAATCTATACTGGGAAGTACCCAAACATTTTGCCGACGTTCCAGCCATTGGTCCGGGTGGGGAACTGACCGGCAAAACCTATGGTGATTATGAACGGGACGCACAGCGTTTTGTCTGGGCTCTTTTTGATGTTTACCGTGAAGGAGATGGTGCCGGCCGGCCGTTTTTTTTCCCAAAACCGCTGGTGCATATTACCGAAAAATTCTTTGTTACCGAAGGGCATGAGCGCTTCCTTGAGCATATCTGTGATGTGGCGGCTGAAATGGGTAATACCTATTTTGTCTTCGACCGGGGTGAAACGGCCAAAATTTCCGAATGTTGTCGGCTAAGTTTTAAGCTGGATGAACATGACCTTGAGGATGCCAAACAGCCGTGGAAAATGCGTTATTGCGCCCTGCAGAATGTGACCCTGAATCTACCGCGCTTGGGTTACCGGGCTAAAGGAAATGATGCCAAGTTGTTGGAACTGCTGACTGAAATGCTGGAACTGGCAGTCAAGGCCCATTTGCAGAAACGGGCCTTTATTGAAAGGTTATTGTCTCTGGGTGATCAGGGCCCGCTGGGTTTGCTGACCATGAATCGGGACGGGAGTTCTTACCTGCGGATGCCAAAAGTTTCCTACCTGATTGGGATGGTTGGGTTGAACGAACTGGTTCAGGTTCACCTTGGTCAACAGATGCATGAATCCAAAGCAGCCTTTAAATTCGGGCTAAAAATTATTTCCCAGATGAAAATCCTGACGGAAAAGTTGAGTCGCCAGCATGGCATGCATTTTGTGCTGGAACAGACGCCGGCCGAAAGTACGGCTTATCGTTTTGCCCGTCTGGATCTCAAATATCATGCCCCCCATTCCGGGGCCGTGGTTAAGGGCGACATTTCTTCGGGGGAGGTTTATTATTCCAATTCCACCTATATGAATGTTGGTTGTGAGATGAATCCTCTGGAGCGGATTGAGCTTGAAGGACGCTTTCATCCGCTGATTGAGGCTGGAGCGTTGACCCATGTCTGGCTGGGTGAGTCGCGACCAGACAGTGCATCCCTGGCCAATTTGGTGAAAAAGATTTTCCGTAATACGTTGAATGACCAGGTGGCTTTTTCGCCTGAGTTTACTTTTTGTAATGCTTGCAGTAAAACCTCCCGGGGATTGTTTGCCGAGTGTCCCTATTGTGGTTCGGAAGAGGTGGACGGTATTACCAGGATAACTGGTTATTTTACCAAAATATCCGGCTGGAATAAGGGAAAGTTGGGTGAGCTGCATGACCGGTTTCGTAGCCCGCGTGGTTCTGCTCTTCAATAAGCGGTTATGCCTGATGGTTTGGCCGAGGCAAGCCGACTATTATCATCATTGATGGCGATGATGAGGAACCGTTGGCGGCCTGGCGGGGTTCTGTCCCCCCTGATGGCGAACTCTTAAATCTTTGTCCCTCCTAATAGCAAACGGTTTTTTGTGGGTATCCAGATAAAAGGTTTTATTGAAAGTTCGTGTTCAGACTGGCCGGGACAGGTTGCTGCGGTTATTTTTTTGCCAGGCTGTAATTTCCGTTGTCCCTACTGTCATAATTATCCTCTGGTGCTCAATCCTGATGAAGGTAAGATCTTTACCCTGGAATATGTGTTTCAGCGCTTGGCCGCATTGCGTTCCTGGTTGGACGGGGTTTGTATTTCCGGAGGGGAACCGACATTGAGTGTGGGGCTGGCGGATCTTTGTGAAAAAATAAAAGATTTCGGTCTGCTTTGTAAATTGGATATCAATGGCTCACGCCCCTGGGTATTGCAGAAGCTATTGGTCGGGAGTCTCATCGATTTTATTGCTATGGATGTAAAAGCTCCGCTAAGGGCAGACTCTTGTGAGAAATGTGCCGGGGTGAAGGTTGGTCTGGCGGCGATCAGGAAGAGTATGGAGATCATTAGAAATGCAGGAATTGCATACCAGTTTAGGACTACTTATCATCCGGTGCTTCTTTTTGAGTCTGAACTGGAAGCATTAGCTCTCCTGTTTACTCGGGATGAGAAACTGTTGCTGCAGAAAGCCTGCCCTTCGGGGGCTTTGAGTCTGGATTTTCGTCATCATGAAGAGATTACATCTCAGCAATATCAAGAAGTTACAGCGATGATGCAGCGGTTTTTAAAAAAAGCTCAAAAGACTGAAATAAGTAGTTGACAAAGTTCTTTGAATCAGGTTATAAGTCGCCTCCTTTTGCAGTACTGACCGCTGTGGCGGTTGGTGAGAGGAATTTTTTACGCTGGAGAAAATAATAAAATAAGTAGTTGACAAAGCTCTTTGAATCAGGTTATAAGTCGCCTCCATTTGTAGTGCTGACCGCTGTGGTGGTTGGTGAGAGGGGTCTTTTGCGCTGGAGAAAATAATAAAAAAAGTGCTTGACAAAGGAACGAAAGAGTTATAGAAATTCTTCTTTTTTGTCATGTTTTCTGGTGAAAAAGATGTTGACATAGCGTTAACAATTGTTTATACTAAAAGTTACCGCTTTTTGTTCTTTAAAAGAAGCTTGATCTTTGAAAACTAAATAGGATCGCATTTACGTTTGTTTTTCGGGTTAGTACAATTTATTGTATGAAAACTTTTCAGGAAACTGGAAAGTCCGTTAGATTTAAAAAAGAGTTTGATTAAACTGAAGAGTTTGATCCTGGCTCAGAACGAACGCTGGCGGCGTGCTTAACA
>CAYZIS010000054.1:0-12320 GCA_964478545.1 uncultured Thermodesulfobacteriota bacterium
CCAACCGGTCAGAGTGTAAAGAGAATGATAATGCTACCGACTACCAAGAGGTCGATGTCGCCTCACTTGAATTAGTTCGCCCAAGATCAATTGGCGTTGAACACGTTGGCCTGGAGGCAATAAAATCACTCAACCTACCGAAAATACTTGAAGAAGTAGGTCTTAATAGAGTCCAGCGAGATGTTGCTATAGGTGCCATAATTGGTCGCATGGCAGAACCTGGCAGCGAACGTGCGACTTGGCAATGGCTAACCGAACAAAGCGGCATCGGTGAATTAATGGATGTCGATTTTGAGGCTATGTCGATCATGCGTTTGTACCGGGTATCAGATTTGTTGGTGCAGCATCGTCAACAGATTGAAGATGCCCTTTTTGCAAATATAAGTGATTTATTTTCTTTAACCACCACTGTAACCCTGTATGATTTAACCAATACTTTCTTTGAAGGAACTGTGGCAGACAACGACAAAGCACAGCGGGGACACTCCAAAGAGAAACGAACTGATTGTCCGCTCGTGACCTTGGGCCTGGTATTGGATGGCAGCGGTTTTGTCCGTGGATCTCAAATGTTTGCAGGAAACATTGCCGAATCCCAAACCTTGGAAACCATGCTCGAGAAATTAAAGGCACCCAAAAAATCCCTGGTGATCATGGATCGGGGTATCGCTACCCAAGCAAATATAGATTGGCTGATCGAGCATCACTACCGCTATCTGGTGGTAAGTCGTGAACGAGCTCGCAGTTTTGATGCAGATCAGGCCGTAAATATTTCAACAATTTCAGATCATCCCATCAAAATCCAGTGGGTGATCAGTGAAGATGGTGACGAAGTCCGACTCTATTGTTATTCCGATCAGCGACAAGCAAAAGAAAAAGCTATTACAGAACGTTTTGTCGATCGTTTTGAAACGGGCTTGCAGAAAATTGCCGATAGTCTTACTAAGCCCCGTGGAACAAAAAAGCGAGATAAAGTATTAGAGCGCATTGGTCGCTTGAAAGAGAAAAGTAAAGGAATCGGACAGCACTATCAAATTGATTTAAATTTGGATGAATCAGGGACCACGGTAACCGGGATAACCTGGAAACAAAAACTGATAGATGGAACCCAGTTAACCCATCCCGGGATCTATTGCTTGCGAACCAACGAACTCCAGTGGGATGAAGCCACCGTATGGAAAACATATACGATGTTAACCGACTTGGAAGCGGTATTTCGCAGTTTGAAATCAGAACTCGGTTTGCGGCCAATTTATCATCATAAAGAAGAACGGACTGATGGTCAGCTGTTTATTACGGTTTTGGCATATCAGGCTGTCCAAGTCATCAGGCGTAAGCTGAAAAATAACGGCATCAACGATAGCTGGTCTTCCTTAAGAAAAATACTTTCAGGCCAACAACGGGTTACGGCAACATTCAAACAAAAAGATGATCGCACTCTGCATGTTAGAAAAACGACAATTGCCGAGCCAAAATTGAAAAAAATCTATGACGCACTGGAGATATCGCCATCACCAGGACACACAGAAAAAACGATAAATTAACAAAATGAAACAAATGTAGTGCCACTTGACCATTTTTGAATACGTAAGTGGCTGAATTAAATCAATATATTTTTTATGCTGTTAAACATGGGTTAGGATTACTGCTGAAGGTAAGACAGAGGAAGCTTTGAATGGCATGGTTGATTATTGGAAAAAGAAGGCGGTAGATATAATTGAAAAAGGGTAGTCAGTGGAGTTATTTGCTATTACTGCTTGTGCTTTACGTCTTTTTTGTTAGCATTGATTTGATGAGCAGTTCTTTTATGCTGTTTGGCAGTGGTTTTGCTGAAAGTTTGATTAACACAGTTTCCAGTCCGTTTATTGGCTTGTTTATTGGCATTCTTGCCACCAGCTTGGTTCAGAGCAGTTCTTTAACCACCAGCATTGTTGTTGGTTTAGTTGCTTCTGGTGCTTTGCCTGTTCGTTTGGCCGTTCCTTTAATTATGGGTGCTAATCTCGGTACCAGTATTACCAACACTTTAGTTGCTTTGGGGCACATTACTCGAAAGCATGAGTTTAAGAAAGCTTTTGCTGGTGCTACTGTTGATGATTTTTTTAACATATGTGTCTTACTTGTTTTCTTCCCCTTGGAGTACTTCTTTCATTTCTTGGAAAAAGTTGCTTTTTTCTTCTCTTCCTCATTTGTTGGTATTGAAACAGTCTCTTTCCACTCTCCTCTTAAAGCAATTGTTAAGCCTGCTGTTAGCTTTATTACAAATTTGTTGTTTTCTTCTCCTTGGCTAATGATTTTAGTCTCTTTGATTTTCTTATTTGTTTGTTTGCGTCTTATTATCAAGGTCACCAGAAATATTCTCAGCACTAAATTCGAGAACTTCTTGCATCATTATCTGTTCAGAGGTCCTTTGGTTGCTTACTTTTTGGGGTTTTTGATCACTGTTATTGTTGAAAGTAGTTCAGTAACCACTTCTTTGGTCATCCCTTTTATTGGTGCAGGCATATTGTCTATTGATAGAATTTTCCCTTACATTCTTGGAACAAAGGTTGGAACTACTTTTACTTCTATCTTAGCTGCTTTAGCCACCAGCAGTCCTTTTGCGTTAACTATTGCGTTTGTGCATTTCTTGTATGCTTTTTTCGGTTCTTTGATTATTTATCCGTTTAGGAGGATTCCTATCTGGATGGCCAACAGGTTGGCCGTTGCAGCTGTTAAGAATAAATTTTGGATTATTGCTTATATTACTGGTTTGTTTTACATCTTACCAATTATAATAATTATTTTTATGAGGTGAATAAAAAAATGGTTTTAAAAAATTTTATGCGTTTGTGGAAGGAGGATAGCTTGCTTGTGCAGGCCTCTTCTGAGTCTGGGGTTATGCTTAAGAATAGTAAGCATATGTTTAATAAGGCTATGAAAGTATTGCTCGAGGGAAAGCAAAAATTTGAGATTAAGCCAGAAGATAAAAGAATTAATGAATTTGAGATTAAGTCAGAAGATAAAAGAATTAATGAATCTGAGATGAATATAAGGAAGAAAGTTTTGGCGCATTTGGTTGTTTCTTCCAAGGTGGATGTCACCGCTTCGCTAATCCTTATAGGTCTTGTTAAGGATGTTGAGCGTATTGGTGATCTTTCCAAGGATATTGTCAAACTAACCTCAATGTACAACAAAACGGTATCTGAAAGTAAATATTTGGTTTCATTTAAGGATTTGGCAAATAAGACTGTTAAGATGTTTGAACTGACAGAAGATTCTTTGAAATCTTCTAATGTTAAGAAGGCTAAGGTAGTCATGAAAGATTATCTAGTTATTGCAGACAAATGTGATAAAATAGCCATAGAGCTATCTTCAGCAAAGAGATGCAGCAATTCAGAGATTGTTACCTTCGTTTTGTTGTCAAGGTATGTTAAGCGTGTTAATGGTCATCTAATGAATATAGCATCAACCATTGCTAACCCATTTCATAAAGTTAGCTTTAAGACTATTTGATTTGAGGATTGAGAAAATGGAGTATAAGTTTTAATTAATTTTTAAAACTGCTCTGTAGAGGGGGTTATTTTCCAGATTATTGATATCTGATAGGATATTTTCTTTCATTCTCTGGTTCTTTTTATATGTGTCATAAACATCAAGTCTGTAGAGTAAAAAACTAAAAAATAAAATTTTGGCGAGTTTCGGGTTTATATTTAAACTACTAAAATGTTTTTTAATTTGTTTATTCAAAAGTGTTTGAGGCATAATTATTTCATTATCTTATAAGGAGGTGAATAAATCATATGCAGGCAAGTGCTTGTCCCCAAATTGTTCGAAATCAATCATTCTTATCTTACCCCCTGTGTCAGAATAGATGTCGTGTGCTATAATAAAATCTTTAATTAAAAAGAAGGGGGGCGATTTAACTTACATTTCTCACCTTCTGGATGTGATTATGTTAATTAGGTTGAATTGCTACTATAGAGCGGCGGTGTATTTTTAAAAATCCACCAATTGTCTTTGATCGTGGTATAAACCAAGAGGGAAACACCCATTAATTGTAGTACGATTTCGTGTAATACCTTTTAGAAAGGTTTGGATGGTTTGTCCCTGATTTTCAACCAGACCAAGATAAACATTATGGAAGAAATACCTGATATTATTCCAAGTTGGGCTTTTGGTATTCATGCCGTTGGGCAGTATGGGTAGCTTCTTACGGATATTACGTTCCATGAGGCTGACAATCATTAGCGCGATAAAGTAGAGAAAGGTCATGGCTTCGATTCTTCTTGGTTTTTTGAGGAAAACAGGGGCGACATTGAGAATGGACTTGACCGTGTACATCCTTTTTTCCAGATAGGGTTGATTTTTATAGGTTTTCAGCACTTCCGAGGCTTTGATGTCAGTATTGGTGATAAGAGGAAAAATGCCGTCGCGGGTAGCCAAATCCTCTATGGCCTTATGATTTAGTTCCCACTCCAGACGGTAGGAAATATTTTCTTCTTCTTTATACCGCGTTTTGGGTCCCGGTTTTCCAGGGCCTACCTGGCGCTGAACATTTTCTTGGTTTTATCCAGACGGGAACTGAAAATGAACGGAGTATATCCCAGTTTTTTCAATCACTTATCGATCGTGGTTTGGATATGAGCTGTGGTCTCCTGGTAGTAATTGATGGCAGCAAGGGGTTTCGGGCTGCAGTCAGGAAAGTTTTTGGTAAACGGGCATTGGTCCAGCGGTGTCAGTGGTATAAACGAGAGAATATTGTTTCGTACTTGCCGAAGAAAGACCAGGCATACTGGCGTAAATGCCTACAGCATGCCTATGAACGACCAAATTATAATGAAGCCAGACAAGAATTACTGAAAATCTGTTCAAAACTTGTAATTATCAATGAATCAGCAGTACGCAGCCTTGATGAGGGTTTTGAGGAAACCTTCACACTGTACCGTTTGGGCTTATTTCCATTACTTGGCAAATCACTGAAAACAACAAACATCATTGAATCAGTCAATTCCCAGGCAGAAGAGCGCTGTAGCAAGGTTGATCACTGGAAAAATTCCAACCAGAAACATCGCTGGCTGGCAGCAGCATTATTGGATATAGAACCTCGTCTGAACAAACTGATAGGTTATCGCCATTTACCATCATTACGAAAAGCCATTATGAAAGATTTAAATCTTAACCATATCATTCAGGAAAGCGAACAAGTGGCATAATGTGGATGAGGTTGGAGGGAAATTTCAACTAAGAATGGGATTGATTCTTTTGAAGACTTATCCATACCTCGTCGATTGACCCCCTGTTTTGTCTCATGGCCATTAAAACCAACAAGATGCATGAGGGGCTGGGATTGCAACAACACGGGACCACAGTGGTGAAAGAACTTCAACCCGGCTACCATGCGCATCAAATAGATGAGCAAAACCGCTGAAAAAGGAACCGGGCTTTGCCGCTGGCGATGGCGTCGCGGGGCAAGTTGTTCAAGAATTTTCATAATACCAAGTTCGCGCAGGAAACAAAAGAACTCATCAAATAATCCGGCATCTCCAAGCCCGTATACTTCATGTATCTCTTGCTCGTTTGCCAACTTTTCTGCAATTCCCGCTTGATCCCGCTTAGCGGTTTGCCAAGTGAGTCGCGAGAATATGATTTCTGATGCTTTTTTAATAATATTCATCCCTGTATGGTGCAGGAATGAAGTCTATGTGTCAAGTGCCAGTGCTTTGTAACCCATTGGTATTATTGATGAAATTCGGCCGATAGGCTTGCCTGTGACGCTTGTTACCGGAGGTGGATAAGGGGGGATGTATTAGCCTTGAATACTATGGGAAAAGGAACCTATTAGAAGCCTTGTGATGCTTGATTGAACTGAGATAGGTGAAGTGGATGAAAAATTATAATTTTTGATTTTTAGAAATTTTTTCAAAAAAAATTACAGGCTTATGTCGAATATCCAGGCTAATATTATGCACCTTGACAAAGGTGCCTGAATTGTGTACGGGAATACTAGAATGGTTATCTAAAGGTTCCTTCGGTGACAAAATTGCTCTCGTGTGGGGAGGTTGCAACACTCGGAAAAGACGTTCTTGGTGGAATCAGCATCACTCCCCGAAAAGCAATTTCCTATCAGCCAAACTCTGATTTTAGGAAAATAATGGCTTATTCCTTCCAGGTAAAAAGAACTCTTTACCGGCTGGTATTATTGATTTTAATCGCGGGAGTTACATTTTGCCAGTCCCTTACCGGTCTCGCGGCCATCTCGGATGAGGATATCCAGATTAAAATAGGCGTGTTGGCCCTTCGTGGAGTTGATCATTGCCTGCAAAAATGGACGCCCACAGCGGCCTACCTCACAACCTCTATTCCGGGGCATTCTTTTGCCATCGTGCCCTTGAGATATGGACAAGTTCGCCAGGCCGTTACCGGACAGAAGATTGACTTTCTCATTGCAAACCCCATTTATTATGTGGAGATGGAAGCTAGTGCTGGGATTATGAGGGTTGCCACCCTGGTAAATAAGAGCGTAAACGGCCAGCCGATGACCACCTATGGTGGGACAGTTTTTACCCGGGCCGAGAGAAATGACATTAACAACATGAAAGATCTGGTGGGCAAATCTTTTATCGGCTCGGATCCACGTTCTCTGGGAGGCTGGCAGGCGGTGGTACTTGAGCTTTTGTCGCACGGCATCAAGCCGAAGCGAGACTTTGCTTCTCTCTCTTTCGCCGTCAGCCATAACGAAGTTGTTTACGCGGTGCGGGACGGGGAGGCGGATGCCGGGAGTGTGAGAACCAGTACTCTTGAACGGATGGCCGGGGACGGGGAAATTAACTTGGCTGATTTCAAGATTCTTCAGGGTTACCAACCTAAAATTATCCTGCTGCCTGAACTTATCCCATTGCATTCAACGCCTCCCTATCCGGAATGGCCGTTGGCCAAGCTTTTTCATACCAGTTATGAATTGGCTGAACAGGTTGTAATCGCGTTGGCTCAGATGCCGGCTGACAGTCAGGCCGCGACAGCCGCTTCCTGTCTGGGCTGGACCATCATCCTTAGCTATCAGCCTGTGCGCGAATGTCTACAGACGCTAAGACTGCCTCCTTACAAGGCTTACGACATAATCAATATAAAGAGATTGTTCCGGCAGTACTGGCTATCAATTTCCTGTGGCAGCTGTTTTGTGCTGCTGATTCTATTACTTTCTTTAAATCTGCTACGCGTTAACCGCCGGTTGAAAAGTGCTATTGTAACGCGTGAAAATGAATTATTGAAACGTCAGCGGGCCGAGGAATTATTACTTGAAAGAGAGGCTAAATTAAGCAGCATCTTCCGGGCCGCGCCAGCTGGAATCGGGGTTGTAATTGATCGGGTTTTCCAGGAAGTCAACCAATGGTTCTGGGAAATGGTGGGTTATTCCAAAGCAGAGCTGTTGGGGAAAAGTGCCAGGATGATCTATCCCACCGACGCGGATTATGAGTGTGTCGATCGGGAAAAATACCGACAGATGAATGAACGGGGCACCATAACAGTTGAGACCCGTATGCTAAGTAAAGAGGGCAAGTTCATAGATGTGCTTTTAAGCACGACCCCTCTGGATTTTGACAATTTGTCAGCCGGGGTAACCTTCATTGCTATAGATATAAGCGCGATAAAAAACACCGAGAGAAAACTTTCCGCGAGTGAAAAACAATATCGGTCGATGATGGAGTCGATGGAAGACCTGGTCTATATCCGCTCCGTGGATTTCCGGGTGAAATATATGAATCCGGCGATGATCAAGAGGATCGGGCGGGATGCCACCGGCGAGTTCTGTTTCAAGGCCATCCACGATTTTGATCAGAGGTGTCCCTTTTGTGATCTCATTATTGAAGATTTGCGGCCGGACATTGTCAGTCCCATGGACAACCGTTCGTTCCAGGCTTCCTGTTCACCCATTGTTAATGATGATAACTCAATGATGATTATTCTTCGGGATACCACCGATTTGAGGAAACTGGAAGCCCAGCTCTTCCAGTCCCAGAAGCTGGAAGCTATCGGCAACCTTGCCGGTGGGATAGCCCATGATTTCAATAATATTCTTACCGCCATCAACGGTTATTCCGAAATCGTTCAGATGAAGCTGGAAGAGGGCAGCGATCTGTGGAAGAACGTCCATGAGATCGAAAAAGCCGGCAATCGGGCGGCCAATCTTACCCGCCAGCTACTGGCCTTCAGTCGCAAACAGCTGATCACGCCAAAAGTGGTCAATATCAACAAACTGATAGCCGACATGGGGAAAATGTTATTTCGGCTGATAAGTGAGGATATCCGTCTGGAAACCTCACTGGATGTGGAAGTTGGTTCAATCTATGCCGATCCCGTCCAACTGGAACAGGTGCTTCTTAACCTGGTGGTCAATGCCCGGGACGCAATTAAAAACCAGCCCGAAACGGCCGGGAAAATCATAATAGTTTCCACCTCCCAGGTTTTTCTGGGTGATGACTATGTTGCCGATCATCCTGGCAGTTCTCCCGGCCGGTACCTGCTGTTTCAGGTGGAGGATAGTGGTTGCGGCATATCTAAAGAGGTTTTTGATCATGTTTTTGAACCTTTCTATACCACCAAAGCCGAAGGTTTAGGTACGGGTATGGGGCTGGCCATGGTGTATGGGATCGTCAAACAAAATGATGGCAGTATCTATGTCTACAGTGAACCGGGAGAGGGAACAACCTTTAAAATCTACTGGCCGATTATAGTGGAAGAAGTTAGCTCGGTTGGGGATCAGGCGCGTGAACAACCCAGTGGCGGTACCGAGGTGATTCTGCTGGCCGAAGATGATGAACAAATCAGAACAGTAATAAGCCTCCAGTTACGACGGGCGGGATACACGGTTATCGAAGCGTCCGATGGTCAGGACGCCCTGAGAAAAGCCAAAACCTATCAAGGTGACATTGACCTGCTGTTTACCGATGTGGTGATGCCGGTCATGGGTGGCAAGGAATTAAGTGAAAAAATCAAGGATATCTACCCCAATATAACCGCCCTGTTTACCTCTGGCTATACGGACAACGGCATTCATAGGGATATTATTAATCTTGGCAGGAACCGGTTTATCAATAAACCATATAATGTCAATGAGGTTATGATCAGAATTCGCGAATTGTTGGACAAGGTTCTCGCTGAAAACCGGAGTAGAACCTGATTCGGTCGAATCAGTACCTGATCCGAGTCTGCCTGAAGACGATAGCCGACCCTGATGACCGTGCGAATCAAGGCTGGGTGGTCGGGATCGATTGTGAGTTTCTGGCGCGGATGATGGATATGAACATCAATGGCGCGGTTCCAGGAGTAGAGCTGCCGTCGTCCCCAGACCAAGACCACTGCCAAATCGTTCACCATTTTTATGACTGTACCGGTAACTTGATTGGGAGAGCAATGTCGTTCTGGATCTCATGGATGTCACGGAAAGCAGCGGTGACGCCACGCAGTTTTATGCTCCCGGTCCGGGTATTCAGGGGAAAAATTCCACATGCAATATGTGCCATAACGACCAGATAATCTATAATCGCATCCAGCAATTTAAGTACAATTATTGTTGATATCGTCAGACGGATCAACCCTGTTTCCTTCAGCAAGAAGGCGGCGAACTGTTTCGTCAAGATATTTTTGCGTCACCGGATTTATGTATTTACGTATATTCCTGTACCGTGCTTCTTTTCCACGGAAGGAGACAGCCACTAATCTTGTTAGTGTAACATTTTTTATCACTACTGCCCGGCCCCCTGTGTCAGAATAGATGTCGTCATAAAGCAGAATTGCTCAATTTAGGTATCAAAAAGATCTGGGAAATTGGTTCACTACTCCCCGAAAAGCAATTTCCTATCAGCTATCAGCTATTAGCTCCTATCAGCCTCCGAAGTCGGTGACGGCACCTCAGTAAAGCTCTACCTCCCCTTAAAAACCCTCGAGACCGACCAAGCCGCAGCCAAGGTTGTCAACCAAACCATCCTCCTGGTCGAAGACGAAGAGGTACTCCAGTCTGTAGAGAAGAGATTTCTTGAAAAATTGGGCTACAACGTTTTATTAGCCGGCACCGGCAAAGAGGTCCTGCAAGTGCTGGAAAATCACAACGATACAGTTGATATTGCCCTGCTCGATGTCTATCTGCCCGATACCACGGCTGACAAATTCTTAAGAGAGCTGACAAAGTTCCGCCCGACCATCAAATTACTGCTCTGCAGCGCCAGCGTACCGAACTGGATAGTCGAGAAAACTATCGATTGCGGCGCCAAAGGCTTTATCAAAAAATCTTTCTCCTTCTCCGACAATGTTCAGGATGTCGCGCACCGGGCCGCTTTTGTGGACTACTGGTTAAAACAGCTCGATGAGCACCGCTATATCTTCACTTTTCTGGCCCCGAACATGGATTGGTTCAGTGACTTTGAGCACCTGCGGAGAACAGGCTATCTGCCATCTGGTTCTGATTTGTGCTGGCAGGTTGACAGAAGAGTTGGTTGGGAAATTTTCAGTGAATATGGTTTTCGGACCAGGATCGGCCGGACCCTGGAAAAAACCGGATCTTCAGTAGTGTGCTTGGATGGAGAATTGCTGCAGCCGGTGGTTGAGAGGTTGGAAGAAGTGCTGCGCAACGAGTTCGGTGGCTTTCGGAACCTGGAAGAAAAACCGCTGATCCAGTTTTTGCTTGGTCTGCTGGTTCACCTGAAAAACCGGGGTGGCGATTCCTTCCCGGGCTGATTTTATCATCCGACCGGCACGAATGCAGGATGCGGCCAAACCGGTGGTTATTTTTCTCGATGGCTTGTCCTATCACCGGGCGCGGGTGGGCCTGGATATGGCTCAGAGAATGGCCATTGTCCAAAGCGGTAAGTTTCATGTGTGGTCTTTGAGCTGGTATGATGTTCAGGATACTTTTACCCGTCAGCATAATTTTTACCGGGATTATCTGGATACCACAGCGCTGCCGGCCGGGGACAGGTTTGAAAAATTGCTGGCTGGCTATGGTTTGCATGAGTTGAAAGGTCTTGAACGGCAGAACAGTTTTGCTTTGCTGATGAGATTTTTGCGGCATCCGGAAGCCGATAGCTGGCGGCAGTTCAGTTTTGTCTGGTTGCTGCTGCATGCCGATGTCAATCGTTTTGCCGGTCCGGAAGCTGTTGATAGCTGGCGGGGTGGGATAGAAAATGTTTTCCCGGAAGAAATTGCGGCAAAATTTATCACTGTTGCCGGCGACAGCCTTTATGGGTTGTCCGAGCCAAAAGATCATCATGGCCAGGTGGAAATAGCGCAATTCATGCTGGTTGGGCAGGAAGCTTTACGTCCTCTTGGTGAGACTTCCGGAGTCAGGTTTGGTTGCTGCCTGGATGACAGCGAATTGAGACGAGAGGAAAACGGGTTCAGACTCGCTTGGAATGGCTATCTCCGCCTTTTCAATCTTTGCCAGTTTCTTCCTTATGCTTATTTTGTTACTCGGGAAGGCTTGCGGCAGAGAGTTTATGACAGTTTGAAATTATTAGATGATAGTATTCGGGAGACAGCGGGAGCAACGACGCAGCCCGGTCGGGAAGCCTGGAATGAAGTTAAGGAAATGACGGCTGAAACTTTGCATGGTTTACTCGATACATTAAGCGAGCACGACTGGCCGCTGCCGGAGGCGGGTTTTGAATTGACTGATAGTCGTGGTGAATCTATTGCACGGTATAAAATTTGATGATCTGGATGGTGGTCTGGACAGTCAAAAAGGTTATCGGTCGTTGTTGTCCGGGATAGTGCCGGTGGTTAAACGTTTTTCCACTTTTCAGGAGGAAATTGATTGTATCCTTCATTATCTTGATCAGGTGGAAGGCGAGGGTGGCTCGGTCAGCGAAATATGTCTGGTTGCCCGAACGCACGATTTACTGAAACAATACGAAGGGGCTTTGAAAGCCAGGGGCAGGGATATTTATTTTATCCGCCGTAGTGAGCCTGAAGACCGAAGATTGTCGGGTGTCAGACTGGCTACCATGCATCGGGTGAAAGGGTTGGAGTTCGATCGGGTTATTATTGCCGGGGTTAATGATAAGATGGTTCCCTGGGAAGGACACGGGGATGTATCCGGCGATCCCGTGGTCAAAAAAGAAAACGAGGACCATGAACGTTCCCTGCTTTATGTTGCCGCTACCAGGGCGAAAAAGGAAGTTGTGGTGACCAGCTTTGGTAAAATGAGCAGGTTTTTGGTCGGTGAAGTGAACTTGGGTAATGGAGTAAAATAAGCGCAATGATCATTAAACACCGTGATTCCAAAGAAACGGAAATTGCAAAGGTTTTTGATTGAACGTGAATTATACGCCTCGCATTAGGCGCAATTTACG
>CAYZIS010000055.1:0-11883 GCA_964478545.1 uncultured Thermodesulfobacteriota bacterium
CAGGCACGGCGACAGGCAGGCGGCATTGACCGCCGAACGAATCACCACAATGGTGATTCGCGGCGGGCTCCTCGGAGCTGCACACGATGTGCAGCGAGAATGAGCGAGAACCATGCCGGGTCATCATCAAGAACAATTACTTACTTTACAGATGTGTGGCCGCAGCAAGCGGGCTGAAAACGCTTTTTTCAATTTTTCCATTGACAGCTTGGTAAATAACATGACTGTCCCACCGCATAACAGAAGAGATTTTTCTAATACGTCCCGGGAAAAAAAGCAACCTGAAATAAAAAAACTGGGATTCCGATATAAGGACTGATATTTTGTCAATTGAACATCTTGCAAAAGTTCCCTCATATCGAAATTTCAGGATATCATGGGCGTCCCCCTAATTTTCTAATTGCTGATACATATTCAACAGGGTTTCTGATGAAGTATGGTGATGCATAAATGACCAGGGAAGAGGTTTATCCAAGGGTTGAACGGCAAAGAGCGAGGCAGAATTTTTAATTGCTTCCCGTATCAACCGGCGAGGTGATTGTGGTCCGTTAACCATGGCAAGCAACAGCCGTCCCATTCCCCGGTTACCCCGGCTCAGCATGGTCTGCCAGGCAGCATCCCAGGGGTTTTCCATCTCAAGTTTCACGTTTCCCAACGGGCGTAGCAATTTTTGCATATAATGTTGTTTTTCCTGCAGGGATTTCAATCCGGCAAAAGGTGCCCATTGCATAGGGGTGTGGGGTTTGGGAATAAAAGGATTAATGCTTACGGTAAGCTGAATGCTTTTTTGCTTCGATTGTCGATATTCAAGCATAATTTTTCTAATTTTACTGACCAAGGAAAAAATATCATCCAGGTCTTTTGATGTTTCCGATGGCAACCCCATAAGAAAGTAAAGTTTAAGCTGATAGATACCGGTCATCACCACCAGCCGGGCAGCTGCCAGAATTTGCTCCTCACTTAACTGTTTGTGTATCAGCTTACGCAACCTGGGAGATCCAGCTTCAGGTGCCACCGTCAGGGTTTTCACCCCCCCATCCCGCAACAATTCCAGCAATTCCACATCAAGACAATCTACCCGTAATGAAGCCGGACTGAAAGCCGCCCCCTTTTGCACCAGCCAGGAACACAACTCTTTCAAATGGGGATAATCACCAAGGGCCGAACCAATCAGGCCAAAATGACGGTAACCATTCTCCATGGCAACTTCAAAGATCGGCTGCAAACAAGATAATAATCGATTGCGGAACGGGCGATACACGAACCCGGCAGCGCAAAAACGGCAACCACGGGGACAGCCGCGATTAATTTCCACCAGATAAGAAGCTGACAGAGGACTTGCAGAGCCAACGGTTGTCACCACTGATGTGGGAACAAACTGATCCAGGTCAGAACAATGAGGGATTTTTATCGGCGTGCAATCTTCAACTGATTTTTCCCTGTCTGAATTCGGTAGATAAACCCCCGGTACCCCGGAAAGAGATAACAGCAACTCTGACTTTTTCACTTGCTGGCCAGCCAGCAGTAATTCCATCACTTGGGGGACCTGCCTTTCCCCCTCGCCAAGGAGAAAAGCATCAACAAAAGGGGATAGTGGCAGCGGATTAATAAAGGTTGCCACCCCCCCTGCCATAACCAGGGGATCCGTAGACTTCCGGTCATCAGCAAGCAAGGCCAATCCTGAATACTTCAGGATTTCAAGTACATGCAGATAATCACGTTCAAAAGAAATCGAAAAAAGAATCAACCGGACAGCGGACAGTGGCCGTCCTGACTCCAGGGTAAGTATCGGCGCTTTCCCCTGGACATCTGCCGGCAAAAAGAATCGTTCAGCTACTATTTGAGGATGGGCATTCAGGAGAGCATACATGGAAAGAAAACCAAGATTTCCCATGCCGACCTGATAAACATTTGGGTATCCCAGGGCCACCGGATAACGGCCACCCCACTCCTTGACCACTGCTCCCCGCTCACCAGTTATCAGATAAGAAGAAGCGGTTTTCCCCCGTCTTGAAGCTGGCAAAATCAAGCCTCCACTGATTTTGCCATCACTTTTAGCAAATGGTCACGACCAAGTTTTTTGGGCACCGAAAAAACAATCGGCGTTTCTCTGATACCCGCAGACTCCAATTCCCGCTGCCATTGACGCACCTGATTTGCCCGCTTAGAAGCTTTGAATTTATCAGCTTTGGTCAGCACCAGTGTCAACGGCTTTTGATTAACTGCCAGCCACTGCAGTAATTGACCATCGCCCTCGGTTAAATTACGGCGAATATCAAGAAGCATAATGACCCGTTCCAACCGGGTCGATGACTCAAGATAATCATGTACCAGTGGGCCCCATGAAAGCCTGGTTTTATAGTCTACCGATGCATAACCATAACCAGGAAGATCCACCAAGTAGAAAGATTCATTAACCAAAAAAAAATTTATCATCCGGGTACGGCCGGGGCTGGAGCTGGTTCGCGCCAGTGACTTACGCTGCAACAAAACATTTATCAATGAAGATTTACCAACGTTTGAACGACCGGCAATGGCTATATGGGGCAAAGGGTCATCGGGTACCCCGGTGGCATCGACTACACTTTTAGTAAACCTGACTGTTTTGATTTTCACCAGACACTCCCATGAAAAAAATGTTTAAAATATGATGCCATTGTTGCACTTTACATACTGATTATGCTATATAACGCCACACTTGGGTAATTTTCAGCTCAAGTAACGAAGGTTGCAGCATAACAAAGAAGATAAAGCGTTTACCAAACCGGCAACTTTTTTTAGTTCCGACTGCACCATGTTGAGGTATAGTAATAGAAGGATGGGAAAAATTCAAGCCATCAAAAAAAGTAGGAACTAATAATCAAGATGATGCATTACGAAGGAAATATTATCCGCCCGCCAAGCGAAGCCAGAAGCATCATCCTCCAGGCAACAGTTGGCTGTTCTCATAACCGCTGTTCATTCTGCCCGACTTACCAGGGAGTCCGTTTCCGTATCAAGGATGAGGAAACCCTGCTGGCGGACATCCGCTACGCTAACCAGGCATACCCTCAAACCCGCCGGCTTTTTATCACCGATGGGGATGCGCTGATTATTCCTTTTCCCCGTTTACTGGCACTTTTACAAATGATTAACACTGAAATACCGCGGCTCACCCGCGTTGGTATTTATGCCTCGGCAAAATCCGTCCGAAAAAAAAGTCTTTCGGAGTTGCAGGATTTGCGAGAGGAAAAACTCAGCATCATCTATTATGGTCTTGAAAGCGGTGATGACCAGACCCTGGCAGCCATCAACAAAGGAACCACGGCAAATGACACCCTGGATTTATGTCTGAAAGCACAGGCCGCCGGCATGGTCCTTTCAACCACAGTCATGATTGGCATTGCCGGTACCCAGAGGTCTTTGATTCATGCCCGTCGCACGGGGGAATTATTGAGTGCCATTGATCCTAAATATGTCGGCGCACTGGTCACCATGATTGTGCCGGATACCGAGTTAGATCGACAGTTTCAAAAAGGCTCTTTCAGCTTGCCGGACAAACGTGGATTATTGCTGGAATTGCGTGAAATGATCGCTCATACCCACTTAACCCGGGGAATGTTCATGGCCAATCACGCATCCAATTATCTTCCCATTAAAATTCACTCGCCCAAGGACCGTGAAGCCGCACTGGCAATGATTGATGAGGCCCTGGCCGGGCATGTTCCTTTACGAGAAGAATGGATGCGCAAACTTTAACCTCTTCTGGATTTCTGTGATTATGCAAAAACAAAAAAATTACCAGCGAACTTTTGCCCTGGCTGCGGAAAAATTTAGAGATACTGATATCAGCTATCTGGAGGCCCATCCCGAGATCACCTACAATAAACAGGACGGGATCATTGCCTTGTCATTCTTCCAGCGCCCGTATACCATCTCCTATCCAGAGCTGGTGTTTTCCTGCCCTCAGGAGCCAGTCATCTCTCTGGTCAGTAAAATCATTATTCTCCATTACCTGACCAATGCCACCCATTCAACAAGGGCTGGTGAATTGACAAATTACGGCGGCATCCCTGGAGGATCGTTTTATTTTCCAGTATTCAAACGCAAGACTACTGATATTCTGCTGGCAAAACTGGAAAATAACGGTGAAGCCTTAAAGCGGGCGGGAGAAATACTGGGAGCAACCGCAAACAGTTTAGGCGATGTGTCATTTACCCTCAGGGCCCTGCCTGATATCGACCTGACTCTAATCTTCTGGGAAGGGGACGAGGATTTCCCTTCCGCCTATGACATCCTTTTTGATGCAACAATCGATTGCTATCTCTCGCTGGAGGATATCGTTGTTCTTGCCCAGATGGTCACCAAGCGGGTTCTGTCCCGGACCATAGCAGGAAGTATTATTGAGCGAAAAGAGACAAAACCTGACCAGGCTGCAGAATAGAGCCTTCCTTCAGCCGATTCCATCGGCACAGCTGGTCAACGGTCAGTCCGTATTTACGTGAAACCTTCCAGAGAGTATCACCACGACGTACTTTAACGGTTTTACCGGCAGAGGAAGTCTGTCTCCCGGACTTCAGGGAAGCTGTTTTCACCCACTTCCTCTTTTTCACCACCCGCCGTACCCGCCGCTGTTCAGAGAGCGCCAGAACCTGACCGGGTTTTATCAACTTTGATTTCCCCAGGCTGTTCCACCTTCTGATATTGTTCACTGACACATGATATTTATGGGCAATCTTCCAAAGGCTATCCCCACGCCGGACGCGATACGCGGAGGGTCGATGAATCACAGACTGGGGCATACGGTGCTGCCGCACTCCCGCAGCATAGATATTGGAAGAAAACACCACCCGTCCTGAACCTTGAGCGCGCACCGGAATAACCAGATAAGAACCGGCGCGAATCCTATTACCTGCAAGGTTATTCAGTTCTTTAATCGGCCAAATGCTGGTTCGATACCGATAGGCTATGGTTGACAATGATTCACCCGACTTGATTTGGTGCCTGCGGAAAGTTATGCGCTGTTCCGGCGGCAAATTCGCTAATCTTTGCCGACATTGATCTCCTGCCCCGGACGGAACTTTCACCAGATATTTGTTAACTTTGGGTGGAGTACACCAATAACGCAGCTCTGGATTCAGCTTTTTCAAATCACCAAATTTACAACCAGCGGCCCAGGCTACAACCTGCAAATCCGTGGCATCATGAACCTCAACTTCATCAAACGTCAAAGGTGGCAAATAGCCCACATTTGAAAGGCCATATTTTTCCGGCTCTCTGGCGATAAGAATCGCCGCAATCAGCCGGGGGATATATTCCTTGGTTTCCCGCTTCAGGTAACGGAAACGGGACATCTCCCAGAAATCTTGGGTTTTATGCTTTTTAATGGCCCGCATAATCTTGCCTTCACCGGCATTATAGGCAGCAGCAGCAAGGTACCAGGAATCAAAGTAGCCATAAAGATCATGGAGATATTTGGCGGCGGCATAGGTTGATTTCAGCGGATCCCGGCGTTCATCCACCCACCAGTTAATTTTCAATCCATAATTACGGCCTGTTCCACTGATAAACTGCCACGGGCCACAGGCCCGGGCCCGGGAATAAGCATGGGTTGTAAACCCACTCTCAATGAGCACCATATAAGCCAGTTCCTCAGGAATATGATACTGACGCAAAATCCGCCTCATCTCAGGCAAATAAAGCTGTGCCCTTTCAAGACTTCTGCGGGTAAAGGAACTGTTTACCGTGCTATAATAGGAAATAAAATGTTCAACTTTTTTATTAATGACAATGGGAAACTCATAACGGGCTCCCGTTCTGGCTTTCTGCTCAATTTCCAGGTCATCGGCAGTATCAGCCTGTTCTTCCTTTCGGGCATCTGCCAACCATTCATGGAGATACAGAAGGGACCCCTCTTTATGCTGCCCAGCGGCCAATGTCAACCATGGATATAATCCATACTCAGCAGAACCATTCTTAAGTCCGGCTGAACTTTCACCGCATGCACAATCTTGAACAACCGGCAATTGGAAGACCTCATGGAACTTGTCCGGCGATACCTTCAAGACAGTTTTTTCCAGACCACAGGCCGAACAAACCACCAACACCAGCAACAATAGCATACATCTTTTTTGCATCAACACTACCCCCCAACAGAGGTCAATAAAATCACAACGTTATTTAATCCTAAGTTAAGCAATCAGCTGTTAGCTATCAGCGTTTAGCTTTAAAAAAATCAAGGCATTACGTTCATGAGCAATAAAACCTAATGGATGACAGTTTGAAATAGTAGACATCCTGTAATCATAGAACTAATAGCTAACGGCTAAAAGCTAACCGCTCAATTCAGGTTAATACATCGTCTGATTTTTTTATTTCTGAACTATTAACAAGCTTATAAAGCCCCTGTCAACTCTAATTTACTCCCTAAGGACAAAAAAGGCGGTACCGAAACAGACCGGTACCGCCTTTCAAAAGGTCTTAATCAATTACAACCTGACTGCTAACCTCGAATCAAACGAGGAAGCAACATCTGATGATGAGGACAAATAGATACAGGGTTCTGATAAGCTGCCCTGGTAAAAGCAACAAAATAATCACGCATCTTAGGCAATGCCACTATCTCGTCAACAAAATCACGCTGGGCGCAGTAAACCGGCCTTGACTGATCATGATACTGCTGAGCCAGATCGTTCATCTTATCAATGACCGGTTCCAGGGAACGGCCGGCATCCTGTTCCTTAACCAGGCGGCGGGAAAAAGCAGCAGCGGCAGCGGTTTCACCATGCATCACGTAAATCTCGGTCACTGGCGTACCTAAGGTCATGGCATTATTACAATTTCCCTGAGGACCACCCATGACATAATGGGCAGCCGCCGTTCCTTTGCGCAGGACCACGGTCATCATCGGCAAAGCGGAGCTTTCGATAGAATAAATAAGTGACTGTCCCAAACCCAAGAGCTCAGCCTGCTCGGCAATATCACCAACATCAATACCCGAAGTATCCTGGAGCCAGACCATGGGAATACGGTCCCGGCCGCACTGGGTAACAAACTCATTCATTTTAATCAGGCCCTGGCGATACAGTTTGCCGCCGATACCCATATAGTCAGCATATTCTGGATAGTTTGCTCCCAAAAATCCCTGGCGATTGGCAATAAAACCAACCGCAAAACCGTCAATTTTAGTCAGGCCGCAGTAGATCTCCGGACCATAACCAGGACGAAACTCCATATGCTCACTGTTATCAAAAATACGCGACAGGATTTCATCCATGTTATAAACTGCTTTTTGGTTAAATGGCACCAGGTAGTTAATCTCTTCGGCCGGAAAACTGGGGTCAGCCGGCTCGGCAACCCTGAAAAATTCAGGATCATATGACGGCATACCGGCCATGCAATCCTTAATCGCATCAAGAACACCTTCTTCGGTAGGAAATACCTTCCGCATAAAACCGGTGACATCATGATGAATTTTTGTACTTCCGGGCGGTACCGCCTTAAACTGCCTGGTTGCTTCGATCAGCTGCTCAGCCCCAGCAACATCAAAATTTCCCTTGGGGGCCATGCCGCCGACAATACTACCACCACCAACCGCCATATTAGATTTTTCATGGGCAAAAATAATGGCCGGACTAATGGCATGATAGCCACCACCAGCCGGGTTTGTTCCATACATGCCCACAATAACCGGAATACCTTTCTGAATCAATTCGGCATGGCGAAAAAAGACCCGTCCACTGGAACGACGGCCGGCATACACCTCTTGCTGTTCCGTCAGTTTAACCCCGCTGCAGTTCAGCACCCAGACCAGGGGAATATTCAGGCGTTCAGCCATATCCTGAGCCCGGAAAATATTTTCCGCTTGCCCGGCAATCCAGGCCCCGGCCAACACTTTATTATCAGAAGCAATAATCGAGGCATATTTACCAGCTATTTCACCAATACCATTGATAACCCCGGTCGTCCCTTCGGCATTAAAGGTAGGATCATGAAGAGTATTCAAGGGTAGCCAGGTTCCTTCATCAACCAGGTAATCCAGGCGTTCCCAGGCAGTCCACTCACCTCGTTTATGAAGTCTCTCGGCTGATATACCGGCAGATTTAACCTTTTCCACTGCCTCGGCCACCGTCTGTTCAACTTCTTTAATTTTGGCCACGCTTTCAGCCAATTTTTCCTTCTGTTTTTCTTTCAGTTCTTTACCAAATTTCGGCATCTCGGCAAAATAAGAATGCATAGCAGTATTCTTTTCTTTGAATAAGATAATGGAAACTTAGAGAAAACATCTATCAATCAGCCAGTACATTCCTGGCAATGATAACCTTCTGGATATTGGAGGTTCCCTCAACCACTTGGAATGACTTGCTGCCCCGCAGGAAACGCTCAACCGGATATTCGGATGAAAAACCACAGGAACCAAAAATCTTACAGGCTTCATTGGCTGCATGAACAGCAGCCTCGGCGGCAAAATATTTAGCCATCGACGTTTCAAAGGTAGAACGTTTGGTTGCATCATCTTTCAGGGTAGCGGCCTGATACATTAAGAGCTTCGCCGCCTCGTGTTCAACCGTCATTTCTGCAATCGACGCCTGGATCATCTGAAAATCAGCAATGGGACGACCAAATTGAGTTCTTTCCTTGGCATACTGAACACAGGCATCCAGACAGCCCTGGCCGACTCCCACGGCTCTGGCCGCGCAGCTCAAACGGGTAACATCAAGCATCCCCATGCAGATTTTAAATCCATCACCCAGCTTACCCACCAGATTTTCCTTGGGAACTTTAACCTCTTCAAAGTAAATTTCACCGATAGGAGCACAGTGGAGACCCAGTTTGGTATCAATGACTTTCTGGGTAATACCCTCACTATGCATGTCGACGATAAAAGCGGAAATACCCCGGTGCTTTGGTTTGGCATTAGGATCAGTTACCGCGTACACCACACCAAGGTCTGCGCCGGGAATATTTGAAATCCACATTTTATTGCCATTAATAACAAAACAATCATCTTTTTCAGCCGCCCAGGTTTTCATCGAAGCCACATCGGAACCGGAGTTAGGTTCAGTAATAGCAAAGCAACCAAACAGCTCTGCACTGATCAATCCAGGAATATATTTCTTCTTCTGTTCCTCAGTACCATGCTTCAGCAAAACGGTCTGCAAACCGTTCATCTGCATATTAAAAGGTAAACCCCAAGATGGACTGACCCGGGCCAGTTCCATCGCCATAATACTGGCCGCCAGATGACCGACTTCAGTACCACCATATTCTTCCGGTGCCAGACAGCCGAAAAAATCCAGTTCAGCCATCTCCAGAACCAGTTCTTTCCGGAAATAGCTATTCTTCTCATCCTCTTCCATTGTCGGCCGAACCCGCTCTTCGGCAAAACGACGGGCCGCGTCACGCATCATCTTCTGTTCTTCGGTTAACGAAAAATCCATCTCTTCCTCCTCAAAATTATCAGAAAACCTTATTAAACCTTTTTGATCGCTGCAAATCCAGTAAAATCTAAAGCGACAAACCAATTGCTAACCGCAAATCCCATACCAAAAATAAATGCCTTTCAGCTCCTTTAGCGGGAGATAGAACTTCCGGCTCCCACCAATGATTACAAGACATCCAGCATAAAGACCTTTTTACCAGTAAAAAGGTTCAGCAATCTATCAGGTGATATTTTTCACCATATGGGTTAATTTTCACCCCACACTGTCACCATTAATAAAAATAGAATTCCATTCACTTTCACTTGTTCTTGAAAGGTTTATTTTTTTTCTTCTTCCATTTTCCCGAAGAATATTTCTGCCGATGTTCAGCAAAGCGGTCATAAGGTCGCTCACTTTCCAACTCAATGCTGACAAAATCACCAACATCTATATGGATGCCACCGGGGAGACTGATGCCAGACTGCCAGCGACCAGGGTGGCGGACCTTTCTTCTTGACAGACTGATGATGAACTTCCCGTGGGGGAGCAGCTGTCGATATGCCTGCCCGGTCAACTGCACAACCAGCCAGAAAAAATGTCAGCAAGGCAAGCAACCAAAGTAACCTGGAATCACGAAGAAGAAGTAACATTGTCCGTCTCCTTTTAAGGCGTTTACTCAAAATAATCGGACCCGATCAAAATGTCAACGATCCATTAGTCGCCTCATACGAGCAACAGCTGAGAGTGGCAAAAAGATTGTCAAGCCCCTGGTTCTGTGCTAACCGTCGATGAAGAAAGAAATATTTTTACCCCTAAGGTTTTCCCCTATCAAAAAAACACAAACCCGGAGACCCTGATGACATTACCCATAGAACTTCTCAACATCTTTATGGCCGGCCTTGGGATTGGAATCCTGCTGACCATTCTTTTCTTTTACCTGCGCCGCAAAGGGGTTGAAAATATTACCACAGCTCTTTTAGACCGAGCCGAAGAACGCAACCGCCAGGAAACAGAAGCCCTGGTTAACCGACTCAAGGAAAGTTTTGGCTCCCTTTCATTGGAAGCGCTGACCAGAAACACCGAAGAGTTCCTGAAACTGGCCAATGAAACACTTAGCAAACAAGTAACTGCCGGCAGCCATGAACTGCACGGCAAAAAATCCCTTATTGACGAAACCCTGGGAGCGATGAAGAAGGAATTACAACAGGTCCAAAGTCTGGTCAACAATTTTGAAAAAGACCGGGAAAACAAATTCGGGGAATTGACTAAGCAGCTCCAGATAACCAGCGAACAAACGATGAGACTTCACAAGACCACCAGCCAGTTACAAAGTGCCCTGGCCGGCACCAGCAGCCGCGGCCAGTGGGGTGAACGAATGGCAGAAGATGTTCTGCGGCTGGCTGGATTCATGGAAGGAGTTAACTACCTGAAACAGAAAACCCTGGACGAAGCTGCCACCCGCCCGGACTTTACCTTTATGCTGCCCAAAGGATTGAAGTTGAACATGGATGTCAAATTCCCGCTGAATAATTATCTGAAATTTCTGGAAGCCGGCAGTGAGGCTGACCGGCAAAACCATCGTAACCTTTTTCTTCGGGATGTGCGCCAAAGGGTTAAAGAGGTAACCAGCCGTGACTATATCAATCCCGGAGATAATACCGTCGATTATGTTCTGGTTTTCATTCCCAATGAACAGGTTTACGCTTACATCCATGAAAATGATCAGAAACTGCTGGACGACGCCCTCAGACAAAAGGTTATTCTTTGCTCACCGGTTACCCTTTATGCTGTCCTGGCCGTCATCCGCCAAGCTGTGGACAATTTCAACCTGGAGAAAACCGCTGCCCAGATTCTCTCCTTGCTCGGGGCTTTCAATAAACAGTGGTCCATGTTTATGCAGTCATTTGACAAACTGGGAAGCAGGATTGAAGAAACCCAGAAAGAATACCAGAAGCTGACCACCACCAGGAAGACTCAACTGGACAGACAGATTAATAAGATTGAAGATCTGCGCCGACAACAGGAAATTTCTCCGGCCGCGGTCGACGATATTAAACCGGCTATTGCAGACAATACCACGGCACCTGAAAATGGTTAATTGACATTAATTTGATGAAAGCAAGAATTTACCCACGCCTAAGTTTCTGGTCGGTTGCAGCATCTACTCACCAATAATTTTTACCAGTACCCGTTTTTTGTGTCGAATGTTAAACTCACCGTAAAAAATCTGTTCCTAGGAGTCTGTCGGGCTAAAGGGTTTTGATTTTCGCTCGACAGGTCATGTTTCAACTTTTTCGATTACGTTCCCTGTATTTTTCCATGTCGACCGCTTCGGTCGGCGAAATATGGCCGGATTTTAGATGTTTTACACTGTTCTTTGGCAACTTTTTACCTACTCAATGCAAACATCCGCTTTAAGTTCCACGCGATGGCAACAAGGCTCCACTCACCTTGAACCGATTCGATACCGCGAAGCAGAAAC
>CAYZIS010000056.1:0-11074 GCA_964478545.1 uncultured Thermodesulfobacteriota bacterium
CCCAACATAGCATGAAGTTCTTTTGTAGGGCGGCCCATGGTTTCAGAAAAAAAGGAAAACACTCGCTCAACCGGCAAATAAGGCAGGACATGATCCTGGAACAGCCCGGCCCAAGATTCTTGGAGTAATTTGCGCCGTTTTGGCCCTAAATGCTCCCACTGATCCCATAAGTAGCCTGTTTTGTGGTCTTTGATGTTAATCATTGAATCTCTTGTAACCTATTGATAATGTTAGAGATTCCTTAACATAGATCATATCTCAAGTCAAGTGATAAATTGATTTTGTCTTAATAATATCAAACATTTAACTTTGTTTTTTAACTATTTTGACTTTTTACGAGTGCATCAAAGTTGATGGACCTGTAAAAAGTCAGAGCGTCAAAACAACCTTCCGCTGGCTTGACAATGATGTTTTAATCGTAATTTGAGGAAAATATTCTGACTACCGTTGAAATGTTGATAAATTGTTCTTTGAAAGCATCAAAAAACCGGTTTTAAGGCCGTTTTTCAGGTAAGGGCCGGGGCAGCTCCCTTCATTTGACCTTTGATAAACGCACTGGTCCTGTGAATGTTGATTGACAAGGCCTTGAGTATGGCACTGAAGCGGACAGCTCCAAATCCCCGGACCCGTAGCTGTTTGACCCCGGTTAAACGATCATAATCCGACATGGTTGCCTCAACCCCGGACCGGTATCGATATCGATCTTTGAATTTGTCAGTTTTCTCTTGGGCTCTTCTTTTTGCCAAGCGATGGGCTTTATCATCAAAACGCAGGTAATAATATTTCTTGCCGTTCTTGACCTGACAGGCTTTACAACGTGGGCAATTGGCACAATCTTCAAGTTCAAATGCTACGGTGTTTCGCTCTTTTTTTCTCTTATGATAAACTGATGCATGGCCTTCAGGACAAGCAGTGATTTTACCTTTATCGGAAAACTCGAACTCAGAAAGCGGAATCAGAACTTCATTCTCTTTACCCATTGTTGGTGCAATGACGGTAACACCTTCCTGCTCAGCTTGGTTAATATTATCGTCACTTCCATAAAGGGAATCGGCCAGAATTTCCTTTGGCATTACATCACGTTTTTTGGTTTTCTCGATGGCTGGCAAGAGGGCATTGGCATCGCTTTCATGGGCTTTTTCAACTTCTATATAGGTAATCAGATCAGGTTTGGTATAGTCATCAGACCAGGTCTCCATCACCTGAACCTGATAGCCTTTGCCTTTATGCCCGTCATAGGTAGCATCAGGATCGGATGGATTTTGCAGGGAATCAGAAGTGATTTCTTTGTTTGGTTTGGCCGCTACTGTTTTACCGGTAACGGTGCACTGCTCATTGAGAACCCGAAGTAATAAGGCATAGCTGCTCATCGTTTGTACTTCGGAGCAGTTGTTAAAAGACTGGCAGAGATCAAATAAGTCCTGGCTGACTTGCTCCAAGGTTTTACGTGAATCAGATGGTTTTACCAAAGAAAAAACAGACAGGGATTTATCATTTTTATATCGGTCCTTCAAATCTTCGGAAAGACGGTCGTAAAGTTCAGGGTGATGGCGTTTCAGGTTGACCAGAAATTTATTGATGGTAGCGGCGATAATACGTACCCGGCCAAGGTGCCGCATGTTTGATTTGATATGGATCGAATCAAGCCTCTGGTTGCCGGTTTCAACATCAAAGGTTTTGATAAAATGATCAGTAATCTGCTCGAAGAGGACTTTATCAATGTTATGTTCGATAACCACTTGCCGGACATTCCACAAGGTTTTAGGGCAAAGATACGTTTCATCATCGCTAAAACCGGTAATGTTTAACGCATAATGCCACTGGATATTAAAAGCCAGCTGCTGAATAGTTTCGTTGTCAGTCATGTCATGTAGCTGTTGCAGAACCAGAACGCCCAGCATGGCATACAACTCTTTCGTGGGACGACCAATGGTTTCAGAAAAAAAGGGAAACACATGCTCAACCGGCAAATGGGGTAGGACATGCTCTTGGAACAACCCGGCCCAGGATTCTTGGAGCAATATACGCCGTTTTGGTCCTAAATGTTCCCACTGATCCCATAAGTAGCCTGTTTTGTGGTCTTTGATATTAATCATGAAAACTCCTGTAACATATTGATAATGTTACAGATTAACTAACATAAACCGTATTTTAAGTCAAGTAAAAAATAGTCGCTATTCCAATAATATCAAATAGTTACATTGCGTTTCTAGCTATCTAGACTTTTTACAAGTCCATCAAAGTTCCTTCAGGCGCTTTTTTGCGCTCGATTTCCTATTTTTTCAACGGCTCATTACGCTGAAATTGCCAAACTCGCCCTTTCAGGTCTCAGACAGGTCAATTTCTACGCTCCATTCGCCGGAAAAAATAACGTCATCTCACCATGTCGCACCGGAAGGAACTTAACTTGGACATCCTGCAAAAGTTTCCTTATATCGGAACTCCAAATTGTCTTCCTGACGCTTGACTTCAAGCAACAGATGAGGTAGTTCTCATATACGTGTGCCAATATCTGAAAGTTTTCAAACTTCGGATGAAAATCGGAGAACGAATCTGTTTCCATCCGGAAACTGGTGTTTCCGGATGAGCACTAATTTGTTATTATCATAGAAGTACTGGAGAATATCATAATGATCACAACCATTTCAGAAAAACTTTTTGCCCGAGCCCAAAAAACCATTCCCGGCGGTGTCAATAGCCCGGTGCGGGCTTTTCGTGCCGTTGACCTGCCACCCCGTTTTATTGTTCGGGGCCAGGGATGCAATATATTTGATGCCGATGGAAACCAATATATCGATTACGTCGGCTCATGGGGACCCTTGATCGTCGGTCATGCTCACCCGGAAATTGTAGCCGCAATCAGAAACCAGGCCGGCCGGGGTTCCAGTTTTGGTGCCCCGACGACCTTGGAAATTGAATTGGCGGAAATGATTGTGGATGCCATCCCATCCGTGGAAATGATCCGGATGGTAAATTCAGGCACGGAAGCCACCATGAGTGCTATTCGCCTGGCCCGTGGGGCCACGGGCCGAAAAAAAGTGGTAAAATTCGCCGGCGGTTACCATGGACATGTTGACGCATTGCTGGTAAAAGCCGGCTCAGGAGCCACCACCCTGGGAATTCCCGACAGCTCCGGCGTTCCTAAAGAATTCACCGGCTTAACCCTTTCTGCCATATTCAACGATTTGGGGTCAGTGGATACATTATTGGCAGAATACGCCAATGAGATTGCGGCAATAATTGTGGAACCCATAGCCGGCAACATGGGTACCATCCCACCCGTTCCCGGATTTCTTGAAGGACTGCGTCAAAGATGTACTAAGCACGAAATTATTCTCATTTTCGATGAGGTAATGACTGGTTTCCGGGTGGCATACGGAGGCGCCCAGAATTTATACAATATCACCCCGGATCTAACCTGTCTGGGGAAAATTATCGGCGGAGGCCTGCCGGTAGGTGCTTTTGGAGGCCGGCAGGAACTGATGGAGCTTCTCGCTCCTCTGGGTGGAGTTTATCAGGCAGGAACCTTGTCAGGAAACCCATTGGCCATGGCTGCCGGACGGGCAACACTCAGGATTTTACAAGAAAGGAATTTCTACTCTGAACTGGAACGAAAAGCAGAATTCCTCAGTCAAGAAACAGATAAACTGTTTACATCCTACCATATTCCCCATTACTGCACCCGGGTGGGATCTATGTTCTGCACCTATTTTACTGACATTCAGGTAGATAATTACCAGAAAGCTCAGCAATCGGATACCAAAAAATTTGCCCGCTATTTTGCCGGCATGCTTGAAGGGGGAATCTATCTGGCACCTTCCCAGTTTGAGGCTGGATTTCTTTCCGCCGCCCACACCCAGGAGACAATTGAACAAACCCTGGAGGTAATAGATAAATGCTTGGCAAAGCTTTAAAAAAGCTTCAGTTTCATCTTGACTTGGCAAACTCATTTATGATATGCGGGGGGGCGCAACTTACAAACCAAAGCTGCTCTTTCCCAAGAAAATTAAAATTTGAAACAAACAAGCAGTACAAATAGACCCTAAATTGTGCTGCTATGAACTTTGCCCAGGGTTGGTTATTGCCAGTGCCCCTGAAAACGCCACCCAAATACAAAGAAGCTTTTAACCAGATCAGCCGATATGGCACTGTTGGTCTGGAATTGGGTGTCTCCGTAGCAATTGGCATTGCTATCGGTTATTATCTGGATGAATGGCTTGATACCAGCCCTTGGCTGACCATTTTCATGATGTTGTGTGGAACGATTTCTGGGTTTATGCGCATCTATAGAGCCCTCAAAGAAATAGAAAAGGAAGAACAACAGGATGATGTAGGGTAATCCTAATGGTAGAAAAAAACGGGCAGCAAAGAGAGAAACAAGACCAGGAATTGCAGCGCCTGAAACGCATAGGAAAGATGATTGTGGTCTTTACTGTGTTGCTGGCGGTTGCGGCATTTTTACTTAAAAAGCCCTCTTTTAAGGCATTCGATGTATTTGCTGGTGGGGTAGTTGCCTTTGTGTATTTTTACTTATTGACAAAAACCATGTACGGCGCTTTTCGCAACCCTGATAACGAAGGGGAAATCAGCTTCTCACCCCGCATGGCGATTAAAATTTCCATTCTGAGCATCGTTTCAGTCGTCTTGACGCTGGCCCTGCTGATACCAAAGATATGCCTGCCAATCGGGTATTTGATCGGCTTTTCATCCATGTTTATCTCGATATTGGCTGACGGAGTTTTCACCGGCATGTTTGTAACTTTGAAACCAAAGCAATAAAAAGTATAGAAAACAATCCAGGAAGACACAAAGGAGTTTTTCGATGCATCATGATCTTATCATAACCTTTGTCGGTCTGATTCCAGGCCTTAACCAGTTACCGGTCTACACTGGCAACGCAATTCTGATATCGTTGCTCATTATCATTATGGTTCTGGTCGGAACAGCAAAACTGAGGAAGGGAAGTCCTGAGGATAATCTCATTCCGGATGGGAAGTTTACTGTTCAGAATCTCCTGGAATCCATGGTTGAAATGATAGCTAAATTGATCAGCGATACCATGGGAGGTGAAAAAACCCGCGATTTTCTCTTTATCATTGGCAGTCTGGTATTTTTCATCCTCCCCTGTAACCTTTCCGGCCTAGTTCCCGGATTTGCACCACCAACCTCTAACATTAATACTACCGCAGCCTGTGCTTTGACTGTTTTTGCTCTAACCCATTATTTCGGCTGGAAAGAACATGGGGCCAAATACCTTAGACAATTTACCGGCCCCTTCCTCTGGCTGGCACCACTGATGATCCCCATTGAGATTATCGGCCATCTGGCCAGACCCCTGTCACTCTCACTCAGGCTTTTTGGAAACATCATGGGTGACCATATGGTAGCAACCATTTTTGTGATGCTTGCACCACTCGTCGTTCCCGTCCCGATTGCCTTTCTTGGCTTATTTGTTGCATTTGTACAAACATTTGTTTTTATTCTGTTATCCATGGCCTATTTCAGTGGGGCAGTGTCCCATGATCACTAGGAAGAAATATCAATCTATTTGAAGGGAGGTGAGTGCAATGAAAAAAATTACCCAAATGATAACCTTGCTGGCAGTTTCAGGTTTGGCAACTGCGGCAATGGCAGCTGAGGGTGGTGCTGCAGGATACAGCAATATCGGTCTGGCTTATGCCGCGGCTGCTGCCATCGCTGTTGCTGCTTTTGGTGGAGCTTTCAGTCAATCAATGGCAATCAAGTCCGCTCTTGATAGTATTGGCCGCAACCCCAGCGCTGCCGGTAAAATTACTACACCAATGATTATTGGTCTGGCGATGATTGAATCATTGGTCATTTATGCTCTGGTTATCGCCCTGATGCTGGTTCTGAAGATCTAATTTGTCTGCTTTTTCAGCAGGCGCATCCCGGTTTAGTCAAGTTCAGTAGCAGGCATCGAATTCTAGATGCCTGCTTTATTTTACTCTATGGCTGCATACAGTATATTTGATTTTTCATATATTACTGGATATGTACTTATATGCGGCCGACAGTGACTGTTGAATAACTCTTTATTCCACCGCCTATTTTTCGAGATAAAATACCTCCTTAAAACGGATCACGGTAGAACAGCCAGTTACCCGGCTGCCCCCGTTCAGACCCTGCGTGCGGATTTCCCACACAGGGCTCTTCAAAGTTACTCGCTTCGTACATTCAAGGGGCACATTGTAGCTGTTACTCAGAAATTATGACAGATACGTGGTCTCTGAAGATTAAAGGCTTTCGTCAGTTCGATAAACCCTTTCCAGTTGTAGCTACGCCGCTGACTGCGGCGATTTAATGCCTTGAAAAGAATACGCTTTACTTGATGAAAGAAATCTGCCAAACTCTTGGTATTGTCCCGAATACCATAATAATTATAGTATCCGCGAAGTTTGGAGTTTAACCTCCGATAAAAGTCCTCTTTAGGCATACGACAATTTTTTTGACACCATTCCTGAAAGTTTGCCAAGAATGCACGGTATTTCTTGCGGCTTGTACGCCGTTGAATCACTGGCTTGCGCCATCGATTCAAGCCCCACCGAAACTCAAACCCCAGAAACTTAAAAGCCCTACTCTTCTTCATGTCTATCGGACTAAACCCTATCAGGTTCGTCTTCTCTTCGGCCACCTCCAATCCGTAAGTTTTCAGCCTCTTGCCAAGTACTTCGTAAAAGCGTTTGGCATCCAACTCATACCGAAAGGTGCAGACAAAGTCATCCGCATACCGACAGAGATACACAGACCCACGACAGTGAATTTTAACGGTCTCCTCGAACCACATATCCAGAGCATAGTGAAGGTAGATGTTAGCGAGCATCGGTGAAACAATTCCACCTTGAGGTGAGCCCGTTTGAGGGTTAATCACCTTACCATCCGTATCCAATATGCCTGCTTTCAGCCATTTGCGAATTAATCGCAGGAACGGTTTGTCGTCTATCCTCTTTTCCAGCATATTAATCAGAATATCATGATCGAGTTTATCGAAAAAGCTACGGATATCCGCCTCAACCAAGTAGTGATAACATCCGCTTCTAAGTACAGCACTAAGGTCTTTGACTGCATCCAAGGCTCCGATATTTGGTCGGTAGCCATAACTGCACCCCAGAAAACCCTGTTCGTATATCGCTTCCAGTATCTTGGTAACCGACACCTGTAGCAATTTATCCGCTACGGCAGGTATACCCAAAGACCGCATTTTACCATTGGCTTTAGGTATGTACTTTCTGAACACCAGCTTAGCCCGATACCATCTGTTAGCGGCGGCATGAAAATGTATGAAATGTGCCGGTTTGAAAATGCACGCAAAAAAACAGCTGTTTGGCAGACAACCGGCTAATACCGGTTGCCTGAGGCTGGTTGCTTTTAGTGAAGAACAAGCTGATCCTTCATACGATAACTGGGGCCTTCAATGAGATTTGTTTCGGAATGGTGCAAGAGACGATCAAGAATTGCCGATGTCAGGATCGCATCGTTGTTAAATATTTTCATCCAATGTTTATAAACTCGATTTGAGGTGATGATCATTGACCCCCTTTCATAACGATAGCTGATGACCTGAAAAAGAAGGTCTACCCCATGTTTATCGATAGGAAGATATCCAAACTCGTCGAGAATCAGAATATCCGGACGTAAATATTTTTTCAGCTCAGTTTTAAGTCTCCCTGCAGCTTTGGCCGCTGACATGGTATTAATGACATCTATAGCTGTGGTAAAAAGAACTGAATGGCCTTTAAGACAGGCCTCGTAACCCAAAGCGGTGGCCAAGTGGGTTTTTCCAAGACCGACACTGCCAATGAAAATGATATTTTCTTTATTGGCAATAAATTTGAGATGAAAGAGATTTTGAATTCCGAGACGATCAATATTGCGGGGCCAGCTCCATCTGAATTGTTCAACTGTTCTAATAACGGGAAAGCGGACCGAAGTAACCCACCGCTGGTTTGAACGATCCCAACGAGCTGCTGCTTCACCTGCGACCAAACTGGATAAACAATCGATATGAGTCCACTTTTCCTTGACGGCCTGTTTGACTGTTTCATCGTAATTTTCGGCCATATAATGAAGCTTGAGATAACCCATCTGCTGTTCTAACGTTTCAGTATTTTTTAACATGTCAGCTCCTTGTTGTTTTCAGTAAATAGTAAGATCCAGTTCTGCAATATCAAGTTCTAAAAGATCTGTTTTACGGGTCAAATGCAAGGTTCCTGGTTCTTTGACAACCCTGGCCCGCTGTTCCAGCAGGTTGGCGACGTATTCGCTGGAAAAGGCCTCAAAAACAGAGGTATCTTCAATTGCCCGACTGACTTCATTATTGCCGTAAATCTCGCTTAAGGCGACAATTTTATAGACATGATGAAGCGAATTCATTCGATACTTCTCAAGTTTTAGGTAATAATCTTGAGCCTTGTTGGTGATTGATAGAAATCGTTTGAGGATGTGTTGATCTCGTGCTTTTTTGCGTTGAGTCAATAACTCTTTGGAATGATCGGGATCTTCAAAGTCCCGGTGACGATCATAACTGCGCGGATGGCGAGCAACCAGTTTATCGTGATCGTAGACACAAAGCCGATCTGGATAGATTCTCACGGTAAGTCTGAATCCGGCATATTCAGCCGGTACTGAATAGTGATTACTGTCTAAGGCGATCCGAAATTGACTTGAAGCTCGCATCTGAGAAATGGTTGAGCAATCATAAGCTTCTACAGGTAAAGAGTGCAGCCGTTCTTCGAGAAATAACTCCTGTGGTTGTTTTCGGGTCTCTCCATGAATACGTTGATTGGCAATAGTGGTTAACCACTCCTTACTGCCTGTTTGTAAGGCCTCGAAGTTCGGTATCTTTAATCCGGCAAGAAAGTTTTTCTTCACATAACCAACCCCACTTTCGACCCAGCCTTTTTCATTACCCTTGGCAACCCCACAGGGGACAACGGTAAAACCGTAATGGTTGGCAAAATCAACATAGCGCTGGTTGAAAACTGGAGCCTGGCCCACGGCTCTCTTGATAACCGCCGACTTAAGATTATCAACCATGATTTTTTTCGGTACGCCGACAAAAAATTGCAACGCATTTTGATGACATGAAAGCCAGTGCTCCATAGTCTGAGAAACTGTAAACTCAAGATACATCATTCTGCTGTAGCACATGACCATGACAAAAAAGCTTAAGCGTCGCCGGGTTTCACCAACGGTTATGGAACCAAATGAACCCCAGTCAACCTGGGCACACTCGCCGGGAGCAAAGGATAGCTTCAAAAAAGCCGGGGATTTCTTAGGCCTGATCTTAACGACATAATCTTTAACGATGGTATAGCCACCATCAAAACCATCTTCCATGATTTTCTGCAGAATCTGTTTGGCGGAATAGGGGTAAGTTTCCAGCACCTGCACAATAGTTGATTTGAAAGGATCCAATTTGCTGGGTCTTGACGAGGCCTTTCTTTGTTGAAACTGCTTCACTTCAAGCCATTTTTTTACGGTTTTCGGATCCAAAGACAGGGCTTCAGCAATCTGTCCCGCTTTTAAGCCCTTATGATCCCGGTACTGTCTGATTTTGCAAAAGATTTCATAACTTGATCATAATATGCCCCCAGCCAGTTGCTTGAGGATTTGACCGACGGCCAAAGGGGCATCAAGATGAGACCTGATGATCTTTGCCGGTGCCAAAGAAAGTACTTGATAGAGAGGTTTTTGATAAACAACAAGTCCGGCCTGAACAAGTTCATTACGAGCCTGGCTTAAAATAGCCAAATCCATCAAAAGGCGATTACTGACTGAATGATCTGAATAGTAACTCAAACCTTTCTGGTCCCCGACAGTGACCAGAAACAGATACAAAGCTAATGCCTGGTGACTACACAGATCTATGCGTCGGTTACGGACCAAGCGATGATCAATCCAACTGAATTGTGCTGGAATGCGACGAACTTTTTCCGGACAGATGTGATGTTTTTGAGTCATAGCTACCTCCTTTGGTAAAATTGGAAGAATTAAGGATATCCTTCCCCAGCTTTACCATGCAGGCAACGCTGGAAGCTATGTCATCTTGTAACTCATATCCGGTTAAATGAGCAATTAAGCCAATTAAAACAAAAGGTTGCAAAGTTAAGAGATCTTGTAACGCATTCTGTTTTCTTCGGCTGTATCCAGGATTGTTTCTACGCCATTGCTGAACTCTGATAACATTTTCCGAACTACAAAAATATTCAGGGTTTTTCTGTACCCATTTTCGTTGACTTTCAACTTTACTGACCTTGTGGCAGTCAGGTTTGTCACAGTATTTTTGCTTTTTGTGATTACGGGAATCAGGACGGAATAAGCTGCCGCAATGACGGTACTTTTTCTTTTTCAGCTGTTTCATAAGACCAGTTACCTCCAAAATGACCAATGAAGCAACAAAACAAGATTTTTATAAAGGAAAGAATTTGAAGAAGATCAGGAAGAAGAATTTTTAAATTTTTCAGGGAAGAAAATAAATAGGCAGTTGTTACATTTTCACACCACTATGAATAATGCAGTTTCAGACCGTCGGTGACACACATTAATCAAACAGCCCAGTAAATATAAGTTTCTGGAGGTAAAATGCGAGGTGGAAAACGTGCCGGTGCAGGACGAAAAAGGAAGCCAGAACATCTGAAACGTGACCTTGTAACCATCCGGTTGCCAAAATGGATGATCGAACAAATTAAAAGCAAAGGTAAAATTAACTATGTAATTGAATACCAGTTGGGCAAAAATGACTTCTTAGATTTGCCGGACGACTACGATATAGGTCATTAGAATTGCCAACATGTATATCTTAAAACCCGAAATCTATATTGACATATCAACAAAGAGGCTGGTACGGAGATGAGAGATAGAGCCGGGAATTATAATTGTCGTTGAACAATCGACAAAAGTAATTCATGTTTTTGATCGAGAAATGAAGGCGCTAAGGAAATCTTTTCTTTGCGGCACATTATAGTTTGGAACCTCGATGCAAACAGAAGAACTGCTGGCCTTGCCTATACCGCTGATTATGACATAAGCACTAAGGATTGTATGATTGGAATTT
>CAYZIS010000057.1:0-10563 GCA_964478545.1 uncultured Thermodesulfobacteriota bacterium
CGGAATGGATAACCGCTGAAAGCATCTAAGCGGGAAGCCAACCTCAAGATTAGATATCCCTGGACTTCGGTCCCTGAAGACCCCTTGGAGACTACAAGGTTGATAGGCTGGGTGTGTAAGCGCAGTAATGTGTTCAGCTAACCAGTACTAATAGGTCGTGAGGCTTGACCATATTATAATGATGCTCGTTTTATCTGTTGATGTAGATTTGTTTTAGTTCCGTTTTCATATGTGATTGTCTGGAAAATGCTAGGTTTTTCTGGTGACTATAGCGAAGAGGAAACACCCGTACCCATCTCGAACACGGAAGTTAAGGTCTTCTGCGCCGATGATACTGCGTAAGTGGGAAAGTAGGACGTTGCCAGGAATTAAATATGGAAAGGCCCCAGTGAAAGCTGGGGCTTTTTTTTGCTTGTAGGGATGACTTCTCGTAGTTTCTTTGTGTGAAAATAGCTATTCTGTTATATTTTTTCGCAGCAAAAACCCCTACTACGCACCGCATAGAGGAGCAGGAACACCATGTCGTCGTTTGCCATCGATCAATTTGATTTTCCTCCTTATCGTCCACCTTCCGAAGCTTACAGTATGCTGCTGCGGGTTAGCCGGGGTTGTCCATGGAACAAATGTGCTTTTTGTTCCATGTATAAGAAGTATCCCTTTGCCCGCAAGTCGGTTGAGGAAATTAAACGGGAAATTGATCTGATGCCCCAGGTTTATGGTCGTGAGGCACGTGAGGTTTTTTTCGGTGATTCTAACAGTTTATTGTTGAATGCTGATGATCTGGTGGAAATTCTTCAGCATTTGTATGAAGTTTTTCCCGATCTTGAGCGGGTAACTTCCTATGCCCGGGCGAAGACCCTGATTAAAAAATCCCCGGAAGAGCTGCGGGAGATCCGGCAGGCAGGTCTTACCCGCCTCCATATCGGTCTGGAAAGTGGTAACGACCAAGTGTTGAAAATGATCAACAAGGGTGCAACCGCTGCTGAAATGGTTGATGCCGGGTTGCGGACCAAGAATGCCGGTTTCGAATGTTCCATGTATGTTTTGCTGGGGATCGGTGGGATGAAATTGACGCTGGAGCATCGGCAGGGCACGATTGCGGTTTTGAACCAGATCGATCCTCACTTTATTAGGGTCAGGACTCTGACCCCGATCCCGAAAACTCCCATTGCCCAATGGATTGAGGACGGAACCTTTATTCCTGTTTCACCTCTGATCAGTGTTGAGGAAGAACTGGATATTGTCAGGGGGTTGTGGGTGACGTCCCGTTTTCTCAATGACCACGTTTCCAACGTGGTACCTCTGGATGGGAAACTTCCGGAAGACCAGACGCAGATGATTGCCGCCCTGGAAGTTGCGGTGGCCTATTGCCGGGAGAACGAGGTTCACTACTCAGACTATCGCGGGTTATAATTTCTTGTCTTTGATTGCATGAACCCTGACAGATCGTTGGTTCGGGAATTGCTCAATGCAATTCTTAATTTCTTGGCACGGCCAGCATGCGTTCCAGGGATTTTTTAGCTTTTCGGCTGGTTTCCGGATCAACTGAAATGATTGGCTTCATGGTTTGCAGCGATTGCTGAATATCAGCGAGGCTGATCTTTTTCATATCCAGACAGATCATGGTTGTGATCACCGGATAGAATTGCCGGTCCGGATGGGTTTTTTTCAATGGATAAAGCATCCCCAATTCTGTGGCGATGATGAACTCTTTTGCTGTCGAGTCGGTAACCGCAGTAAACATGCCACCGGTACTGCAGACCGCGTCAGCCAGTTTGGTGACTTCCGGGCGACACTCGGGGTGGACAATGACTTTTGCCTGGGGATGGTTTTTTTTCGCTGCCAGAATATCTGCCGTCCGGATGGCATCATGGGTGGGACAGTATCCATCCCAGAGGATGATCTCCCTGCCTGTTTGTTGTTGGACATAGGTTCCCAGGTTCCGATCCGGGACGAAAAGAATCTCCCGCTCTTTGGCAATGCTGTTGACTACATTGACGGCATTGCCAGAGGTGCAGCAGATGTCACTTTCAGCTTTCACCTCGGCTGATGAATTAACGTAGGTGACGACCACCGCATGAGGGTGCCGTTGTTTGGCTGCCTTTACCTGTTCAGCGGTGGCCATATCTGCAAGGCCGCAGCCGCATTCAAGGCGTGGTAGAATAACCTTTTTATCCGGGGAGAGAATGGCAGCGCTTTCAGCCATGAACTGGACGCCGCAAAAAATAATTACCTGAGCATCCGTTTCAGCCGCCTGGATACTTAAGCCTAGGGAGTCACCAGTGATGTCAGCAATATCCTGGATCTCAGGAGGTTCATAATTATGGGCCAGGATAACCGCATGAGATTTTTCCTTCAACTGTTGTATCTCTTCAACCAGTGATTCTGTCTTCATGATGTGTATTCCTTCGTGGATTTTTTCGAAAACATTGTTCCTATTTCCCTGCTTTTCCCAATTCCCGTGAGCGGTCACAGGCAGCTTCAACTGCCTGGAAAAAGGCTGTTCTCACTCCCTCTTTTTCCAGTGCCGCCAGGCCGGCGATGGTGGTGCCTCCCGGAGAGGTAACCATGTCCTTCAGGACCATTGGTTGCAGGCCGGTATCCTGTAGTAGTGCACAGGAGCCAGTGAATGTTTCGATAACCAGGGTTCGGGCAATATCCCGGGGTAAACCCTGGTTGACAGCGGCATCAATCATGGCTTCGATGACCAGAAAAGCATAGGCTGGACCGCTGCCGGAAACTGCGGTGACCGCATCCATGAGCGCCTCGTTTACCTCCACGATCTTGCCGACCCGTGCGAATATGGTGGAGGCCAGCTCCATATGTTTATGAGTTGCCAGATTGCCTGGAGCCAGGGCGGACATTCCTTTCTGGACCAGTGCCGGGGTGTTCGGCATGATGCGGATAGCCGGAATCCGTTTGCCCGTGGCATCTTCTAGAGTTTTTAAAGGTATACCAGCCGCGATTGAGAGCAGCAGTTGTTCCGGTTTGAGGTTGTCGGCGATTTCTGCCAGGACTTTTCCGATTACCTGGGGTTTGACCGCCAGCAGAATGATGTCAACCTGCTTAACCAGCTCATTGTTGTTGCCGGCGATGGATATCCGGCCAGGGAACTGTTCCTGGACCTGCTGGCGATTAAAATCAGCCACATCATAGGCGTAGATTTCCGGTCGATCATCATTGGTCAACAGGCCTTTGATAATCGCCTGCCCCATGTTTCCGGTTCCAATAATCCCAAGTTTTAGCGTTGAGAGTTCCATCCTTTACTCCTTGTCGGTGGATTGAGTAAGGTGGGCCAGAATGCCGGCGATCAGCAGGGGAAGAATTATTTCGTGCTGCCCGGTGAGATAATATCCCTTTCCACTTTCCATTGTTGGCCTTTTTACCACGTTTTCCATCACCCGGTATTGGCGGATAAAATCAATGGCGACTGTGGTCAGTCCGTTTACCTGGTGGCCAAGATTATGGACCAGAGATAGGGCCTTGAGAAAAACTTCCGGCAGGATAACCGCCGATCCCACATTGAAATAGACTCCCTGATCCAGTCTTGCCACCAGCTCACAGAAACTTCTGAAATCCTTCATTGACGTGGCACCGATGGCAGCACCATCAGCGTCAGGATGCATGTGGATGATATCGGTCCCGATGGCCACATGGACCGTGAGCGGGATCTTGTGTTGATAACAGGCAGCGACAATACTTTTGTCTCGGTGGGGCAATCTCTCGTGATTAATGAAATGGCCGATGGCATATCCCAGTCCCCAGCCATTTGTAGCCCCTCTTTTAATGGCTTGATTAAGGTATTGTCCGGTTTCCCGGGCCATGCCGAAATTACCAGTTCCCAGTACTTCACTGACATCTTCCGAGGTTTTGCCGGCATAAGCAATTTCAAAATCATGAATGATCCCAGCCCCATTCATGGCAATACCCTGGATAATCCGGCGCTCCAGGAGGGGGATCAGCGCTGGCGCCAGGCCAACTTTGATCACATGGGCACCCATGGCCAGCAGAATCAGGTGGCCGGATTCAAAAGTCCGGCACACCGTGTTGATGATTTTTTTGATATCCTGACCACCCAGGATGTTCGGCAGCTTGTCAATAAATTCGCCGATGTTCTCTTTACCCGTGAATGGTTGGGAAAAATTGGCCAGTTCAACTTTGCTGGGTCGATCCAACAGGGAATAAGTAGACAGGTTTTGCCAGTTGAGAGTCATGGAATCCATCCTGTACATAGTTGACGAAGAATATGGTTCAGCATCTTCTGGTACATACTTCTTGTTCAACCTGCTCGCACAAGATGTGCCCCAGAAGCAGATGTATTTCCTGGATTCTGGGAGTGTCGTTGCTCCTGACCGTCAGGGGGAAATCACAGTGGTCTTTACACTTGCCGCCATTGTTGCCCAGAAATCCAGCGGTAATCAATCCAGCTTTTTTGGCGTATTGTAATGCCAGGGAAACATTTTCTGATGTGCCGCTGGTGCTAAGGCCGATGGCCACATCACCTGGTTTACCCAAGGCTTGCAGTTGCCGGCGGAAAATATCTCGAAAGTCAAAATCATTGGCGATGGATGTCAATATGGAAGAATCGCAGGTCAGGGCAATGGCGGCCAGAGGCTCACGGTTGAAAAGAAACCGGTTGACCAGCTCTGCTGCCAGATGTTGGGCTTGGGAGGCACTGCCGCCGTTCCCGAAGAAAAAAATAGTCTGCCCCTGTTCAAGTGCCTGGCTGCAGGTGTTTATCAATTGATCAAGGAGTGAGGCATGTTCCTTGAAAAAATATTCTGCCAGGGTTTTGTAATCATCCAGTAGTCGGGGGATATCTTTTAGTTCCATGATTGTACCTGATAACTGCTGGATATGTCTGTCGCAGTTAGGTAAGGTTATTCTGTTTTTGCCAGGTATTTTTCCCGAATGTTGATGGCTGATTGCTGAAAGTGTTGATCAGGAAAATACTAGTTTTCAGATCAACCTAATTTAACAAATCACTTCTGTAATTGCAAGTTATTCAAAGGCTTTTTGGAATTCCGATATAAGGGAACTTTTGCAGGATGTCCAATTGAAGTTACTTCCGGTGCGACATCGTGAGATACCGTTGTTTTTTCCGGCGAATGGAGCGCAGAAATTGACCTGTCTGAGCCCGAAAGGGCGAGTTTGGCAATTTCAGCGTAATGAGTCGTTGAAAAAACAGGTAATCGAGCGCAAAAAAGCGCCTGAAGTAACTTCAGTTGACAAAATATAGGTCCTTATATCGGAATTCCAGAAGGCTTTGTCAGTTGGTGGAAAATAGGGATTCAGCTTGTGGCTGGTTTTCCGGGGCGAAAAAAATTCAGAGTCGGAACCTTTTTCAGTAAGCCAAGTTGGTGGGCCAGAGTATAAAAAAGGATCAGTCCTCGCTCTTCCTGAATATCGAGTGCATAGGAAATTGCTTCCTGCCAGTAGTGCAGGATTGCCTCTGCCGGGATCTCCGGGTACTTTTGGCTGGCGGTAGTGAGCAGGGAAGGAAGATGATCCGGTAAAACTTTCTTAATGCGATATAATTGAGTAGAGAGTTCGTTGATGCGGTTCAGCTTTTCATCTTCCAGCTCTTTTCTGCCAATCCACAGGGCGTAGACAAACGGCAGGTTGGTAAACCGGTACCAGAGACTCCCCAGATCATAAACCCGGTAGCCGGGAGGCGTTTGATGGAATACTTTAAGTGCCTGGTCCCCAATGAGCAAGGCTGTTTCCGGCAGCGTGTTATCCCCATTGAATTCTGCCGTAATGAAATGGATTGCCCGACGGTCCAACTGGTAAAAGTGAAAAAGAATGATTTTCAGCAGATAGATGGAGGTTAATGATTGGGAGGTTAAGGCGATGGTGGTGTTCGTCAGGCTCTCAATGGGATTTTTGCTCAGCAGCAGGACGCTGCGAACCTCTCTCACTGAGGCAATTGATATCCTGGGTAGAATGAAATAATGCTCAGGTCTCAGGGCATATTCTATCGAGGAGGAAGGACTGATATCAACGCGGTTGCTGGCCAGCATCTGGTTCAACTGGGCTGGATTGCCCTGAATATACCGATAGCCGTTTGCCGGAGATTCTTTCTTGAGTAGAGAAAATAATGGCAGGCAGTTGAGAAAGTTGATTTCACCTATCGACAGGAAAGACATTTTTTAATGCTCCTGGTGCAAGAACATCAATTTTGGGTCTATCAGCTGGTCATCCTTTACCGTTGGCCATCGAGATACCTGCTTATGCCAGAAACTGACGCTTTTTTCCAGCTCTTTCGGGTATTCCCGGCCGAGTTGGATGAAAAAGAAGAGTGATGAATAAAAGTTCTGGCGTTTTTTCAGCTTTTTTATTCGCTTGTCTCCGGAGCAGAGGCGGAATATGCCAATCATTATTTCCGTTACATGGTGACGTTGGTAGCGGGGTAAATGTAGACAGTCATTTAATGGATGGAGCAGCAGCTCAACCGCTTCATGGATCTGGTGCAGTGGAGGTGCTGGACTAATTCCACAGTGCTTAACTACTTCTGGGAGCAACAGTGATGTAACAATCAAGGATTCCAATTGTTGTTCGTTTGTGGCCGGTGGAAAAAACTCTTCCATTTTTTGCATCAATTGTCTGGTTTGCGGTAGCATGGTTGCGGCGGGATAGGGAAGCCAGGAGGAAATGATCCCGAGTTTTGCCGCCAGATCCAGCATGGCTGATGTGGTTCCTTTGGTGTAAAGACCACGCAATTCCTCATGCATGCGACTGGGTGAAACTTCTTTAAGCAATGGGGCATGAAACTGCATGGCCTTCAGGGTTTGTTCTTCCAGGGTAAATCCCAGTCGGCAGGAAAATTCCATTGCCCGTAAAATGCGTACAGGGTCTTCTATCAGTCGTTCATAGGGGTCTCCAATAATCCTGACAATGCCATCTCTAAGATCTTCCAGGCCGCCGAGGTAATCAATAACCTTAAACCTATCCAGGGAGTAAAAAAGTGCATTGATGGTAAAATCACGCCGCTGTACATCTTCGGCCGGGGTGCCGTAGGTGTTGTTTGTCATGGTTGGTTTGGCGGTTACCATCTCCAGGTTTTTTTCATCAATCATCAATTTTTTGCGGAAGGTGGCAACTTCGATGATTTGCTGCCGGCCTGTTACTCGATCGGTAAAAAAGATGTGGGCAAGGCGGAAACGACGACCAATAATTCTTGAATTGCGAAATAATTTTTTTATTTGTGATGGTTTGGCATCAGTGACAATATCAAAATCTGCCGGCTGTCGCCCCAAGAGCATATCTCTTACTGCCCCGCCAACCAGGTAGCCGAGATACCCATGGTCTTTCAGTCGATACATAATTTTTAAAGCATTTCGATCAATCTTTTTTCGGGAAATAGGATGCTCAGCACGGGGGATAATGGAAGGAGTTAGCTCTTCCGGTTGCGATGTATGGGGTAGTGGACTGTGCATGATATGGTTATGGATGTGAAATACCGGAAAATAGTGATTTTAAATGTAAACGTGGAGCTCATCTACCACCGTTTTTCTGGGGTGTCAAGTTGCCATCAGAATATGGGGCATAAAACCTGCTTATTCAGGTGAAAGGGCAGGTATTTTTTGCCGGATGAGTGTTGATGAGGAAAATAGCTGGAGAATAAGGGGTGATATAGCAAAAAGTTCTCAATAAATTATGTATTGTTGTCGATAACTGTCAGTGATCATCACGGGTTTTTATGTGCCCTTTTTTAATCATGGCTATAGGAAAAAAACGATACTATGCCAAACCTTGATGAAAATAAACGCTATCGCCGGATTATGGATGCCATCACTGATGGTATCTATCTGATTGATGCAAGCTTTACCGTAATGGCCATCAATCAGTCGGAGGCGGCATATTTTAATGCTCATCCCCGTGAGATTGTGGGTAAAAAATGTTATGAGGTTTTCCGCAACCGTCACGAGGTCTGTCCGGACTGTTTTGTGAAACTTTGTCTGTTTGATCGCCAGCAGCGCCATCGGTTGAGGGTTGAAGAACTAAAAAAAGGCCGACAATATGTAAATATATTTTATCATCCCATCCTTGATCCGGCAACATCACGTTGCCAGGAAGTGGTGGTTACTATCCAGGATGTTTCGGAAAGGGTGGTTTTGGAAGAACAAGCCTCCCAGTCAGAAAAAATGGCGACCCTGGGACGGATGGCTGCCGGGGTTGCCCATGACCTTAATAATTTTCTTGCATCTATCTATGGTATTATTCAGCTTCAGCAAATGATGAAGAAGAAAGGATCGCAGAATCCTGAAAAAGAGGAAAGACTTTCCCAACAGCTGATGAAGCAGGTGGAAGCCTTAAATCTGCTGGCGAAAAACCTGATGCTTTTCTCCCATCCTGAACACGAAGAGAAGTTTCCGCTGCCATTTAACCGGGTTATTATGGATGCTCTTTCATTCAGCCGTTATGAACTGGAGCGTGATCAGGTGGTGATTGAATGTCAGCTGGATGAAACCTTACCCATGATACCAGTAATGAAAACCCAGGTACAACATGTCCTGCTCAATCTGATGATGAATGCTGCTGAAGCTGTTCGGGTAAAGAAGAGAGAACATGCTGATGATTTTTCCGGCAAAATAACTGTCCGCACGGGAATGTTAGATGTTCATCATGCGGTAATGGAAATTATTGATAATGGTTGTGGTATTCCTGAACAGATTCAGGGTAAAATATTTGAGGCCTTTTTTTCTACTAAAAATGATGATTGTGGTTCAGCTAAAGGCACCGGTTTGGGTTTGACAACTGTCAAGGCTATTGTGGATAAACACGGGGGGCGATTGGAGTGGAAAAGCCGAGTGAATGAGGGTAGTACATTTACAGTTGTGTTGCCGGCTGGCAAGGTTGTCATTTAATCGGGAAGTTAGGAAGGTATTTGCATGGATACGGATCTGATCAGGGAATATAAGTTATTATCCAAGTTGCTGTTAAGCGCGCTGAATTCCTCTTATGCGGCGGATCAAACATCAGGTAAAACCATGAAGTCGCTGCTGACAGCTCTGGAAACTGCTGGTTCAGTCAAGCAAATCAAGGATCTGCACAGCCAGATCAAAGAAGTGCTGATAAAAGAATCCCCCCGGAGTGTTGTCGTACTGGAGCAGCAAGTTTCCTCTTTAAAGGGTGGAATAATGTCTCAGTCCGGTAAGGAAAAGGAATTGACCAGTGAGCTGGAAGGGATGAAATCTCTGGTTGCCCTTTCTCTGCGGGAAGTGGAAAGCATGTCGGATCAAGACGAAAAATTACGTGATTTGTTTGAAGAAACCAGGACAAAACTTGAGGATTTGTCATCGCTTGAAGATCTGGATGATTTCAGTCGGCAGTTGAAAAATCTCTTCTTTCAGAAAACTCTGATTCAGGGAGTTATTGAACAGGAGCGGGATGAACTGAAAAATATCATCCTGATCATGGCTGGTACTTTGACCTCGTTTCTGGATATTGGCGGTGAATTTGACAGCAATCTGGACAGTTATGCCAAACAACTGCAGGTGGTTAAGGATATTCACGAGATTCAAACGATCCGTGACTTACTACTGAAGGAAACCCTGTCATTAAAGGGACATACTGCTCAGATGATCAAGGAGGTTCATCAGGCGAATCAGCGGGTTGAATCTGCCAATCAAAAGATTGAAAAACTTAAACAACAAATGGAAAAAATCAAACAGAAAGTCAGTATTGATCCCTTGACCAGGGTTGACAATCGCCGGGCTTTTGATGCCAAGATCAAACAGGAATTTGCCAGCTTTAAACGGTATGGCAGTGAGGGCTCAATGATCATGATAGATATCGATTATTTTAAAATGGTGAACGATACCTATGGGCACCGAACCGGGGATGGGGTTTTGCGGGTGGTCGCCGGGATCATTAAAAAAGAGATTCGTGATATTGATTCCCTGGCCCGTTATGGTGGGGAGGAGTTTGCTGTAATCCTGCCCCATACTGTTTTATCTCCGGCTTTAGAAGTGGCTGAGAGGCTGCGGGCAAAGGTCGAAGAAAGTCGTTTTTCCTATAAGGGAAAACAATTTTCGGTGACCATCAGTCTTGGGGTTGGAGAAATTCAGGAAGATGACACCTTGGAGTCATTCTTGCGACGTGTTGATGCGGCATTGTATGCTGCTAAGCATGCTGGCCGCAACCAAGTGAAAGAGAGCCTGGCTTGACCTCTTGGCGTTGTGAGTCCACCAAGAATTTTCTGATTTCTTGATGACAGTTTATGCTTTCGTAAAAAGCGCTTTCACCCCGCATGCTGCGGGCACACATCTGGAAAAGTAAGTAATTGTTCCAGGTGATATCCCGGCATGGCTCTTGCTCATTCTCGCTGCACATCGTGTGCAGCTCCGAGGTGCCCACCGCGAATCACCATCGTGGTGATTCGTACGGCGGTCAATGCCGCCTGCCTGTCGGCAGACACGGCTATGAGCCAAGCCCGGATATCTTTGGCATTTGCTCCATAAGCCTGAGATATCGATAAACAAAAAAGCTATTATTCCAATATGTCTTGAATTCAACTCGTAAGTGCAACTTTAATTGGTTGGTGAAAGAGCAAGCTAC
>CAYZIS010000058.1:0-7186 GCA_964478545.1 uncultured Thermodesulfobacteriota bacterium
AAATCAAGCCCTTATTAAAGAGGCCCATCATACAACCCACATCGAAGGGACACAGTTAACGTTGGATCAGGCCGAACGCTTATGGAAAGGTGAAACTGTACCTGAGGCTGATCCGGATGATACCAGAGAGCTATTGAACTACAGGTCTGCCTTTGAGTTTGTATCCGAATGCCTGGATAGCGGAGACCCGATTACCGAAGGAATGATTCGTGAAATCCACCGAAAACTGGTAGAAGGCGTTCGAGGGGGAAAAACTGACCCCGGTGCGTATCGACGGATACAAAATTATGTAGCGAATTCTAAAACGGGAGCGGTAATTTATACCCCTCCTTCTGCGGCTGAAATACCTATCATGATGTCTGAAATGGTAAAATGGCTTAATTCGGATCTTGAGATCCATCCAGTTTTAATCAGTGGGATTGCCCAATTCCAACTGGTCCATATTCATCCGTTTCTTGACGGTAATGGACGAGCATCAAGGTTATTGTCAACCCTCTGTCTTTACAAGGCAGGATATGATTTCAAACGTCTGTTCACCATCAGTGAATATTATGATCGTGACAGACCCATTTTCTATAGAACAATCCAAAGCGTTCGTGAAAACGACATGGATATGACCGGATGGCTGAACTATTTCATTACCGGTCTGGAAACTCAAATGATTGAGGTCAAAGAGCGTGGCGAGCAGGTAATCCGTAGAGATGTTCTGATACAGAAACATGGGTTGAACGAACGGCAAGGAAAGGCAATAGAATTTTTGTTGACCCATGGAAAGCTTACAATAAAAGATTTTGAAAAGCTTTGCTCCGATGTGAACAGACGTAGCTTGCAGCGAGACTTAAAAACCTTTCTGGAAAAGGAATTGATAAAAGAAACTGGAACAGGACCGACGGACCCAACCCGCCATTATGTTTTATCGGAATGATGACAGACTGTGACAAAGAACTGTGACACTGCTGTGACAAAAGCTGTGACATTCATGACTTTAGATTTGATATACAATTCTTGAGCACTGTCGTTATTTTTAAAAAACCAATGAACCATAAAATTTCAACAAAAAAATGACCCGGATGTGATCGGTTATTTTTGCGTTCAACCAAAAAAGAACGGTGTCCAAAAATTCAAACAAAAAACCGCAAAATTAGTATGTTAAAAGGCTCAGAGGTGCGTTTGTAGAAGTGCTTAAACAAGGGGGTCTGATAGGAAATTGCTTTCCGGGGGGTGATGCTTATTTATGAAAAATGGCGGCGCTAATTTCTCCAGCAACAGGCATGCACAAGACCGGCAGCCCCCCCGACAATGAATAAATTTAATAGCTATTACCTGGGCATCCAATCATGTAAAAGCTGAATCATAACCAACGCAGCCAGGCACTGCCGGAGAAAAAACCTTAAAAATGATACACAACAATTATTGGGATGAGCGTTACTGGCAGCAGAAAAGCTGGAAATATGGTGAGTTGCTGCTGATCTGGCAGGATACTGCCGGGGATGCCGGTTTGTGGCAGCTCTTTCTGCCGGGATGCGGGCCAAAAAATTTACCGTCAGAACAGCAGTTCAACCCCCTGACCTGTTCTGACAAGCTGCATTGGAAAGAAACAGCAGTCGATGAATTGCTGAATCGGGATAGTATCCTGAAACTGCCGGCAGCTAAGAAAGATATTTTCTGCAGCTGGCAGCGTTTTACTACTTTTGAAACCGACATACTTGCCCGCCTGGGCCAAGTTCCAGCCGGCAAAGTAATCAGCTACGGTGCCCTGGCCAACTGGGCAGGATATCCACGAGCAGCCCGGGCGGTTGGCCGGCTGATGACCAAAAACCCTTTTCCACTTTTCTATCCCTGCCACCGGGTGATTCAGGCCGATGGCCGGTTGGGAAACTTTGGCGGCGGCACGGAGCTGAAACGGCAGCTTTTAAAAACCGAAGGGGTTCTTTTCAGCCCGGCGGAAAAAGTTTCCCCAAGCTCTCGTCTCAAAAAAAGCCTTAAACTTCCTTCTTTATAAGCCCCCCATCCAGGCCAAATCGCAGTTCACGAACAAAACTCCCCAGGCGCTCCGGCAGGTCCAGATCTTCTCCATGTTCAGCCACAATTTTCACCAGGGCGCTGCCAACAATAACTCCATCAGCATACTGCCCCACTTCGAAGGCCTGTTCCGGGGTCGAGATGCCGAAACCGGCGGCGATGGGCGTTTCAGTAAGGTTTTTCAGCTGCCGCAATGATTCAGCAATGGCTGGCGGTAATTGCCGCCGGGTACCGGTAATACCGGTTACCATCACATAATAGACAAAACCACAGCTTAAACGACAGAGCCTGGCCATGCGTTCAGGAGTACTGGTAGGAGATACCAATTGAATCAGCGCTAGTTCTTTTGCTTCCGCCTCCTGTCGCAGTTGCTTCCCCTCCTCCGGCGGCAGATCAGGAATAATAACCCCGTTGACCCCGGTTGAGGTGGCATCGGCGACAAAATCGCTGACCCCGTAAGCCAGAATGGGATTATAATATGACATCAGCACCAGGGGAACTTGGCTGTGGCTGCGGATATCTCTGACCATAGTAATAATATTCCGAAGGGTTGTACCCCGGTGGATGGATCTCATAGATGCAGCCTGGATGGTGGGACCATCAGCCAAGGGATCGGAAAAGGGAACCCCCAGTTCGATGATATCAGCACCATTTTCCGCCATCGCCATCACCATGGCCGGAGTTTTCTCCAGGGACGGGTCACCGGCGGTGATGAAGGTTATCAGAGCTTTGCGACCCTCTTTTTGAAGTCTGACAAAGGTCTCATTAATCCGATTCATGATTTCCCCTCTCGTTCCAGCGCGGCTACGGTTTCCACATCCTTGTCGCCCCGGCCGGACAGGTTGACCACCACCAATTTATTGGCCAGCTCCGCTGCGTGCTTCTTTACCCCGGCCAGGGCATGGGCACTTTCCAGGGCCGGGATAATCCCTTCAATATGGGCCAGCAAGTGAAAAGCCTCCAGAGCTTCCGTATCGGTAACCGAATCATAAACAACCCGTTTTTTATCTTTGAGATAACTGTGCTCCGGGCCAACACCGGGATAATCAAGCCCGGCTGAAATAGAGTAAGCCTCCTGCACCTGACCGGCTGCATCCTGAAGCAGGTAACTCATGCAACCATGGAGGACGCCGGGAGAACCGTAGCCCAGGGGGGCTGAATGGCGGCCGCTTTCAATCCCCTCGCCGGCCGCCTCTATCCCCAACATTTCCACCGGATCACCAAGAAATGGATAAAACAGACCAATGGCGTTGCTGCCGCCACCGACACAGGCCACCAGGACATCGGGCAGCCGTCCCTCCCGTTCCTGCAGCTGTTTTTTTGTTTCCACCCCGATCACCGACTGGAAATCCCGAACAATCCGCGGATAGGGATGGGGACCGACCACGGAACCGATAATATAATGGGTGGTTTCCACGTTGGTTACCCAATCACGGATGGCCTCGTTGGTGGCATCTTTCAGGGTTTTGCTGCCCGAACTTACCGGAATCACCCGCGCCCCCAAAAGCTCCATCCGGTAAACATTCATCTGCTGGCGCACCATGTCTTTTTCACCCATATAGACATCGCAAATGAGGCCAAAAAGCGCCGCCGCCGTAGCCGTGGCCACCCCATGCTGGCCGGCCCCGGTCTCGGCAATGATCCGTTTCTTTCCCATGCGAACCGCCAGCAGCATTTGGCCCATGGTATTATTGATTTTATGGGCGCCGGTATGGGCCAGATCCTCGCGTTTCAGGTAGAGTTTTTCGATCCCCAGCTCCGCCCCCAGGCGCCTGGCCCGGTACAAAGAGGTGGGCCGCCCACAGTAATCAGCCAGCAGTTCTGAAAGCTGCTGAATAAAATCCGGCTGCCGACGATAATACTCATAGGCCGCTTCCAGCTCATCCAGGGCGGCAATCAGGGTTTCAGGCACATAACGACCGCCATAGGGACCAAAATGGCCCCGCTCATCAGGCTTGTTCATCACTCCTCCTCACGGCATTCATAAAAGCTGTAATTTTTTTCCGGTCCTTGCGACCGGGCTCCTTCTCCACCCCGGAACTGACATCCACCGCCCAGGGACGGACCGTTTTAATGGCTTGACCAACGTTGTCCGGGTTAAGGCCGCCGGCAAGAATAAAATAATTGCCGGTTTTTTCCCGGTCCAGAAGCTGCCAGTCAAAGGTCACCCCACTACCGCCGGCCATCCCGGGCACCAAAGTATCAAATAAAAAAATCTCGCACTGATCTCCATAGAGCACAGGATCAGGAAATGACTCACCCTCCCTTACCCGTAGCGCCTTGATAATCTTCCAGTTATCAAAAAGCAGGCAATCAGCCGGGGGTTCACTCCCATGCAGCTGCAGATAATCAAGACGACAGCAACCGGCAATTTCAAGGATGGTTTCCGGCTTTTCATCCACGAAGACTCCTACCGTCTGCACCAGCGGCGGCAGGAAGGCAATAATTTTCTGCACCACCAGTGGTTCCACCCGCCGGGGGCTGTCGGCAAAAACAAACCCCAACAAATCCGCCCCGGCCTCAGCCGCCAGCAAAGCGTCTTCCAGGTTGGTCAAGCCGCAGATCTTCACCCTAGTTCTCATATTTTCCTCCACCATTCAGGATAAGAAAACACCAAAGGCGGGCCACCGCCCGCAACCCAAAAGAAACTTTCCGGGATGTTCCGGCAATACCAGCGGAACGTTAAATTTTCTTGTTTTTTATACCCCTCAAGGGAGTACTGAAAAGAGTAACAGAAATTCAGGAGTAAGTTACTAATATCATACACATCTCGGATCATTCATCATAAATTGGCATCATGTCCCAAGATCAATTCCCGCAGTTTTGCCGCCCTGTCTCCGGATCTGACCAGGCTGGTACCCACCAGCACCCCCTGAACCCCGGCGGCAGCAAGTCTGATCAACTGTGCGTGGCGGTCAATGCCGCTTTCGCTGACTACCAGCCGGTCAGCAGGGATGAGCTTTCTTAGGCGCAAAGTGGTTTCCAGATCAACAGTAAAATTCTCAAGATTCCGATTATTAATCCCGATAATGACCGCCGTTGTTGATAAAACCTTTTTGAGATCCTTTTCATCGTGCACTTCCACCAGGCATTCAAGCCCCTGCCCGGCAGCAATATCCAACAGCTCCTGGAGTTCGTCTTGGCTGAGAATGGCGGCAATCAACAAAATCGCATCAGCCCCGGCTGCCCGGGACTCCTGAACCTGCAGGGGATCAATGATAAAATCCTTGCGCAGCAAAGGCAGGTCAACCAGCAATTTCAGGTTGGCAAGCCAAGCTAGTTCACCCTGGAAAAAATGTTCGTCGGTCACCACCGACAAGGCTGCCGCTCCGCCCTTTTTATAGGCCATCGCCAATGACGGCGGGTCAAAATTATCTACCAGCAAGCCGGCCGAAGGAGATGCTTTCTTAACCTCGGCAATAACCCGGGGGTACGGTTCCTGGGACAGGGCAGCCATCAGAGAATGGTGTTTAACATTGTTGTCAGGCAGAAGAGAACTTACCTCACGCCGTTTCAGTGTTTCAACCTCAACTTTTTTTCGGGCAACAATTTTTTTTAGGATGTTCATACAGCACCTGAGTGAGGACAGCTTTAGAAGCTGTCCCCGTTATGTATTATTCACCCGCCAGCCGGTTGGAAAAATTAACCAGATGTTCCAGGGTTTTCAACGCCTTGCCACTGTCAATAACTGAGGCTGCCTGTTCTACCCCTGAGCGAAAATCATCGGCTTTCCCGGCGGTTACCAGCACCGCCGCCGCATTAAGTAACACTACGTCGCGTCTCGGCCCCCGGTCACCATTGAAAATATCCATCAGGATACCGGCATTAGTAAAAGCATCACCGCCTTTGACCGCCGCCAGCGGTGCCCGTTCCAATCCGGCATCTTCCGGCACCAGGGAAAAGCTGGAAATTTCGCCGTCCTGCAGCCGGACGATGGTGGTTTCCCCCACCAGACTCAACTCATCCAAACAACCCGCCCCATGAACGATCATGGCATTTTTGCCGCCCAGATTTTTCAACACCCTGGCAATCACCCCGGTCAATTCAGGATCATAAACACCAAGAACTTGTATCCCGGCTCCGGCCGGATTAGTCAGCGGCCCCAGCAGGTTAAAGATTGTCCGGATACCGATTTCCCGCCGGGGGCCTATGGCGTATTTCATTGCCGAATGTAAAAGCGGCGCGAATAAAAAACCGATACCCACCTCGGCCACGCAACGGCCAACCTGTTCAGGATTCAGGGCCAGGTTCACTCCCAGGGCTTTGATCACATCAGCACTCCCACACTGGCTGGAAACTGAACGGTTGCCGTGTTTGGCCACCTTGAGCCCGGCACCGGCGACCACAAAGGCCGTAGCCGTGGAAATATTGAAAGTATTGGTTCCATCACCACCGGTACCACAGGTATCAACGATGGTTTCCTCATCAACATTGATATCGTCCCGATCCAGGTTGACCGTCGACTCAAGCACCGGCACCCGGGTGGCTTTTTGCCTCATAACCCGCGCCGCCCCGGTAATTTCATCGATGGTTTCCCCCTTTATCCGCAAGGCGGTAATAAAGGCCGCCACCTGGGCATCGGTTGCCCGCCCTTCCATCACCTCGCTCATGGCCGCGAACATGTCTTCTTCACTCAAATCACGTCCCTGAACCACCTGCTCAATAAATTTTCTGATCATATTTCCTCCAGAAGATAGAAGTCAGAAGTTAGAAGTCAGAATAGCTTTGCTATAGGCATCCAGCATCTTACTGACTTCCACCAATAAAGGTATCATATCATCCTGATCTGCCTGATAGTGTAAATCTTTTGCCAATAGCAAATAATATCTCAGTTCTTCCAGTGATCCCTGGGATATATTGAAAAAACGAACTTTATCCGCTTTGCCTTGGCGTCGAAAACCCTCGGCTATATTAGCCGGTACCGATACTGCCGCCCTCCGCGTCTGACTTATCAAACCAAAGCGCTCATCATCAGGAAAGCCCTTGGTCAATGCATAAATATTCAAGACCAACTGATGTGCTTTCTGCCAGACCAACAAATCCTGAAATGACTTCGCTTTTTTCATCCTGACTCCTGTCTTCTGTCTTCTGTCTTCTGTCTTCTGACTTCTGTCTTCTGTCTTCTGTCTTCTGTCTTCTGACTTCTGTCTTCTGTCTTCTGTCT
>CAYZIS010000058.1:7286-10369 GCA_964478545.1 uncultured Thermodesulfobacteriota bacterium
TCTGTCTTCTGTCTTCTGACTTATGCCCTTTCACAATCCCTCAGCCGCCATTTCCAGGGCTTTCCTAATCGCCATGGCCTTATTCAAGGTTTCTTCATATTCCTTTACCGGGTCCGAATCGGCGACAATACCGGCCCCGGCCTGAAAATAGATGCGCCCGTTTTTGATCATCACCGTCCGGATGGCAATGGCAAAATCCATATTACCTGAAAAGCCAAAATATCCCACCGCCCCGGCATAAGGCCCCCGGCGATTGGGTTCCAACTCATCGATAATCTCCATAGCCCGGATCTTCGGGGCCCCGCTTACCGTGCCAGCGGGAAAACAGGCCCGAAAGGCACCATACATATCCAAACCATCCCGCAGTTGCCCCTGGACATGGGAAACCAGGTGCATGACATGGGAATAACGCTCAATCTCCATCAGTTCATCTACCTGCACCTGGCCGTAAGCCGCAATGCGTCCCACATCGTTGCGCCCCAGGTCAACCAGCATGATGTGCTCAGCCCGCTCTTTGGGATCAGCAAGAAGTTCCGCCGCCAGGGCCTGGTCTTGCGCTTTCGTGCACCCCCGGGGCCTGGTTCCAGCTATGGGCCGCACCTCTACCGTCCGGCCGGTTTTACGCACCAGCAGTTCCGGTGATGAGCCCACCAACAGTTCATCATCAAACTGCAGATAATAAAGATAGGGAGACGGGTTTACCAACCGCAGGGCCCGATAAAGGGTGAAAGGGTCGATTTCCTGCTCACAGCAGAAACGCTGGGAGAGCACCACCTGAATCACATCACCGGCGCGCACATATTCGGTGCCCCGCTCCACCATCCGGATAAAATCATCCCGGGTAAGATTACTGGAAACTTTCAGAGTATCGGCAGCAACCACCGGTAGATCATATGCCGTGGGAGTGGTGAGTCTCAGCATCAGCTGATCGATCATCTCCAGCCCATAAGCATAACAGGCCGGCAGATTTTTATCCCCGCCAACGGCAACCAGGGCAATAATCATCAGGGTATTTTTCAGGTTATCGTGAACCAGCAACAGGCCGGGAACCATAAACAGGGCATCGGCAAAACCGATATCATCACAGGCATTATCAGGCAATTGCTCAAACTTTTTTACCACATCATAGGCTAAAAATCCGACGGCACCCCCATAAAAGGCCGGTAAGCCGGCAACCGGAGCCGGGGTAAAGGCAACCAACAATTCCTGCAGTTGTGCCAGGGGATCAGCGGCAGACGAACTGTTTTTCCGCTCTTCACCACGTATTATAGTGACCTGATCCCGCCGCTGGCAGAAAACCAGCAGCGGATCCAGGCCGATAATGCTGTAACGACCCCAGCGCTCTCCCCCTTCAAGGCTTTCCAGGAGAAAGGTATAAGGACCCCGGGCCACTTTGCGGTAGAGAGAAAGAGGTGTGTCAAGATCGGCAACCACTTCACAACAAACCGGTACATGAGTGTAACCCCCAGCCAGGCGGATAAATTCCGGCAAAGAAGGAAAACAACTATTTTTTTTCATCCAGTCATCCTGAAAAAGCAGTAATGGGCATAAAAAAACCGTGGAGGTTATCCACGGCCAAAGTAACTTTTCAATAAATACAGACCAGCAGCGGATATCCATCCCTGATTACAACATCACACACCACCAATATCGCCAAGTTTCTGCATTCATATCAATTTTTCTACACTATCATAACCCGGTTGTCAAGCGGTTAAACCCACATAACCGGCAGCTTGGAAAGATTCCGGGCCGCTTGATAAAGGAGTTACCGCTGGCAAGGTGAGACACCAAGTTTGCGCGCGCCGCGTTTTCATCCAGACTGCGAGGAGTGCCGGGTAACCGGCGGTCCCTGTCGCGACCAGAAGAACAACCCCAACTTCAACTACGCGTCCCAGCGTCACCCTGGCCCGATGACCAATTGAAAACATACTGCCGCGATCAGTCCTGGTTGTCAATATCCCACATAGCCGGTTCAAAGCGCACCACCCGGTTTCTGCCATCTTCCTTCCCCTTATAAAGGGCAAGATCAGCAAACTTGATGGCCTGCCAGAAGCTATCGGTATCTTTCGGGAACAGTGATACACCAATGGTCAAGGTTTTTTTCAAGCTGATCGTCGGGCTTATCTTCATTTCATGGTTTTCAACATTCTGGCGGATTTTTTCCGCCACCGACAGGACATCTTCCTCTACGGCAGCACTCTTGACAATAATCAAGAACTCTTCACCACCATAGCGGATAATAATGTCGGAACCTCTGACCGAAGCTCTCATGATTTTCGCCAGCATCTCCAGTACTTTGTCACCTGTCTGATACCCATGGATATCGTTTACCTTCTTAAAGTGATCAAGGTCAATCATCAGGATACCAAACTGCTTTTGCTCTCGTTTTGCCTCGGAAACCAAAAGATCAACATATTCCTCCAGGAACCGCCGATTGTTCAGCCCCGTGAGTTTGTCACGCAGGGAGGTCTCCCTCAAGCTTTCAAGCAGTTTCTTACTTTCAATAACCGGGGCCGCGTTGCGGAAATATTCCAGCAGGATGGGAGCCTGGATTCGCACATTCTCTTCATTTTCCGGCCGAATGGTAATATGAACGACTTCTCTGGCGCTCCCCCGATAATTATCGGGATACACATGTGTTTGTAGCCTTCCTGATAGCCAAGATATTTCGGGCACACCTTTGACTCGCATATGAGCTGCTTAAACTTTTCCAAGTTGATCTTCTTCTGCACATAATCATTGAAAGCGGTGATCATTATGCCGATCTCATCCATACTTTTTGGTAGCAGTGAAATGTCGGTGTTTTTCCCCAGAGACATATTTTTCAGCTTGCGGCAGAAATTGAAAATATCTTGTGCCATGATAGATTACCCCCCCCTTTTGAATGAAGGAAATGTAATGTTCAATATCCCTGCAGCATAATCGGAAGAAAATTTAACTAAATAAAAACATTAAAATGGCGAAGAGATGGTTAAGGGTAATGAAAGTGAAACATTCCCTGCCAGAAAAATCGTGTAAGGAATTATAAATTGATGGACTCGTAAAAAGTCTAAATTGCCATAAAAGAAGGTTAACTGCTTGAT
>CAYZIS010000059.1:0-9403 GCA_964478545.1 uncultured Thermodesulfobacteriota bacterium
TGGCTAGAAAATATTTACATCCGGCTAAAACTGGCTACTTTTCAACACCTTTTATTAGTACTTTTGTTGCCAAATATAAAAACATTTTGGTTGCCGCTTGTCTGGCAGAGAGAAGAGGTTAGCCCACTTGTTGCACTTGACGCCAGCGACAAACAAAACAAAGAAGGTGCCTGGAAAAACAAGGCAGGCGACGGTGCTAGTGGCGTCGTTAGGGAGGAAGCAGAACTGCTGAATGATGATGGTAATTGCGGGGAGGTGAAAAGGGGACAGCTCGCAATTTTGGGGGCTTTTTTAGGGGCTTCCGCAAAATATTAACTGATTATTATTGTATAGTATCAATATGTTAGCATCTTAATTCGATTCCGACACAAAGATGAAAACGGCACTCTGGTTCCTCAGACCATCGAGGAATATTTCGACCGCGAGGTCAAACCCCAGGTGCCGGATGCCTGGATTGAAGAGATCAAGACCAAAACCGGTTATGAGATTAACTTCACCAAATATTTCTATGAGTTTAAGCTCCTACGCCCACTTGCCGAAATCAAGGCAGATATCCTGAAGCTGGAAGAGAAAACCACTGAGCTTGAAAAGAAGGTGCTGGCATGACCGAAGAAAAGGGACTGCCAACAACTTCTCAAATCCTGATCTATCAGTCCGAGGACGGTCAGACCAAAATTGAAGTGCAGCTTCAGGATGAAACCGTCTGGCTCTCCCAGAAGTATATGGCGGAACTCTTCCAGACCAGCAAGCAGAACATCGGCCAGCACATTAGAAATATCTTTGCAGAAGGCGAACTGAATGAAAATTCAGTTGTAAAGAAATTCTTTACAACTGCCGCCGACGGCAAGAAATACCAGACATTATTCTATAATCTGGACGCCGTCATTTCGGTGGGCTACCGGATCAAATCCCATGTTGCCACCCGCTTCCGGCAATGGGCTACCCGCCATATCAAGGAATTTATCATCAAGGGTTTTGTTTTAGACGATGAACGGCTGAAAAACCCGGATCTGCCCTTTGACTATTTCGATGAACTGCTCCGCCGTATCCAGGATATCCGCACCTCTGAAAAGAGGTTTTACCGGAAGATTACCGATATCTACGCCACCTCTATTGATTATGACCCGACACTAGACATCAGCATCAATTTTTTTAAAACCGTGCAGAACAAGATGCATTGGGCTATAACCGGCCGGACCGCTGCTGAGATCATCCACCAGCTGGCCGACCATGCCAAGCCGAACATGGGTTTGACCACCTGGCGCGGCCCCAAGGTGCGCAAACAGGATGTGGTGGTTGCCAAGAATTACCTGAATGAAGACGAACTCCTGGCCCTGAACAACATGGTTGAACAGTACCTGGTCTTTGCCGAAGGCCAGGCCATGCGCCGCATTCCCATACACATGGCCGATTGGATAACCAAACTGGACGGATTCTTGAGCCTGAACGACCGCAACATCCTGGAACATGCCGGAAAAATCTCCCACCCGATGGCGCCTGGATCAATGCTCCGGTTGCCGAAGGCTATCCCTTCGCCGATAATGTATGGGTTAAAAGCTTACCGGAAATCATGAATCACATATTTTAGCCACCGGTTACCGAAACTTTTTGCGGAATGCTCCGTGCTTGCCACGGGGATGAATACCTGCCTTACTCGTGTCTCAGGGCTTCAATGGGATCGAGGCGGGCGGCGTTGCGGGCCGGGAAATAGCCGAAAAAAATACCGATGGTGGTGGAAAAGGCAAAAGCCAGCATAATGATGCCGGGGTCAATGACCAGGGGCACAAGCAGCACCTTGGCAAGGATGGCGGAAGCTGCCAGGGCGAGGAGAATGCCGGTGATGCCCCCCAGTGAGGACAGCATGACTGCCTCAACCAGAAACTGCAGCAGTACTTCCCGTGCCAAGGCTCCGATTGCCAGTCGGGTGCCGATTTCCCGGGTGCGTTCAGTGACGGACACCAGCATGATGTTCATGATACCGATGCCGCCGACGAGCAGGCTCACCGCCGCAATGGCTCCCAGCAGGGAAGTAAGGACCGAAGTGGTTCCAGAAAGCACCTGGGCAATTTCCCGCATGTCCCTGATATAGAAGTCATCATCTTCTCCCTCTCGCATATGGCGCCGCTCACGCATCAGTCGGGCTATGTCATCTTTGACCCGGTTGATAGAAAAGCCTTCAAGTACCGAGATATAAACCCGGGTCACATCGGTATTTCCGGCAATCCGACGCTGGAAGGTCCGGATGGGAATGAGGATAAAATCGTCCCTGTCGCTGCCGAATGATGATTCCCCTTTTGAAGTCAGGACGCCGATTACTTCAAACACCAGTTTTTTTAGCCTGATGGTATTTCCAAGAGGATTTTCCCCGCCGAAGAGTTCTTTTGCTACGGTGCTGCCCAGTAGACATACCGCTTTACCGGCTCTGATTCCCCCCGGGCTGAACATTCTTCCCTTGTCGACGGGCCAGTCACGGGTGGCCATGAAGCCATTGGTGCTACCGGTAATCGTCGTGGACCAGTTGCGGTTGCCGTAAATGGCCTGGGTGGGGGTCATGGCCACAGGGGCTACAGCTTCCACCCCGGAAATTTCCCTGTCAATAGCCTCGGCATCCTTTATCTTGAACGAGGTTGCCGATTCCCGAATCCCACCATGACCGTAATCCTGCCCGGCTCTCAGCTGCAGAAGATTTGTCCCCAGGTTGGCAATCTGTGTTTTTACCTTGGCGGTAGCTCCATTGCCCAGGGTTACCATGGTAATGACCGCTGCCACGCCGATAATAATTCCCAGCGAGGTCAAAAACGACCGCATGAGATTCCGGCGGATTTCTCGCAAAGCTAGCACCAGGGCATTCCACAGCATTATTTTTCTTTCTCCTCCCGTAGGTCGTTCTCCACCAGACCATCTTTGAAATGGATTTTTCGCTTTGCGTAGGCGGCCATTTCCGGTTCGTGGGTGACCATGACGATGGTCAGGCTGCGCTCCCGGTTGAAATTGGAGAGTAATTCCATGATCCCAAGGCTACGTTCGGTATCCAGATTACCGGTAGGTTCATCGGCCAACAGAATGTCGGGATTGGTGACGATGGCTCTGGCGATGGCCACCCGCTGCTGTTGGCCGCCGGACAGCTCCGCCGGGGTGTGAGACTGCCAGTCCTGTAATTCCACCGCTTCCAGGGCTTCCAGGGCGGCCTGGCGCCTTTTCCCCGCCGGAATTTTACGGTAGACCAACGGCAGCTCCACATTTTCCAGGGCGCTTGTCCGGCTGAGGAGATTGTAGCCCTGAAAGACAAAACCCAGATAATAACGGCGCAGCAGGGACCGTTGGTTACGGCTTAGGCTCTCCACCGCAATCCCCTGAAAGAGATAGGAACCTGAAGTTGGAATATCGAGACAGCCAAGGATATTAAGGCAGGTAGATTTTCCCGAACCGCTGGCGCCCATAACCGCGACAAAGTCACCGGTAAAAATATCCAGGCTGATTCCTCTCAGAGCCTGCATGGATGCCTGGCCGCTGCCGTAGACCCTGGTAACATTTTTCATCACGATAAGAGGGTTCTGGCGCCCACTGGATCCATTCATTTTTTTTCGGCTACTATATCGGTGAGAAGCTCCATGCCGGGAGTGATCTCTCCGGTTAGAACTTCGGTCATTTGGCCATCCGTCACCCCGGTTGTTATCGTAATGGAGAAGGGTTTTCCCTGGTCCAGGGTCCAGACCAGCCGTTGATTTTTCGGCATTTTGGTTTTTTTCTTTCCGGCTGCTGCCGGCCTTTTGCGATGGGGAAGCAGGGCTCCCAGAATGCCGCGATTTTTCTTTTTCATCCCTGGCTGGTTACTTCGCGGCGGGGTAAAGCGCAAAGCCGCGTTGGGGATGAGCGGGACGTTATTCAGTTTTTGGACCACGATATCTGCGGTGGCAGTCATCCCGGGCATGAGAGTAAGCTTGGGGTTGCTGACTTTGAGCACTGTTTCGTAGGTGACTACCCCCTCAACTGTCTTCGGGGAAAAACGTACCTCGGCCACCCTGGCCGGGAAACGCAGTTCTGGGTAGGCGTCAACACTAAATTCTGCTTCCTGCCCTTCCTTTACCTTGCCCACATCGGCTTCATCGACTGCCACATGCAGTTCCATGTGGCTCAGATCTTCGGCGATGGTGAAGAGCACCGGGGTTTGCAGGGAGGCTGCGACTGTTTGTCCCGGTTCAACCTTGCGGTTGAGGATGATGCCGTTAATGGGCGAAACAATGGTGGCCTTGGAAAGATTTGTCTGGTTGAATTCCAGCTCAGCCCTGGTTTTGGAAACCTCTGCCAGGGCGCCGGCTTCATCAGCCTTTGCCCTGGACACGGCCGCCTCAGCTGCATCCATTTCAACCTGTGAAGGAATTTTGCCACCACTGGCCTTCCTGACCTGCTGCAGTTGTCCAAGTTTTATGCCGGTCTGCCTGACATCGGCCTTGGTTCTTAATACCTTGGCCCGGGCCGAGTCAAGGGCTGCTTTTGCTTGCAGAACCGGGGCCTGTAGTTTGGAGGTGTCAAGTCGGGCCAGGATCTGTCCTGCCTGTACCCGGTCGTTAAAGTCCACTTCCACTGTTTCTATGGTTCCAGAGACCTCAACTCCCACATCAACCTGGTTGGTGGGCTCAAGAGTGCCGGTGGCGGTGACGGTGATGGTCAGGTTGCCTTTTCCCGCCTTTTGGCTCAGGAAGTGGACTTGATCGTGACTGTCGCGCCTTGAAAGGAAAGTGATTCCAATTAATGTCAGCAGCAGAGCAACAAGGATGACAGCCACGATTTTCAGACGTTTATTTCGTTTGGCCTGCTGGTTCAATCCCAGTCGCTGTTGTATGTCGAGGTGGTCTTTTTGCTGATTCATCCTGATTATCCATTAAGTCATCTGCTGGCAATAGGTTTCTTTGGTGAACAGAATCAGCACGGTGCTCAATACCGCCCAGGCCAGCATTAGTGAAAAACTGAACCGGTAGGCGCCGAAACTATAAATCTTAATTCCGTTTAACAGCTCTCCATGCCATTGTAAATCCAGAATCAAGCCGATTGCCGGCTGTAAAACCATTGGGCCGGCCATTACCCCCATGTTGAGAATTCCCGAAGTTATACCACCAAGATCAGGAGGGACCGATGCTAAAATCTTTCATTAATTCGCCGGTCATCACCGCGGGTGCCACCCGCTGGTAGAAGCCGATCAAATATAATGCCGCTCCCAAGCCCCACATGGTCCAGGCCAGCCGTGCGGGCGGGTAATTGTTTTGCTTGGTGGACAAACTATGATTTTCCTTTCGGGGCAAGGTACTCATCTACCTTTACCTTGAAATCTATGGGAATTTCAATGCTTTTGTTATGCTGATAATCGTAAAATACCTGGACGGATTCCCCGGCGGCTGAAACTGCTTGGTGCCACGTCGAGGCATTTCTGGCAGCTATGCTTGATCCTTATCCAGTATTACCAGGGCATCAACGATAATGGGGCTGGTTCCGGAGATTATGATTGGATTGATGTCAATCTCTTTTATCTGCTTATTTTCAATGCCGATGCGACCGATATTAATCAGGATATCGGCCAATGCATTGATGTCCACGGCCTCCATTCCCCGAACCACAGTTAAAATTTTACGACCTCTGATTTCCTGCATCATTTCCAGGGCATCGCGCTTTTCGAGCGGTGCGACGCGAAAAGAGATATCTTCTACTATTTCGGTGAATATTCTTCCAAGTCCGAACATGACGCAGGGGCCAAACTGCTCGTCACGGATTAAGCCCGCCATGTTATCGGCCAGGGTGACCACGCAACGTTTGCACTTGATGTTCTTTGCGGCCGCGAATACTTCCTGGTATAGCTGTTCACCCATGCGTACACCTCTGCTGTAGATTTACCAGGCCAACGCCAAAAACAAGTTCGCGATAAATTGAATCAGCCATATCGGCACGGGAAGGCAGCAACACAGGCCCCCGCTCGGTGTGGCTGAAGGAAACCCTGGTAATATCCTTGATAAAAAAATCAAGTTTCACCACCACGTTTCCCGTATTCAAATCTGGAAGCAGGAGAATATTTGGCAGGTTATTAAGATTCAGCTGACCATTTGGACATCGCCCTGATACAACATCTGCAATGCCCGGTCTGCGATTTCCTGGCGATCACTGATCTCGACAACATTACCTGGCTGATAATCAAGACCGGCTTTTTCAGCTGCCCGGGAGATCGACCGGGGATTACCAAGGAGGACCGGCTCAATAAGCGACTCTTCCTGGGCTTTCTTCACCGCCTGCATAAACTCCTGGTCTTCAGGAGCAATGATGGCGATTTTTACCGGTTCCGACTGTCTGGCCAGGGTGAAAACCTCACTCAAAGAACTGATCATAAGCACCTCATTATTTATCAATGTATTTGTACATTGATTGCTATAGTTCATTCTTCTTCGTTGAGAAGATTCCTTTTACGGTAAACCGTACCTTGGAAGACGGCAATGAGATCACCTTTTTCATTGGTAATATTGATCTGGTAGGTGGCAAGTTTTGAATTTATTGCAACTTCAACGGCATCAGCGGTCAAAACCCCGCCAGAGCTTGCCTTCACATAAGAAATATTGGCATTGATACCCAATGCAAGAGTGCCATGGGAGTTCGACGCAACTGCAAAGGCAAAGTCGGCCAGGGAAAAGATTGCCCCTCCATGAACAATATTAACCCCATTGAGATGGTGTTGTTGGATTTTTAAACGCACCTTTGCCCGGCCCTCGGCTGCCTCCAGCAATTCAAGCCCCACGTATTTGGCAAATTGATCTCTTTTTTTGAAGAACTCTTTTATATTTTTCATTTTCTTCCTTGTTGCTCTTGTTGTTTTTAATTTTATGATCTGAAAAAATTCTACCATTTCGGTTTTTTCAGGCAAACCGTCAGCACTACTTTTATCCCTTGTTCCGGAAAGGCTCACCTAACTTTACGTAACTACTTGATATTATTAGATGCGAAGTTATGATTTTCTGCGACTACATTTTTATGAAAGCAAGAACTATTAATGAAATCAATGACTTAATGTTTTGGTGTCCAGAATATGGGTTTTATCGGAAGCAGTCTGGTCGGGATGATGTTTCTTGTGCTGATTTGAAAAATTTTCCAGGTGCTGCAGAAAGTGTTGTTTATCCATTATTTCCTCCCTTACTGTAGTGCGCATCGAGAAATACCGGATGACATCCACTTTTTTGCCCGACCAATTTTATCCGAAATCCCTCCCCATATTAAACCGCATAAAGTACTTAATCCTCCCACAAGTGCCCATAATCCTCCAGCTTGAGCGCCTGAAAACCCCTGATAAACTTTTCCCCATTCGATTGTAGTCGATTTTTTTATTTGTGAAGATACTCCATCCGAGTCTTCCTGCCCAATTGGTAAAAGGTTGATGTCTGAAGGTACATCTCTCAGCAAAACAGTTGCTACGATTGCGATAAAAAACACAGAAGGAGCGCCAATGAGGGCCAGGAACCCGGTTAAAAGCAACTATTCAACCATAATGAATTTTTTTATCTTGCTTCATGGTAAAATCTCCTTCTTTCCAGTAAACCGTTATCTGTAAGTCTAGTCATCATCCGTCCCCTCCAATTTTATTAAAACTGTATCCAAGACCTCACGCTCCTGGCCCGTCAGCCGGGAGAGAAACTGTTGATTTGTCGCTTCATAAATATGGGTGAGATCATCCCGCATTGCCAGCGCGCGTTCGGTTAAACGGACGTAGATGGCGCGGCGGTCGCCGGGCTTGGCCTGGCGGGTTACTAATCCATCCCGTTCAAGCCGGTCGAGAATTCCGGTCAGGGTGGATTTGTCGAGAGCGACTTTTTCCGCCAGCTGGGTAATCAGAATATTGTTTTTCTCGTAGAGAGCGATCAATAAAAAGAACTGGGGCTGAGAGAGTCCGTATTGAGCCAGGCGTTCCCGGTACACACGGGTCATCTGGCGGGAAACCTTGCCGAATGAAAAGCAGATACATTCCTGGAAAAGCATAAAGGTACCTCTTACATTAGCTTTGCACAAATAATATGTGTACAAACTATAGGTGTACATTAAGCATGATTGATTACATTCTGTCAAGGAAAATGCTGGGGGTTGTGTTTATGATTCCGACAACTTTAAAGCTCGTTTTTGCTCGGCAACCACTTCTCTGGCTGGCCGTCTGCAAGCGTTACTCTTTTATTCATGATTTTGCCGTCGAGGTTTTAAGGGTGAAGTTTTTGTGTCTGGGAATCATGTTGACCCATGATGACTACGATTTTTTCTATAATAAAAAAGCCCAATGGAATGAAAAACTGGAAACTTTAAGCCCAACCACCAGAAATAAAAACTGATCCGTTCTTTCCGTATGCTGCTGGAAGCTGAACTGCTGGCATCGGGAACCCTGATTCTCCCCGCCCTCTTCACCAAGGAATTAGTTGCGATAATCGCTGCCGACAATGCTTCTCTTTTCACTTGCCATCCAATCTCCGATCGAGATTAGTCTTGTTGTAAATCCTTGTTTTTAAAAAGCTATCGAGTTACAAATGTCAAAGATAAACTTAAAGGTATTAATATTTTTTTCCTTGACAGAGTTTCATTTATAACGTACCTACGCAAGACTGATTGATTAGTCAGTCAAAAAAGGTTTTCTAGAAAATGTCTTCAAAAAAAGTAAAAACACGTTCGGCTCTCCTGCAAGCAGCTCTGGAACTATTTGCTGAACGTGGTTTCAACGGCTCACCAACCGCTCTGATTGCCAAGCGAGCCGGAGTCGCAAGTGGAACCCTGTTCTTTCATTTCAAAAATAAGGAAGAGTTGATTCACGAGTTGTTTAAAGAAGTGCGAGTGAAGATCGAAAAAAAGGCATTGGAGAGTTTTTCAGAGCAGATGCCGATGAGGGAGCGTTTTCTGCGAGCCTTCTCGGAACTCCTGCGCTATGGTTTGGATAATCCTAATGAATTCAAGTTCATCGAGCAATACCATTTCTCTCCCCTGAGTGATCGGGAATCCAGCAGTGCCGAAGAAAAACAAGTATTTCGAGATCTTCTGATTGAAGCCCGGGATCAGCAGTTTATCAAAGATGTGCCACTTCTGCTTCTGGAAGCGCTTGCCTTTGGTCCTATCGTATCTTTAGCCAAGGAACATGCCAATTGCGGAACGCCGATTGATGATGAAATTGTTGGAATGACGATTGAAGCTTGCTGGAACGCATTGAAAAGATAAATTTTTTTGCCTATAAAATCGACTGATTGATCAGTCATGATACGTTGGGAAATGAGTCATTCGATAAGTCGTTGTTGTTACTCATAGCAAATACATGAGTTTACCCGTAACTCTGTCAGAGCGTGACCATGAGAATGGTCAAATAAGCATTAATTGAGGTGTTAAATGAACGGAATCAAAATTG
>CAYZIS010000060.1:0-8035 GCA_964478545.1 uncultured Thermodesulfobacteriota bacterium
CCGTCCAAATAAGCGGCCTTCTCTCAACAACTTAATCGACAAATAATCGCCGAACAAAGACATTCAGTGCGGCCGGGAATAGCCGCCCGTTTTTTCTTTGAGCATTGTGGCCCGGCAAGTGAGTTCAATCGTTCGGCATCTAAAAAGCGACTTAGAAGAATGATCAGAATACATGCAAGAAAAGTCAACGTGATTGATCTCGAAAGATTTTTCATGAACAATAGATCAGTGTAGGATATTAAACACATGGATATAGAGGGCACAAAATTAAACAAGTTAATTCAAGATGCACAAAAATCAGGAGCTACCAAGCTTGCGATTGTTTCAACAAAAAAAATTATAGTTTCTAATGATCTTGCCAACAAATGCAGGGAACCGCAATGCGAGAATTTTGGAATGTCATTAAGTTGTCCGCCCTATGTTTCGGGACCTGAAACTTTTAGAAAGAAGCTTGAAAATTTCAGTCAGGCCATTATTTTTGCAATTGATGTTCCTTCTGAAATTCTTTATTCCAGTGAGGGAATGGAGTTTTTCCAATTGCTCCACGAAATAGCATCCGGTATCGAACACTCTGCTGTCAAAATGGGATTTACTCATGCACAAGCCTACGCAGGCGGTTCATGTAAAAAAATATTTTGTGATGACCAGCCTGAATGCCTTGTGTTTTCCGAAAAAGGAAAATGCAGACATCCTAAATCTGCAAGACCTTCCATGTCGGGATTCGGGATCAATGTGGGAAAGCTTATTGAAACAGTCGGCTGGAGCGGAAGAGAAGTCAATCATGGCACTGATTCAACTGCAACCAAAATTTCAAATATTTATGGCTTAGTATTAATCTATTAACGGAATGTTTTCAAATAAGGTCTGAAATCAAAAGCATTTATCTGAATACAGAAAACATGGGTGTCAGGCCTACACAGTTGACAACAAAGCAACCTGCATTGCAGAAGTCTAGGCCTGATTATGCTTTTCTAGAATTTGCATGAATGTTGAGATGTGTGAAATGTGTAGGTCTGACACCCATGCCCTGCACTATGTTTATTATTTTCCTAAACCTGAAAAAAGGAGGTTGGAGATGATGAAGAGCAGCATGGTCCGATTGATGAGTTTCCTGCTTTTATTTATGTTGTTTGCCGTCTTGCCGGGTGTGCCTTACGATGCCTATGCCGGGGAGACGATAACGAAGCTGGATGATAAACCAATTATTATCAAACCAACAGATATCCAACTGATATCCTTGGAAACCCTACAGTTTGATTGTTTGCAGGACCTGAGGAAAGAAAGCTGGGTCGCGCCCATCGCTGAGGTGCGCAAAGGCATGGTGAACCGGTTGGAAATGCAGCTGCCGGCAGAAAACCTGGGTTTTGATCCCGACATTGTTCCGGTTCAGCCCGGGCCAGGCAAAATTTCCTATGCCTTTTTTGATACCTACAAGAGCTTGCTCAGGATTAATAATCCCCTGAAAAACCTGCTCTTGGTCAAACAGGCTGGAGTGAAGCAGAAAACCGAGATTTTCCGCCAATACTGCCAGCGGATACCGGTATACGGTGCCTGGGTGGAAACGGTTGCCGGCAACAACGGAAAAACCCTGGCTCTCAATCGTTTTTACGGCAACTATATCCCCGACCTGGAGTTGTCCACGGCCACCCCGAAAATATTACTCTCCCACGCCGAGAAGATTATCCAGGAAAAATATGAGCTGAAAAGCGGTGATTTCAGGACGCTGGTACCGGGTAAGCTGTGGATTTATGACGAGGCCCTGCTGGCTTCCCGTTGTGACAAGTGTCCCACAGTGGAGAGCGATCCCCACCTTGTCTGGCGGATTATCTTTTTCGCTGCCAATACCGGGGAAGGTGGCTGTACTGATGCCTTCGTTGATGCGATGACCGGAGATATCCTCTTTGCCCAGGCCCGGGTGTATAACGGTGTGGACATGGATATTGAGACTGCCAACCACCATGATATATCTGCTGGCAATAACTGCTGGATGTCTACCACCGATGATGATGCCTGGTTTGATGAGGATGGAAGATGCAATTTCAATGTCTATAAGTGCTGGGGCAATACCTGTGCCGATGGCTGGAACTGTGCTAATCCTGACCAGGAAGGCTGGGACTGCTACCATTATACCAAGGAAATCAACAGTTTTTACAGCAATGTCTTTGGCCGTAATTCCTACGATGGTCATGGTGAAGAATTTGAGATGTATGTCCACGTGGGTAGCAATTGGCAAAATGCCGATTCCAGGGATTGTGGTTCCTATTCCATCCATGAATTTGGTGATGGAGCGATTGTTCTTGATCTTGTTGGCCATGAGGTAGGACATTCTTTCCATCGTTCCGAGGTTGATTTTGTTTATCGCAACGAAAGCGGGGCCATTGCCGAGCACATTGCCGATTCCATGGGTACCTTTGTTTCCCATTGGTCAACGACGTACCATGATGGCAACTGGTTCAATGGTGATGGAAGCAGTGTTGCCGGTTCCTGTGGGGCCGTGCGCAACCTTGAGAATCCACCTGCTTGCGGCGACCCGGATCATTACAGCAACCTTGATGCCGGCAGCGGTGATTATGGCGGGGTGCACACCAACAGTACTATCCTCAGTAAAGCCCTCTATCTGATGACCGAGGGCGGCGTCCATTCCCATACGCCCGGGCTGACCATCAGGGGCATTGGTGAATCAAAAAGCCGGGCCATCTATTACAAGGTGGTGACGGCGAAGCTGCCGTCCAACCCTAATTTTAGTGCCTTCAGGAATTTTACCGTTGACGCCTGCGAGGAGATGAACAGCACACCGGTCCTGGGGGTTTCCACCACTGCCGATGACTGCTGTCAGGTGTGCAACGCTTTCTATTCCTGCGGAATAGGCAACGCTGATACCGATTGTGACGGAGTGGAAGATCCTGTTGATTATGATCGGGACGGTGATGGTATTGCCAATACCCACGATAATTGCCCTGATCTGGCCAATATGTCCCAGACGGATACTGATGGCGACGGCAAAGGTGATGTCTGTGATGGGGATATTGATAATGATGGGTGCTTGAATGCTCAGGATAACTGTGTTTATGTCGCCAATGCCACCCAACATGACCAGGATGGTGACGGGATCGGTGACCTTTGTGATGATCAAGATGGCGATGGAACTGTTGATATCCATGATAATTGTCCCGGAATCTCCAATCCCGACCAGGCGGATACCGATGCAGATGGTATTGGTGATGTTTGTGATCTTGATATTGATAATGACGGGCTGGGTAATTATGGAGATAACTGTCCTTACGTTGCCAACGTCAGACAGACGGACGGCGATGTTGACGGGGCCGGCGATGCCTGTGATAACTGTGTGGAAGTTAGTAATCCCACTCAAAGTGATTTGGATCATGATGGTCTTGGCGATCTTTGTGATAGTGACCTGGATGGTGACGGAACTCCCAATGATCATGATATGTGTCCCGAGGAAGCGTACACCATCGACTGTATGGGGATCAGGGATAAAATCAATGGCATGCTGCTGAGAAAAATGCCGCCTTTTCTTGTTGATCTCTGTGCCAAGTGTGGCCAGGATTTTTTCCCGGTTCTGGGTGATTACTGGCAAATGAACTTTGGTTTGTCTCTTCAATTTCCCGAAGGTTTTGTCAGCGAGCAGCCTTTGAATATTACCTTGGCTATCATTGATGAAGGTGGGCACCGCCTGGTTTCCCAGGAACAAGAATTTTATCGAGGGGAGGAGAGCAGCCAGCTGAAGCAGGTATTCTCATTGTCTTTTACTCCTGCTCCTTCCTATTTCGCCGCCAGGGCCGCTGCCGGGGCTTTCCAGGCTGATGACTTGGTGGGCAGAGATCAGGGGGCCGTGCCAGCCTACTACCTGGTGATGAACGTTGATCCCCGTGATGAGCAGAATGAGGAACTGCTGGATAAAATAGAATACTTGTTGACCATGAAGACGACCTCGGGGAGTTGTTCACCGGACACCTTGGGTGCCTGTACCGATTCGAAAAGTTGTAACCGGGTTGGCGGCGTCTGGTGTGATGGTACATGTACTACCTGGGAGGAATGTCCCGCGACTGCGGATAATAAAACCTGCAAATCGAATACGGATTGCCCTGACAATTACTACTGCGCTTTTGCCAAGGGCTGTGAGGCTCCAGGCGAGTGCCGCTCGCGACCGGAAATTTGTGAGAAGGTCTATGCGCCGGTGTGTGGTTGTGACGGCGAGACCTATGAGAACTCGTGTGCGGCGGCTAGTGCGGGGGTAAGTGTTGCCGGCGAAGGGAAATGTCAGGAGCCGGTAATTGCCGCCCCACCTTCTCCCATGTCCGGGGCTGCTTTTGGTACGACAATGATATCACCGGCAAAAACCCCGGTGAATGTTGAGGCAGGGTCCGGTACTGTGATTCAGCCACAGATGAGTGTGGAAGAATGCCCTGCTCCGGGACAATCGCTCATGTACATTTATATTCCCGGGTTAAACTTTGGTTTTAATGCCACCCCCTGGTGCTCCACTACCTGTGATGATGGTATCATGACCATGAGCTTGAGGCCGATAGATTTTTCGGCCTATACGGGCTTGGTGTTTGATGTCTATTTTGGCTACGTAAACAAGGCCGGGGTCATTTATTATAATGCCTATGAAGTAACCATTAATTGATAATTTGTCTCTCTCGTTCAAAAAAAGCCGGGCCCTTAAAATGATGGGGGGTCAAATCTTTATCGTTGACAAATTTACTATTTGTCAACGATAAAGATTTGACTCCCCACTATGCCTTGAAATTGCCAGCTGAGTTCGGCGGAAATTGACAGGGGCCAGCCTTCTACGGAGTCATAGTGGCCGGCCTGGTGGTAGTGGCAGTCCAACAGGTTGCGGGCCCGCAATGTCAGCGTATTGCCGGGAAACAGCAGGTTTCGAAAACATGGGTGTCAGGCCTATACAGTTGACAACAAAGCAACCTGCATTGCAGAAGTCTAGGCCTGATTATGCTTTTCTAGAATTTGCATGAATGTTGAGATGTGTGAAATGTGTAGGCCTGACACCCATGCCCTGGACACCCATGCCCTGCACCAATTGTATCCCTTTTTGACCGATGCTGGCACGGCATCCAAGGTCGGAGATTGGTACGGTAAGTATTCTGGAGATTCGCCGTGGATAAACCTGCTATAGGAAAATTTAAATGGAGATTTCCGTTTTCTATAATCCTGGATTAACCGTTGCCCTCGCGCTAGTCCTGGGGATGTTTGCGCAGGCCCTGGCGCATCATCTTCGCGTGCCGGGGATTGTCCTGCTGCTGGCTGCCGGTGTCTTATTCGGCCCGGACGGCATAGGCATCATCCGCCCGGCGTCGCTCGGCCCCGCACTGAACATCCTTACCGGATTTGCCGTGGCCGTCATTCTCTTTGAAGGAGGGATGAACCTGAAGTTTAGACGGATGAAACACGCCCAACGTTCCATCCGTCAACTGATTATTTTTGGTGGTCTGCTAACAGTCGCCGGTGGCGCTGTTGTGGTACATTATATCCTCCATTGGCCGTGGAAAAGTGCTGTTCTTTTCGGCACATTGGTTATGGTCACTGGACCCACTGTGATCAATCCACTGTTGAAACGGTTGAAAGTCAAACGGTCGGTGGCTACCGTGCTGGAGGCTGAAGGGGTTCTGCTCGATGCTATCGGCGCAGTCGTGGCCACTGTGGTTCTCGAAGCCGCACTCAGTCCCACACATGGCAGACCATTGGTATGGGGCTGGCACGTGGTTTCACGCCTCGGTTTTGGAGCCGTCTGCGGAGGTGTAGTGGCGCTGTTGTTGGTTGCCTTCTACCGTCTGCGGCGTTTGATTCCGGAGGGTACTGAAAATGTTTTCACGCTATCCGTCGTTCTGGCCCTGTTTCAAGGATCCAATTTGATTTTGCCGGAAAGTGGTATTGCTGCCGTGACTATGGCTGGTATCGTTACCGGTAACTTCAGCAGCCATGCCCTGCGGGACTTGGCTGAATTTAAGGAAGAGCTGACCGTCATGTTGATCGGGATGCTCTTTGTACTGCTGGCGGCAGATGTACGCCTGGCCCAGATCGTTGGTCTTGGATGGCCGGCCCTTGGCGTTGTTGTCATGCTGATGTTTGTGGTCCGGCCGGTCGCCGTGCTGGCCGGCACATGCTGCTCCGGTCTAGACTGGAAAGAACGGTTTTTCATTTCCTGGATTGGTCCACGGGGTATCGTGGCTGCCGCAGTGGCTTCCTTCTTTGCTGCCGTCTTCACTGAACAGGGGCTTTCCGGCGGTTATGATCTGCGAGCCCTGGTTTTTCTGGTCATTGCGGTAACGGTGGTGTTTTCGGGCTTGACAGGTGGTCCCATGGCCGGTGCTCTTGGATTGCGGCGGCCAAGCCGGATGGGATGGGTTGTCCTCGGTGCCAGTGCGCTGGCCCGTGGCCTGGCCAAGTTGTTTATGGAAGACGGCCAGGAAATTATTTGTATCGATTCCAATGCCGACCATTGCAAGGCCGCGGAATTTGATTGTACCCGCGTTATTTATGGTAATGGTCTTCAGGCCAGATACTTACTGCGGGCCGAAATCGATACCCGCCGGGGCGCGCTGGCCTTGACTGCCAATGAGGCAGTGAATTATCTCTTTATTCAAAAGGTTAAGGAAGAGATTAAAGGAATTTCGCTGTACGCTGCCTTAAAAACTGACAGCACCTCATTAACAGCGAAAATGCTCCATCAAGTCAGTGCCGAAGTCGCCTTTGGCACAACTGTTGATGTTGATGCCTGGAACCGCCGTTTTACATCAAAACAGGTTTATCGCCAGCTTTGGAAATTCCCCGTTGAGCCGCCGAACGACGCTGCAGAAAAATCATTCCCGTTTAATTATCCGGGCAATGGTTTGATCGCTGCCGCGGTACGCAGAAATGGTGAGTTGTCGCCCATTGGTGACCGTATGCGTGTAAAGAAAGAAGATGAAGTTTATTTTTTTATTTTTGAACCGGAACTTCAGGCTGCGGGTGAATTTCTGGTGCAGAAAGGCTGGCAGTTGATTGACAGTATCGATAATGACGCTTTTTCAACATCCACATGCCAGATTGGCCAGAACAATCAGAATCCGGAGCAGGCATCCTAAAGATTACTGCTGGTGGTTGTCGTCGTTCCGTTAATTTTATCAATTTCTTGCAGGTCAGCAAAAGGTGGTTATGGGGGTTAAATGATTAAATGGGGTCAGAGTAAAATTAAATTACAAATCATTCTTCCCACAACAGCTTAATCGGCAAAAAATTGCCGAACGAATAAGGATAGATCGTGAGAGCGAAGCGAACCACGATCTATCCAGTTGTTGAACAAGCTAAAAAGATTTGTATGGAGTGGTATTATAGCAGTTATAAGGAAAAAAATTGGAAGGGGATTGTACTTTTAAGGCAGGTCAAACAGAAAACATGGGTGTAGGCCTGACACCCATGCCCTGCACGAAATATATAAATCTTGTTGCAGTATTTTTCTAGCATCAACACAGATAGCATGTTAGTGCTGTTGCCCATCCACCCTTTAATTTAGGTTGTAATCTTTGCCTGAAAAACAGCTTAATAACAACTTATCATGGCAAATTGCCTTGACAATCAAATGTCCTCTGAAATAGTCTCAAAGTCTGTTTTCTCTCAAAGCTTTGTTAAAATTGCCAGAAGGCTTTGTTCATTCATTTCAATTCAATCGTCCTAAGAAGGTATCTCATGTTTGCATTTGATTTCGTTTTCAATCCAACTATAATAATGGGAATCACAGTAAAGGTGTTAGTAATTCTTGCCATCGCTTTTGCGCTCAATATTATTCAAAAAAAGATAATTCCAAAGGCAATAATAGCGGGTACCAAAAAGGTCCGTGAAGAATCACGAGATCAGTTAGCCATTCGCACCAGAACAATGGCTTATGTTGTTATAAAAGTTCTCACGGCTATTATATGGATCATTGTCTTTGTGATGGTTTTGGGTGTAATTAAATTAGATATTACCCCCTTGCTGGCGACACTCGGTGTTGCCAGTCTGGGCCTTGGTTTTG
>CAYZIS010000061.1:0-7179 GCA_964478545.1 uncultured Thermodesulfobacteriota bacterium
TGGATACCGAACAACTAGAAATTTAATAGCTATGATCTACCTCATTGGTGGAAACCTCAACTTTGGTTTACCCACTTGAAATAGCGAGGAGCCTTTTTTCTCAAATCGAGGTATGTGAAAAAAAATTGCCGCAGGCATATGATTGATATTCTGAGGATAATTTTTTGAGCATAACGAAGAGTTGGGGGAAAAGGACATTTTCGGACAGCCTCCTAGTACTGTCCGGTTAGATTTTTGCAACTGTTAACGGTTGCTGATTTCAGCGCTTTTTGGCGCTCGATTGCCTGCATTTCCAACGGTTCATGGCGCTAAAATTGCCAAACTCGCCCTTCCAGGGCTCAAACAGGGCAATTTTTACGCTCTATTCGCCGGGAAAAGCAACGGGCTACCCTCACGATGTCGCGCTGAAGCAGCACCAGTTAACGATATTGTAGACAACGCAAAAAACATACTGGACACTGCTGATTATCGACAGAATAATAGTGAAACTGAAGGGTCTTCATGTCTGGTTTAATAAACCGTCACCGCTGGTTATGGTTGATTGCTTTTGCCTTGCTGGTTGCTGTTATCAGTTTGGTTATGGGATGGTTTTCATGGCAGAAATATCAGGCATCCAGCGATTTCTCCAGGGCGCTGACCTTGATTACCGAAAAATCACAGCCGGTTTTTGCTGATGATTTGTCCCTGGATTCCCTGAAGCAGGCTTTAGATCGTAATCTGGAATTTTTGGCTGGCCGCAAGCCGGAAATGATGATTCATTTTGGTCCTGAATCATTCACTGCCAGGCAAATGTTAAAAAGTCAGCAGCAATTGCGGCGGTTTATTGACAAACCGGTTTCCGCTTCAGTACTGGATCAGTATCTGCAGAGACACTTTTCCGTTTTTAAGACTGGAGCTGATTCTCAGCAGGGAAAAGTTCTGGTGACCGGTTATTATGTGCCGGTGCTGCATGGCTCCCGCCATCAAAGTCCGCGTTTCTGCTGGCCACTTTACCGGCGTCCAGACGATCTGGTTAGTGTTTCTCTGGCTGAATTCGGCTTCTGGAAACGCTGGCAGAACAGTTCCATGCTGGTTCGCTGGCTCATGCATTTTGGTGGGGTAAATGTTCTGCCAACCCGGGTTTTTGGTCGTTTAACGACAGATCGTAAAGTTATTTCCTATTTCAGCCGTGAAGAAATTGATTATAAAGAAGCCCTGGCTGGCCGGCAGCTGGAACTGGTCTGGCTGGATGATGATATCGAGCGTTTTTTTCTGCATATTCAGGGGTCTGGTCAGATAATCCTCGCTGAGGGAGGTGATATGATGGTGGGTTATGCTGCTGCCAACGGCCAACCCTATCGCAGTATTGGCGCCTGGTTGATTCGACAAGGATATATGGAACGGAAGGTGGTGACCATGCCGTCAATCAGGAAATTTATTCAGGACCACCCGGAAAAGGCTGCCGATATTTTTACTGCCAATCCCAGCTATGTTTTTTTCCGGCAACTGCCGAACCAGGAGCCTTTGGGTTGCTGGCAGATTCCCCTGACTGCCGGGCGCAGTATTGCTACCGATAAATCCCTCTTTCCTGCCGGGGGACTTGCGTGGCTCTCAACTGAAATACCGGAGTTTTCTGGGGATGGTGTGGCATCCTGGCGGCCCAGTTGCCGGCTGGTGCTAAACCAGGATACCGGTGGGGCCATCCAAGGGAGTCGGCGGGTTGATCTTTTTTGTGGTGCCGGGAAAGAGGCAGAGCAAATGGCCGGAGTGATGAACCAGCCTGGCCGCCTTTTCTTCCTGGCTCCCAGGTTGGTTGGGGATACTGCTGTTCGGTAGATACCTTGCGCCAAAATTGCTGAAAATCAGCTCGGTTAAAGGAACGTGGTGGATTCAGGAGTGGATATCCCGGCATGGCTCTCGCTCATTCTTGCTGGCCGTCCATGGCCAGCCTGTGGGGCGCGCTAAGGCAATGTCCCCGGGCGTCCGCCGCGAATCACCGTCCTGGTGATTCATGCGGCGCCCAAAACCGTTATGAGCCAAGCCTGGATACCCCGGTTATTCTGTTGTGGGGATGAAAATATCGAAGTTCAACGTTCCAGCAGCGGGAAGCCCATTTCTTCCCGTTGTTTGAGATAATTTTCTGCCGAAAGTTTGGCCAGGTTTCTGACCCTGCCGATGTAACTGGTTCGCTCTGTGACCGAAATAGCTCCCCGGGCATCAAGCATGTTAAAGGTATGGGAACATTTGAGACAGCAGTCATACAGGGGCAGCACCATATTTTTTTCTGCCAGTCGCTGACCTTCGGCCTCGAACATGTCGAAAAGCTTTTGCAGCATCTCAACGTTGGCTTCTTCAAAATTGTAGCGGGACCATTCCACCTCGCTCTGGTGGTGTATCTGCCCATATTTTACCTTGTCATTCCACTGCAGGTCAAAAACGTTGTCAACCCCCTGCAGGTACATGGAAATGCGTTCCAACCCATAGGTTATCTCACCGGAAATAGGCTTTAAATCAAAGCCTCCTACCTGCTGGAAATAGGTGAACTGGGTAATTTCCATCCCATCCAGCCAGACCTCCCATCCAAGCCCCCAGGCTCCTAAAGTTGGGGATTCCCAGTCATCTTCAACGAAACGGATATCATGGGCCAGGGGATCAATCCCCAAAACTTTCAAACTGTCCAGGTAGAGTTCCTGAATATCAATGGGCGAGGGTTTCAGGATAACCTGGTATTGGTAGTAATGCTGGAGGCGGTTGGGATTTTTACCATAGCGGCCATCTGTCGGTCGGCGTGATGGTTCCACATAGGCGACATTGAACGGTTCAGGTCCCAGGGAACGAAGAAATGTTGCCGGATTAAAGGTCCCGGCACCCACTTCCAAATCGTAGGGTTGTTGAATAATACATCCTTTCGCGGCCCAGTATCTTTCCAGATTAAGAATGACGTCTTGAAAGTTCATGGTGGATTTCCCTTTTTCATTAAATAATCATATGTGGTTGAATCGCTTTGGTTTTGGTAAATATTTGACTAACTCTAAAAATAGCCAACAGTGATATGCTATTTAAAAAAATGGACTTTTTTTTGCCGCCTGGGTTGCCTGACTGTTTTTTCTCACGGAGGTACAGCGCCACAGAGATGTTTCATCGAAGCGTGGTTTTTCTCTGTGTCTTTGTGATTCTGTGAGAGTCATTTTATTTCCATTGTTAACCGAATATGTCCTGATTTTGCTAAAGGACTCGTTGTTTTTACAAGTGTTTCCTGGCTGCCTTGTGGTAGTTTGTCAATATATTTAAGACTTTTAAATTCTTGTCCGGTATGCCAGCGCAGTAGGGTCCGGCAGAGTTTGGCGGTTTCATCCATGACCTGAGGGGTGAAGTTTAATTTTTTGCGTAAGTTGCTGTCGATCTGCAGGAATTTATTGAGGATGGCAATGGTCCCACGGCTGATGGGAAATGCCCGGGGATAGCGGTGGTGACAGCTCTGGCATATGAGTCCCCCGGCTTCCGGATCGAAAAAGAGCATGTCTTGGTTTACCTTTTTGCGGCAGCTCAGACAATAATCTAAAAGGGGAGCAAAGCCGAGCAGGGCAATGATCTGTAGCTCAAATAAGCGAATTTGGCAGGCAAAGTTTTTGCTGGCCGGTATGGTCAAAAACCCGAACAATTCAGTCAGTAGGGAAAATATTTGCCGGTTGGCCTGACACTCCGGGCAGCAGCGGCTGATGATTTCAAGAAAATAACAACCAGAAAAAAAGGCTTTCGGCTGGTATTGAATTTCCCTAAATGAATCCAAGAGTTCACATTCATCAATCCGGGGCAGGGATATTCCCGGCTTGGCAAAGCCGGTGAACCGAACCAGGGAAAACAGTTCCAAACGCCCGGAAAACCTCTTTCGGCTTCGTTTTGCTCCCTTGCCGATGCCGGTCATTTTTCCCCGGTTCAAGGTGTAGAAGGTGATCAGCAGATCACTTTCACCATAGGGAATTTTGTTGATAATCAGGCCTTGATCGGTAATTATGGGCATGGAAAGTGAGAAAACCGCCTTGCTGGTTAAAAAAGATATTTTAAAAATATGGTCGCCGTTCCCATATAGACCAGAATGCCGATAATGTCATTGCTGGTGGTGACAAAGGGTCCCGAGGCAATAGCCGGATCAATTTTTAAACGTTGAAAAACCGTGGGAACTAGGACTCCCATGGTGGCGGCGATCGTCATGGCTGCAGACATGGCAATGGCGACCACCAGCCCGATAATGACTTGGTGGTGCCAGGCTAGGGCAATGAGGCCTACCACCAGGCCGCAAATTAATCCCATGGTAATTCCTATCTTGGCTTCCCTCCAGATGCTGCGCCGTATATTTTCAAGGGTTATGTGCCCGGTAGCCAGGCCCCGAACGGTGATGGATGATGACTGGGTGCCGACATTTCCCCCCATCCCGGTGATGACCGGAATAAAGGTTATCAGGGCCAGAACCTGGTGCAGGGTTGCTTTGAACAGCCACATCAGGTAGCCGGTGGCAATGCCGCCCAGCAGGTTGGTTAACAGCCAGGGGAGCCGGATTTTGGCGATTATCCAGATATTGTCGGCATAAACCATTTCGGTGATATCGGTCCCCGCCATGCGGAAGATATCCTCAGTGGCCTCTTCACGGATAACGTCAATAACATCGTCAACGGTGACAATCCCCACCAATTTATTTTCGTCATCAACAACCGGGATGGCGAGAATGTTATATTTTTCCACCAGTTGGGCGACGATTTCCTGGTCGGTATTAATGGTTGCTTTGACCATGTTGGTATTCATGATTTGCCGCAGCTTGACTTCCGGTTGGGACAGGATCAGTTTGCGCAGGGAAACAATTCCGACCAGGCATCCCCGCTGATCTACCACATAAATATAGAAAACCGTCTCTGCCTCATCTCCGCGTTTGCGTATTGCTTCTACGGCTTCGGTAGTGTTGCAATCTTCCGCCAGAGCGAAAAATTCGGTGGTCATGATACCGCCAGCAGTGTCATCATCGTAGCTGAGCAGCGTTTCAATCTCCTGGGATTCCTCGATACCAAGTTTTTCCAGCAGTTTATGGGAAATTTCTTCCGGTAGATGGGCCAGAAGATCAGCCTTGTCATCATCAGACATGGCTTTTAAAATTCGGATGGATTGTAGTTCCGGCAGGCGGATAATAATCTCAGAGGCAAGAGAAATATCCAGTTCACTGAGGGTCTCAGCTGCTTTCTCAGTATCAGTAATCCTGGAAAAGAGGAGATGCTGTTCCTCTTCACTGAGAAATCGCATCAGGTGGGCGATGTCAGCCGGATAAAATTTGGCGATAATCTTGTTGACATTATGCCAGGCTTCCCGGTGTAAAAGCTTCCGGATTGTCTCGACCATCATGCTGTGTCTATTTTTGCTTTGGACCACCGGTGATAATCTCCCTAGACGGGTAATGAAGAATGGCGATAATGGGCGCCAATGTATAGCAGAAAGATGGTTGGAAAACAAGGAAAAGTAAGGGGATAAGAGCGATGTGGGCAGGCTGAAAAATGGGTTTCGACCGGTATTTTTTTAGTGGCGGAATATTTGCAGATGGAAAAAGGTGTTGACTGCCGGACAAAAAGGTGTCTTTTCTAGGTTCCTTTTTGTTTTGAGGGTCCAACCTTTGGGGGCTTGACATGATAACTTTGAAAAAATCCGGGGATCTGCTTTTCAAGGATGCCGCCTATATCTGGCATCCCTATTCACCCGCACCGTCTTCCATCGTGCCGCACCTGGTGAAGTCGGCTAAAGGTACCCGGCTGCAGCTGGATGACGGTCGTGAAGTGATTGACGGGATGTCATCATGGTGGGCGGTGATTCATGGCTATAATCACCCGGTTTTGAATCAGGCGTTAAAAGATCAGCTGGGTAAAATGGCCCACGTCATGTTTGGTGGCTTAACCCATGAACCGGCCATTCTGCTGGCTGAAAAACTGGTGGCCATCACTCCTCCGGGATTGTCCCGGGTATTTTTTTGTGATTCCGGTTCGGTGGCGGTTGAGGTCGCGATTAAAATGGCGCTTCAGTACTGGTTTTCTTTGGGACACGACCGCAAGAAGCGTTTGCTTACTATCCGCAATGGCTATCATGGCGATACCTTTGGCGCCATGTCTGTCTGTGATCCAGTTAATGGTATGCATCATCTGTTTAGTGAGGTGATCATGCCGCAGTTTTTTGCGCCGGCCCCGGAATGTCGGGATGATGCCGATTGGAATGGCCATGATATTGAAGAAATTAAAAATATTCTGGCAGCTCACAGTGATGAGATTGCCGCCCTGATTCTCGAACCTATCGTTCAAGGTGCCGGTGGCATGCGTTTCTACTGCCCGGAATTTCTCCGGCAGGTAAGGGCCTTATGTGATGAATATGGCCTGCTGCTGATTGCCGATGAAATTGCCACCGGTTTTGGTCGTACCGGCAAACTTTTTGCCTGTGAACATGCCGGGGTGACACCGGATATCCTCTGCGTCGGCAAGGCGATTACCGGTGGCTACCTGAGTTTTGCCGCCACCCTGACCAGTGAGAAAATCAGTGAAGTGATTTCCACCAGGGGACTAAAAATGCTGATGCATGGGCCAACATTCATGGCCAATCCTCTGGCCTGTTCCGTGGCCCTGGCCAGTATCGGTTTGCTGGAATCATATCCATGGGCCCAGCGCATTGCCGAGATTGAGGCATTGCTGACAAAAGGTTTGTCCCGTTGTCGCTCCCTGGAAGGGATCAAAGATGTCAGGGTTTTGGGAGCGATCGGTGTCATCGAGACCCATGAACCCGTTCAGGTTGAAAAAATTCAGGGTCAGGTGATGGAGCAGGGGGTCTGGTTGCGTCCCTTTGGTCATCTACTTTATACCATGCCTCCTTATATTGCCAGTGACAGTGAAATTGAGCAGATTACCAATGCCATGTGTACTGCTTTGGCTGAGTAGCCTTTAGTAACTTACACCTGAATTTCGTCACTCTTCTGAGTAACTAATTATAATATATTGAAATCATTAATCTTTTATTTATCAATATCTCACGTTTATAAAACAATTGCCTAAGGATGTCCGGGCTTGGCTCATAGCCGTGTCTGCCCAGCCTGCCGGCAGGCTGGGCGACAGGCTGGGCGACAGGCTGGCGGCATTGACCGCCGAACGAATCACCACGATGGTGATTCGCGGCGGGCACCTC
>CAYZIS010000062.1:0-6822 GCA_964478545.1 uncultured Thermodesulfobacteriota bacterium
CAAGGCTCTGCATATTTGGAATGCTAAAATTCTCTATATTTCCGAAGAGATATCTACCAAAGCAATGTTTTACGTCGAGCAACATTTTCTAAGTCATTCAATGCAATTGGCAGATGCACTCATCGGAGCCACGGCAATCTCTTATGGTAATCCTGTTCTTACAGAAAATGATAAACATTACAAAGTTTTGAAAGACCTGAAAATCAAAAGATTCAGGCCATAACATCTTATAATAATATAACGAATAAGGTTAGCCTATTTCTTGAACAAGTTTCTGGCCAACCAGAGAAAGGCCGCTGGTGAAAAAGATTTCTTAAACTTCAAAGAGCTGTATGCGCCGTTTAAAGATATCGATCATGTCTCCCTGCTGGATCCAAAATCCGGTCAATTCATTACCAAAATCAGTTGAGCTACCGCAAAAAACGAGGAGTATTTTAAAAAAGCTCGAAATGCCTCACCTGCACAAAAGCCACCATAAATAAAGCTTCACAGGAGTTTGCAGTCACAGAATTATTGACTGTAACCATATAGAATAATTTAGTTTTTACTATAAGTACCGAAATATGAATTATATCGGAATTCAAGATACTATTGACAAAAAGGGCAAGATTATGTAAGGAATGTAACAAAATTTCCAGAATGGCCTTACATCTGCTCTTGTGGAGGAGGCCAGCGTTCAGGGAAGCAACCCCGGTAGAAATGGTCGCCACCCCCTGAAAAACAATTTCCTATAATCCACCTTACCACCAACTGAAAAGGAGGTGATCACTAACTCTCTGCTTTAGGAAAGGGGCGGTTTGAACAGACCGCTAAGGCGATTCAAGCGTTGACTTAACCAGAATTCTAGAATTAAGGAGGTGTCACAATGGCTGAAGAAATGAAACTTGGAAATCCCGCGGTGGTCGGCTTGGCCGGCTTCGGCATGACCACCCTGTGTCTGCAGTTTCACAATCTCGGACTAGTAGGTATCGGCCCGGTTCTCTGGCTCGGGCTGGTGTTTGGCGGAACTGCACAGCTGATAGCCGGAATGCTCGAGTTCAAAACAGGAAATAACTTTGGTTTCTGCGCTTTTAGCGGATACGGAACATTCTGGATTTCCTTATGCTGTTATTTGATCTTCGGAACCAATGCCGAGCTGCTGAAGGCCTATCCACTGCTGAAGTTTGACGCGCACGACCTCGGCATCTTCCTACTTATGTGGACCTTTTTTACCTTCATTTTGTTCATCGCCTCGATGAAACACAACGGTACGCTGGCGCTGCTTTTCCTGACCCTGCTGCTGGGCTACATCGGCCTCGATCTGAAAGAGCTGGCCGGGAGCCAGCTGGCCGGTACCCTCGCCGCCTGGGACCTCATTCTGACCGCCCTGCTGGCCTGGTATCTCATGGCTGCTGCCATCTATGCTCAAGCAGGAATCAAGCTACCCCTTGGCAAACCCTGGATCTGAAGCGAAAAGAACTGACAATTCCCCTTTTTATTGCATCATCAAAACCGGGCACTCTGAACTCGGTAAGAAGAAAATGGCTCTGCCACTTGCAATGCTTTAGAAATTGCGGTGGCGAAGCCATAAATCGGGCGTAAAACCGAGGTCTATGGCCTCGGTTTTACGCCCGATTTAAGCAGAAGTCCGGGGTCAATGAAATCCGGGGTCAGGTCTTGAATTATCATATTTTATGTGTTATAGGATTGAGCATGAGTAGGCCCCTTCGCATAGAATTTTCCGGAGCAGTGTATCATATTACTGCACGCGGCAATGCCCGGCAGAAGATTTTTTTATCAGATGAAGACCGCAACTTATTTCTTGATGTTTTTGCCTCAACGGTAAAACGATATAACTGGTTATGCCATAGCTACTGTCTCATGGACAACCATTACCACATCCTCCTGGAAACGCCCGATCCCAACCTCTCTTTGGGAATGCGGCAATTGAACGGTGTATTTACACAGCGTTTCAATCGTTGCCACGAGCGGGTTGGCCACCTCTTTCAGGGCCGTTATAAATCCATTCTCGTGGAAAAAGAGAGTCACCTTCTTGAATTATGCCGATATATTGTCCTTAATCCGGTTGCTGCGGGCATCGTTGCCCAGCCATCAGATTATCTATGGAGCAGCTATCGATTTGCAGTCCAGCCCCTTGTGCAACCGGAGTTTTTGTTTTCTGATTGGATACTCAGTCAATTTTCAAATCGAAAAAATGAAGCCCGCAGACTGTACCGTGAATTTGTAACTAATGGAATGAAAAATGAAGTCGGAAAGCCATGGGGAAAAGTGAGGGGACAGATCATCCTTGGCAATGACAATTTTATTCGGGAGATAAAAGAATTGCTGGAGGAGAAAAAAGAAGCCAAAGAAATTCCCAAACGACAACGATATACCGGCCGCCTATCGTTGGCTGAAGTTTTATCTTACCCGGATATCGGAAACAAAGAAAAGCGGAATGCCGCGATCTGCTCCGCCCATTTTTCATATGGATACACACTTAAAGATATAGCCGATCATCTTGGAATACATTACACGACAGTGAGTCGTGTGGTTCATGCCGGAATGGAAGAAATATGATAATTCAAGACCTGACCCCCTGCTAGACTTTGGATAAATCCAACAAATGGAACTACGGAAACAGTTCCTCGACACACCGAGATAAAGGAACCGTTAGCAAAGAAAATTTTGAAAAATCTAAATGCAGAATGAAGACCTGACCCTCTCTTTCTATGAATTTCTGGTGATCTCCCAGTCTCTAGCAATCAAAAGCTATAGTTTGGAAACTATTTTGTTAACCCATGAAAAGATTGTTTATGAAATTTTTTCAGCCTTGCGAGAAAAGAAAATTTTTATGTTTTTTGAGCCGTTTTTAAGTGTAGGGGTTTATCTTTTCTATACGGTTTGAAATATTTGGCAACTTTTGTAAAGTCACTCTTTTTCCCATGGGTGGCAGAGTAAATGATTTATTAGCCTACTTAATTTCAGTCGTTAATCTCTACCATAAGGAGTGCCAGCAGATCTTCGGTCTTCTTTTGCATCAAGACCTGATCCCCGCGAGCTTCAACGTTCAATCTTACTACTGGTTCGGTGTTGGAGCAGCGCAGGTTGAAACGCCAATCCGCAAATTCCATGCTGAGACCGTCGGTATGATTAATATCCAGTGCTTCTTTGCGATAGAGGTGTTCCACCTCCAGCAGTACAGCCACCGGATCGGACAGGGTACGGTTGATCTCACCGCTGGCAGGAAACCGGGAAATCCGCTTGTCTACCAGTTCTGAAAGCTTTTTGCCGGTGCGGCTCATCAGTTCCACCACCAACAGCCAGGGAATCATGCCACTGTCACAATAGGCAAAATCGCGGAAATAATGATGGGCGCTCATCTCACCACCATAGACAGCGTCTTCCCGGCGCATACGTTCCTTAATGAAGGCATGGCCGGTTTTGCTCATCACCGGGTTGCCGCCGGCGGCTTGGACGATATCAACAGTATTCCAGGTCAGGCGCGGATCGTGGATAATGGTCGAACCGGGATGTTTGCGAAGCAGGTTTTCGGCCAATAACCCGACAATATAATAGCCTTCAATGAAGGTTCCCGTTTCATCAAAGAAAAAACAGCGATCGAAGTCACCATCCCAGGCGATACCCAGGTCCGCACCTTGAGATTTAATGGCCTCGCTGGTGGCACGGCGGTTTTCTGGCAGCAGTGGATTGGGAATACCATTGGGGAATGTGCCATCGGGCTGATGCTGAATCTTGATAAAGTTGACAGGTACTCGGTCTTCCAGCTGATCTATCACTGGTCCAGCACAGCCATTGCCTGGATTGCAAACAATCTTTAAGGGTTTTAGCAACGCATGATTGATATAGCGCAATAGATGATCAAGATAAGCCTGTCTGCTCTCAAGCCGGGTGACCGTACCCTTGTCGGGCAGAGGTTTGAAATCACTTTGCTCGGCCAGAGAGCGGATGGTATGCAGTCCCGTATCGCCACTGATGGGGCGGGAACCCTCGCGTACCAGTTTCATGCCGTTGTAGTCCATGGGATTGTGGCTGGCAGTCACCATGATGCCACCATCCATTGCATGGTGGAAAGTGGCAAAGTAAACCTCTTCCGTTCCACATAGACCGATATCAAAAACATTTGCCCCGGCGTCTGTCAGCCCGTTGGTCAGAGCCCGGCAGAGGGACTCGCTGGAAAGCCGTATGTCACGTCCAACTACCACTCTGGCAGGTTGCAGAAACTGTCCATACGCTCGACCAATGCGGTAAGCGATATCCTCATTCAGTTCATTGGGTAGGCGGCCGCGTATGTCATAAGCTTTGAAACAGCTCAAAATCATGATCTTATCCATTCTTTACTTCAAAAGCCCGGCCGTAAACATCATCAAACCGAACGATATCATCCCCCCCAGGTAGCTTCCCGACTGGACCTCTATGAGTTCCAGGGGAATTTTACCTGGGTTTTCCAGACGATGGGTAATATTTCACCCAGAACCATGACCTCACCACCCCGAATGACCTTGGCCGTCCCCTTAACAACAATCCAATGCTCGTCATGGTGATGATGCATCTGACTGGAGAGGGTCGCCCCCGGATTTACGGTAATCCGCTTGACCTGAAATCGATCAGCTTGATCGATGCACTCATAGGTACCCCAGGGGCAATTGACACAGCGGTGCAGCCGGGCTTCGTCGCGTTGTTTCTGTTTCAACTGTCCGGCAATCGCCTTAACATCCTGCACTCGGTCCTTGTGGCCCACCAGTACAGCATCTGCAGTCTCCACCACAACATGGTTGTCTATTCCCACAGTTGCCAGCAACCGGCTATTACTATGCAGATAACAGTTACAAGTGTCTTCCGTCAGCACATCACCATGTAGCACATTCTGTTTGGAGATTTCTCTTTTCATTTTCCTAGGAAGGCATTTCCACTTGGGAAATTCTTTTTTCAGTTGTTTCCTTACTATCAACTTGATATTCTTGTGGTGCATGAAAAGCCTCCGTATTTGATAGGTATTTTTTTGGTCGAATTTACCAATCACTATAGAGGCTTTTCTGCATTAAGTAAATGTTTTTATTGAGTTTTTAGCCTATCTTGGTAACACCTTTAACTATCCTGAGAACAAAAAAATTTATGAAGTCCCCGAAAACTCAAGAATAAAATTGAAATTATGGCCCTGGTTTCGGCGGTAGAACTTGCATCTTACTGTAAAAACCTATAGATAGACAGATAGTGACATCTACCTGAAAAGTAATCCCGTGGTTACTCTCAATCGAAAAAATTGTTCATGGTTAACATCTCCACAATTAACAACCTTTTGCAGGCCGGGGAATCTCAAACCATTGAGTTCAAAGCCTCTTTTGGCCGGGAAACGGTTGAATCTCTGGTCGCATTTGCTAACGTTCAGGGTGGAACTGTGCTAATTGGAGTTTCTGATGATAGCTCTATACTCGGGACAACGATTGGCAAAGAGACCCTGAACAATTGGCTCGGACAAATAAAATCCAGCACAAGTCCGGCTATCATTCCGAATATTGATGCAGTTCAAGTTGACAATAAATGGATTGTTGCAATTCATATTAATGAATATCCGGTTAAACCCATCAACACGAAAGGAAGATACTTTAAAAGAGTTGCCACTTCCAACCACCAACTTGGTTTGAGCGAGATTACCAACCTCTATCTTCAGTCCCTGCAAGCCTCATGGGATGCATATGAAGCTCATGGTGCATCACTTGACGATTTGTCTGTCAATAAAATTGAAAAATTTATTGCAGTAGTCAATGAATCCGGCCGATTCACTCTAGACCAATCTCCCCTTCTAGCATTGCGGAAACTGAATTATATTATAAACGACAAACCAACTTGGGCATCTACCCTCTTATTTGCAACAAATCCTCCGCGACATCATATCCATATCGGTCGTTTCAAAACGCCCACCATGATTATTGATGATCGCCAAATTACCGATACCCTGTTTGAGGCAGTTGAACAGGCAATGAAATTTATTGTCTCTCATCTCAGTGTTGCCTTCTCTTTTGACGGCAGTCTGCAACGCAAAGAACGTTTTTCCTACCCCTTGCCAGCTCTTCGTGAAGTTCTGCTGAATGCCGTTGTACATCGTGATTACGGTAATTCATCAGATATCCAGATCAAGATATTTGACGATAAAATCACTATCTTCAGCCCTGGCACACTTTACGGCGGCATAACCATAGAAGATTTAAAAACCGATACCTACCAATCCTGTACCCGTAATAAATTAATTGCAGAAGCATTTTACCTGACAAACAACATTGAGAAATATGGTAGCGGCTATATTCGTATTCGCGAAGAGATGAAAGTTTACCCTGAGCTTACTTTCACTATCGAAGAAAGCAGCGGTGGTATTCTGGTCAGCTTTTGCCGGAATGAGGGAGTAAGTGAGGGAGTAAGTGAGGGAGTAAGTGAGGGAGTAAGTGAACTTTATCGCTACATCAAGAAAACTCCAGGAGTCAGAATTCCCGAACTATCGCAAAAACTTCACGTTCCCATTAAAACTCTTGAGCGCTGGATCAAACAACTACGTGATGAAAGAAAGGTTGTTTTCCAGGGAGCACCGAAAACTGGCGGTTATTATGTGACGGATTGAGATGGAAAAGTTTTAAATTAAAAAATCGGTACAAGAAATAGATCTGTCCCGTTAAAAACGGACCTTTGTATCTTTTGGAACGATTAACAGTCAGCTTTCAGTTCTTAAACACCTGATTTACGAATTGTTAAGGACTATTTATGGTAACTTTATGGCCGGTACCAGAATAGTCACGAAAGAAATAATATAGGTATTATGTCCCCGGAATT
>CAYZIS010000063.1:0-6068 GCA_964478545.1 uncultured Thermodesulfobacteriota bacterium
TCTGCACTAAGTAAATGTTTTTATTGAGTTTTTATCCTATCATGGCAACACCTTTAGTGAGTAATTTCTCCATGCTTATTCCTCCTGATTAACGTGCGGTCATCAATCCAGATGGTTGTCCCACCTTTGGTAATGATTCTGTACTCCTGATTGAACCGGTTTGTTTTTTCGCCTTCACTATGGGTCGCAACCTCCTCAGACACTCTTTGAAAATCATCGGGATGAATAATGTCGGCGTAAGAAATAACGCCGCTTAAAAACTCTTCCGCCGTGTAACCAAAAACGTCTACCAAATTTTCGGAGACACATTGAACCGGCCAATCCGTTTCATTTTTCCAAAGAAAGGTAATCGCGAGACTTTGGTTAATAATGCTGTAATTTTCTTTTAGATTCTTTTCCGCTTTTATCCGTTCCGTCACATCCCTGGTTATTCCCTTAAACCCAAGAATAGTGCCGTGGCTATCCTTATAAACCTGTACATTTTCAGACGCCCACCAAGTTGAGCCGTCCTTGCGTTTTAACTGAGCGATAAAATCATTGACATAACCATCTTTTTCCAAGGCAGATAAAAGCTTCTCCCTCTTTTCAGAGTTTATATAAAAATCTGCCATTTGCATCCCCAGGGCTTCTTCAACCGTATAACCGCTTAATTTCCGGACTGCATGGGAAACATAAGAAATCTTTCCTTCTCGGTCTATCCGATAATGAAGATCAGGGGAATCCTCAACCATCTGCCGATATTTCTCCTCGGCAGATTTCAACTTTTCATTGACAGCCAGAAGCTCCCTGTTTTTTCTTTGCAGCCGCAATCGGACGATGATAATGCCCAGAAACAGAAAGACCAGGGCAAATACCACCCCCCACCCAACATTTTCAAACCAGCCAGGAATAATTTCAACCTTTTTAGCCGCAATTTCAGCCCCAATGGCAGCTTGGGCAAAAAAAACATTTGCCAGACCCAAAAACAAGGCGGCAAGGAAGAGCAGAAAAGCAATCCGCTTAGAGGAATACAAACCCTGCAGGATTCTTCTTGATGGTACAGTTTTTTGTTTCATTTTTTCATTCCTCAGATTCCAACCATCAGGCCCAGATACCAGCTGAGCAGCGGCTGCCCCCAGAAAAGATAGACCAGGGCGCCAAAGGCCAGGAACGGTCCGAAGGGAATGGCAAACTGGCTGTTTTCCTTGTTGATGACCATCAGCGACACCCCGACCACCGAGCCCACCAGTGAGCTGACCAGGATAATCAGCAGCAGGGATTTCACCCCTAAAAAAGCACCGATCATGGCCAGCAGTTTGACATCACCGCCGCCCATGCCATCCCGGCCGGTAAGCCGGTAGTAGCCCTCGGCGATCAACCAGAGAACGCCACCACCGATGATGATGCCCAGGGCGGACTCCCCCCAGGGGATAGTCAGCCCGGCCAGGCTGCACAAAAACCCCAGGACAATGCCGCTGAGACTGAAACGATCGGGAATAATCTGGTGGTCAAGGTCAATGAAAGTAATGGGAATCAACAGGCTGACAAAAATCAGCCAGCAAATCGTAACCGGCTGCCAGCCGCTATGGAGGTACACGGCCAGAAACAAAATCCCGGTCAACAGCTCCACCAACATGTAGCGCGGTGAAATTGGCTCTTTACAAAAATAGCAACGGCCACGCAGGAACATATAACTAAGCACCGGGATATTCTGCCACCAGAGAATCTGTCGACCACAGGACGGGCAGTGGGAGGGTGGGGAAACCACCGACTCCTCCCGGGGAATCCGGTAGATGCAGACATTGAAAAAACTGCCGATGGCCAGGCCCAGAAGAAAAACCATCACTTCAATAAATATTTTCAGCTCATAGAGCATAGAATCAAATCCAGCATCAAGGTTGAGAAAACATACCATATTCCGGCACTTTTATGGACCGTTAATTTACATCTTAAATTTCTGAGTTGTTCTAAAAATAGCTTGACATGTGGGGTGCACTAAAGCAATGTCCCCTGGCATTCTCTGCCAAAAAAAATTACAAAAAAATATATTACCAGGCAGTACTGTCCGATATGCTTTTTGCGTCGTGTTCAATATCGGCAACCGGTGCTGTCTCAAACGCGACATCGTGAGGGTAACCCGTTGCTTTTCCCGGCGATTGGAGCGTGAAAGTTACCATGTTTGAGCCCTACAGGACGAGTTTGGCAACTTTAGCGCAATGAGCCGCTGGAAAAGCAGGTAATCGAGCACCAAAAAGCGCTGAAATCAACTCCGGTTGACAGTATGCAACTTTCTAACCGGGCACTGCTGATTACCAGGACACGAAAGGCACGAAGAAAAAGCAAATTTCTTTGAAACTTCATGTTCTGGTTTGCGCTTCGTGGTATTTCTGTTATTGCCATACTGAAATATTATCATTGTTTCAGCGTAACTCAGAAATCGGTATTACTGGAAACAAAGCCGATGGGGGTGTTCAGTTCATGGGCCATCCCGGCCACCAGGTTGCCGATGGAAACCAGTTTTTCCTGCTGCACCATCTGAGAATGGGAATTTTGCAGCTGCTTCATGGCCAGCTGCAATTCTTCGTTGGACTTGATCAAGGCGGAACTGCGTTCAACCACTGCCGCTTCAAGAAATACCCTTTGTTGCTGGCACTGTTCTTCCGCCCTGATTTCCCCCCACATCTCCCGGGACCGCACTCTGGCAGTCCGGATAATTTCGCCGACGCCCTCAAAGCTGGAAATCGGTTTTTCAATGAAATTCCAGGCCCCAAGCCGCATGGCCCTGACCACATCGGCGATAATTCCGGTTCCGGAAATGGCGATAATAGGGAGGGCCAGCCAACGCTGGCGGATCATGTCAATCAGGTCAAAGCCGCTGAGTTCCGGCATATGAAGATCAATCATCACCACCTCAACCATATCCTCTGCCAGACAACCCGTGGCCTCAACAGATTTGTTGAGCTCAGTAACCTGAAAGTTTGATTGTTCCAGAAACCGTTTCAACAAAGAGGTGATCCCTGGATCGTCATCGATGACCATAACGCTGATATTCATGTACCCTCTCTCCCGGCGGACTTTTCCCGTCGCCAGTTGCAAAATATTAAACTTTTCGTGCAGTCATAATCAGACTGTCTGGCCACCGTCTCAAACGGTTCACGAACGGCAGCTGGATTGCTGGCATAGTTATCGACAAAAATCAGGTAAAACTAACTTCCTATATTTTGTCAACGATAAAGATTTGACCCCCTTCCATCCAGCAGGTGACGTATCCTGTCCAGGATATCACTGATATTATAGGGTTTATTGATAAAGTGGTCTTCACCCAGATTAATAATATCCTGATGGATACTGTCGTCCATATAACCGGAGCCAAAGAGGACCGGGATATCGGGATATATCTCCTTGATTTTTTCACTTAACTCTTTGCCATCCATGACCGGCATCACCACATCGGTAAGCAGCAGGTCAATGGGACCCTGGTGGTTCCGAGCTTTTTCCAGGGCGTCCAGCCCATGTTCAGCTTCAATAACCGTATATCCTGCCTGCCGCAACTGGCGGCTGCTCATTTCCCTGAGAGATTTATTGTCCTCCGCCAGCAGAATCACCTCGCTGCCGCCAGCCGGAGCCTTGCCGGGCTCAGGCCCCTGCCGCAAAGAATCGTCGTCCGTTTCCGGCCAGTAGATTTTGAAGCTGGTTCCCTGGCCGGGTTCACTGTAAACATAAATACTACCCTGATTCTGTTTGACGATCCCATACACCGTGGCCAAGCCCATCCCGGTACCTTTGCCTACCCCTTTGGTGGTATAGAACGGTTCAAAAATATGGTCAGTCACCTCTTTTGCCATCCCGGAACCGTTATCCTCCACCTGAAGCTGCACATACCAGCCGATGTCGGAACCCGGGTGCAGAGTAACATAGGCATCATCCAAAAACTTCCTGGTGGTGGAAATTTTTATCCTTTTTCCTGTATGCCGCACCTGGTTTTTCAGGGCATCCCGGGCATTGACCACCAGGTTCAGCAGGATCTGCTGCAACTGGCTGGGATCAGCGTAGATGAGCGGCAGGTTCTCAGCCAGTGAAATTTCCAGTTCAACATCCTCGCCGATTAAACGCCGGAGCATTTTCTCCATCTCGAGAATTTCGTCATTCATCTTGATCGCTTTCGGCATGATCACCTGTTTGCGACTAAAGGCCAGCAACTGGCGGGTAAGACCGGCCGCCCGTTCCCCGGCCTTTTCGATTTCCCGCACATCATGCCACAGCCTGCTGTCCTTTTCCAACTGCATCAGGACAATTTGGGCATAGCCGTTGATGACCGTCAAAATATTATTGAAATCATGGGCCACTCCTCCGGCCAGCTGGCCGATGGACTCCATCTTGCTGGCCTTTAACAGTTGCTGCTCCAGTTTTTTTTGCGCCGAAATATCATGCTTGATTGCCACGTAGCCGATAATCTGGCCATGGTCATCCCGAATGGGAAAGGTTACCGTTTCCTCAGCAAAAATCGTCCCGTCTTTCTTTTTACTCTGCAGAGTTCCATGCCATGTCTCTCCCCGCGAGAGACATGAGCTTAATTCCTGCCGGCTACGATCCTGCTCCAGATCGGGAGAAAACACTTCATGTACATTTTTCCCTTGCGCTTCGGCCACCAGGTAACCGGTAATCCGTTCAAAAGCCGGGTTAAGATAGGTAATCTTTCTCTGACAATCAGATATAACCACAATGGAGTCCGCCTGCTCCACCACCGCAGCCAGCAGGGAAAGCCGATTTTCCGCCTGTTTAATCTCCGTCAGGTCATAAAAGGCACCAATCACTCCCCCTGGAGAACCATCCTGATATCTGAATGAATCTTTCATGATCGCGTAATAACGCTGACTGCCATCGGTAAGAGTCAAAAGGCATTCATAATGCTGCGAACCCTGATTATCCAGGACCTGATTGTCGGTGGCCGCCGCCAGTTGGATCATTTGGCCACCTAAAAAATATTCAGGACCTTTACCCAGCAGTTCATTACCCTCAATCCCGGCCAGGCGAGCAAAAGCCTGATTGTAACCGAGAAATTTCCCTTCAAGATCTTTGTAAAATACCGGATTTGGCAAAACATTCAACAATTCTTCCAGAAAAAACAGCTGCTCTTTTTGCTGTTTCTCCAACTCCCGCAGTCGGACAACAACTTTCTTCTGTTCCTGGTAGGCTTGGCCTATCTTTTTCCGGTGGACTTCGCTTATCTTTTTCCGGGAACAGTGCAACTGCCAGACCAGCAACATTAACAACAGGACAAAACCAATATTGACGAGATACCATCGCCAGTATTTGATAAAAGTATCCTTGATTTCAAAGTAGCCACAATCGACATAGGACCCCAAACGCAGCTCTTTCAAACAATCGTTGACACTGTGATAATCAAGGGGCACAGTCCAGCCGGCGATGCCGGCCGCTCGAGCCGCCAGGCTGTCAGCCGGCAGTTGATAGAGCATCACCGACATTTTTATAGCCAATGAGTCCGGCACCTGCCCCAAAGCGATACAGGACCACTCCGGATAGGAGCGGGTGGAATGGAGAATGGTCATTTCCTTGACAATCGATTTGGGATACTCACGAATTACCTTGAATTCGTCGGAAGACACCTGGCCTTCCGCCAACATTTTCTCCAGGATTCCCGTACGGACAAAGCCCACATCAGCCTGACCGCTGTTTACCCGAAAAATGACTTTATCCTGGGAATAACAGAATTTGAGATCGGCAAAATCCCGTTTGGGATCGATGCCCTGAACATGCAGCTCCCGCAATATACTAATCCAGCCGCCAAAAGAGTTGGGAGCCACCGCGGCAATCCTCTTGTTTTTTAAATCCTGCAGGTGATTAATATCTTTTCGGGAGGCTTTGGCAAAAACCACCCCCCCCAAAACCATAGAAGAGCCCTGGGGGGATTTCCTGACCAAAGTGGTCAACCGTTTAAGCTTGTATTTACTGCACAGCTCGACATAGTTGTAAGGATTGGTAATCAGGAAATCAATTTTTTGCTGCTGTACCTCCTCCTCAATATCCTGATAACGCAAAGGTTCAATCCAATACAAGACGTTCCCGTC
>CAYZIS010000064.1:0-5902 GCA_964478545.1 uncultured Thermodesulfobacteriota bacterium
TGAGCCGTTGAAAAAACAGGCAATCGAGCGCAAAAAAGCGCCTGAAGTAACTTCAATTGACAAAATATAAGACCTTATATTGGAATTTCAGAAAAATTATCTTTTCCTTGACTGATCACCATGATTTAATCTAGTATTCTAACGGTTCCCACAGCCCCAGCAAAGATCAATAGTACAACTACATCAAGACGCAAGATACATACCAGGAGGGGGAAATGGCAGACATAGCCTATATCAATAATGAGTTCATTCCCATGGAGCAAGCCTGCATTCCCATCAATGACCGTGGGTATACGTTTGCTGATGGGGTATATGAAGTTATCTGCACCAGGAACGGCTGCCCATTCCTCATGCCTGAGCACTTCAGACGCCTGGAGCGAAGTGCAGCGGGAATCAACATTCCCCTGCCACCATCCTATGAAAATTGGCCGACAATCATCGATGAAGGAATCAAACGGGCAGGATTCCAGGATACGATGATTTACATACAGCTCACTCGGGGCATCATGCCCCGACACCACAGCTATCCAGAACCCTTGGAACCCAACATGCTCATGACCTTTCGACCCCGGCCACAGTACGATGAAAGCTTCTTCAGTCAGGGACAGCAGGCCATTACCGCCGAGGAAATGCGTTGGAATCGCTGCTACCTGAAAACCATTGCCCTGTTACCTAATATTTTAATGAAACAGCGAGCGCACCAGCAGGGCTGTCAGGAAGCCTTTTTCATCTCGGCAAAGGGGGAAATTCATGAAGCCTGTGCTGCCAATATCTTTCTGGTTAAAGACAAAACCATTTCCACCCCGGAGCTGAACAACTATATTCTTCCCGGTATTTCCCGCCAATATATCATTGATCGAGCCCGGCAAACCGGGCTCATAGTCAGCTGCAGAACCTGCTTTCTGGATGAATTATTCGCTGCTGATGAAGTTTTTATCACCAGTACCACCATGGATGCTATGCCGATTGTCAAGGTTGATAATCGGCAGATCGGGGACGGGCTTCCGGGCCCGATAACCAAAAAAGTAAGGGGATTATTTCCAGCATGAATATTCCTGAATCTTTCAAGGCTTCTCAGTTTGAAGAATCCGTCATCCGGGGCATGACCATGTTATGCCGGCAATATAATGGCGTCAACCTCAGCCAGGGATTTCCCGATTTCCCCACCCCCTCACTGATCAAGGAAGCAGCAAAAAAGGGTGTCACCCAATTTATTGTCGATTTTTGAGATAACCCAGCATACCGTTCATGGTGTTTTTGAGGAAATACCGTTCCCGGGCAAAAACAGCCGGCGGCAGCTGGTTGATCCGCCGATATACTGGATCATGATCCACCAGCCAGTCAAACAGCCGCTCCTCCATTCCCTCATCCATCCCCTGGGCGGCAGTGATTTCCACCCCTTTCACCCAGAGCAGCAACTGATTGCGGCCGATTTTCAGGTACTCCATGGCTGGTTCCACCAGGCCATAATGGGCAAAAACCAGGTACCGGGGAGTTAAGGACATAACCCGATCAATGGATTCCAGCGCCACTTCCAAAATAAACCGTGGTGGGGTTGCCGGTCGCATGTATATTCCCCCGCCAACCTCGCTGCGCACTCCAACAACTTCCCCGCCAAACAACAAATCCTCATAGCAGAAGCAGAGGTGGTGTTGAGCATGTCCGGGGGTCAGAATTGCCTGTAGGTCAAGATCGCCGATATGTTCTGAAAAACTGATATTGGCGGCTGGAACCGGAAAAATCTCCCCATAGGCTTCAGCCATCTTTCCAAGGACTTTCAATGATCCCTGCCAGAGTTTATCAGGATTCACCAGGTGTTTAATCCCCTCCGGATGGCAAATAATCTGTGCCTCAGGGAAATACTCCAGCAATTTTCCTGTTCCCCCGGCATGATCAATATGGATATGGGTCAATAAAATATAATCAAGCCTGGTAATACTCAATCGTTCCAACCCTTTCAGCAGCACAGGAATGGATGAAAAGGGACCGGGATCCACCAGCAAGGTACAGTCATCCCCTTGGTATATCCAAGCACTTATAAATTTGGTAAATCCTTCCAGCTGGGGCTGATCCAGATCAATACAATGAAGTTTGGTTATATCCATTTCATTACCCTAAGTTAAGCGATTAGCAATTAGCTATCAGCGTTTAACTTTAAAAAATCAAGACATTACGTTTATGGGCAATAAGACCTGACAGGTGACAGTTTGTAATAGTAAATATCCTGTAATCATTGAACTAATAGCTAACGGCTAAAAGCTAACCGCTCAATTTAGGATTACCTTAATAATCCCCATTTCATCCGCACAGCTCCATAGGGGCACAGTTCATGACAACAATAACAACGAATGCAGGCTTTATAATCAATCCGCACTGAACGGTCAATAAATTTCATTGCCCGGGCCGGCCAGCTGAAATCTTTTCAGGATCCGATTTTCAGGACGACTTACCACCACCTGCGTCTTGAAAGAAACTACCTTTATTCCCAGTTCATCAACAACCGCTTACATCCCACTTCCAGCCAGGCAGCGCTCCAGCGAAGCATAGCCTGGGCTGTCACCAATATACGGCTGGCCACCACAATCCCGAATGATCATGGCCAGAGCCCGGATCATTGCAGGATGGGTACAGACGGCATCAACCACTGGCCGGGGAGCAATGAGATTCGGCTTTATCAATACCCGGTCACCAGTGTAAATCAACTGTTCAATCCCAAGGGAGGAAATCAGATCCTGCAGGCAATCTTTTAGTTTCCCGGACTCATAATCATAGCAACGACCAAAAACAACAGACATTATTCACCACAAAAAAGGGGGCACCCATGATATCCGACGTTTCTTTTAAGAAATACCGAATATCATGGATGCCCCCTACTTTCCCTCTTTCTTACTTTCTCATTTTAATTTCTGGCATAATTCCGCTACCCGTCGTCCCAGTTCAAAACCATCATTAGCCGCAGTATCATCCGGAGCCCCCACCGAGGCCACTCCATAATGGCCCGAAGCACTCATGGGATCGCCAACAATAATCATCCCATAGATAAACATACACTGAAGAATAGACATGATGGTGGTCTCTTTTCCACCGGTAACGTGGCCACCGGTGGCAAATGCTGCCCCCACCTTATTTTCCATTTTTTTCCTGATTCCGACAAATTCATCGAATATCCGTTTCAGCTCGGCCGCCATGACCCCAAAATAAACCGGGGAACCGGCAATAATCCCGGCCGATTGCAAAAAATCATCCTTATTGACCTCATCCGTTGAGCGTAGAACTGCTTCCACTCCGGTTGACCGTACACCATCAGCAATTTTTTCCCCAAGCTGGCGGGTATTTCCCCCTTTGGAATAGTATAGCACCAGAACCTGCATAATCATCCCTCCCTTTATTATCGATTTTCAGCCTCTATAACCTCGACCATACGGTTGCCAAAGTCAGATTCCGCCGAAATTACCCGATGCCAGCCAGGCATCAACGGCGTCCCGATGGGATCCTCCATAAAACGCTCAGAAGCCATGGTCAACGCAGCGGAAAACTGCTCAACCGCTGAAATTTCTTCATGGCGTTCAAAACGCAGACCATTGAGCTTGGCCAAGGCATCATATTTTTCAATATTCACCCGGGCAAAATTGATATAGGTCACCCTTAAAGACCGGATGACTGCCGGCGTAAACACGATACCATCCTGAGAAAGGATTCGAAAAAGTGCCCGGGTAATATCTATCACCATTTTACTGAGACCACTTTCCGGATCCTGACCTTGTTTAATTTCCTGGTGTTTATGTTCATAATTCGCCAACAATTCAACCTGACAAACCCGGGACGGAGTTACCAGGCTGTAGACTCCTCCCAGGGTAGTAATCTCCAGACCCCAGTCAGGGGTAATCCGAAGCTTAGCGGCCATATCGGTGCGGATGGCAAATTCACCACTGAGGATATAGCGAAAGCTTTCAAGAAACTCAAAAAAATCCCGGGACCCGAAAATTTTCTTTAAGGCCTGTAAAATCGGGGTGAGATACAACCGGGTAACCCGCCCATACAACTGGCAATCACTGACCCGGGAATAATATCCCTTGCTGAATTCATAGACCAACGATGGATTCACCAGCGGATACACCAGCCTGGCCAGCAAGCCCCGATCATAATTGACGATATCACAATCGTGAAGGGCGATGACCTTGGTATCTTTCTTCGACAAAATATAACCGATGGCAAACCAAACCCCCCTGCCTTTTCCCTGATAGCCGATATAAAACTGCTGATTCTCCAGGTAGTCATAAAGAGCCATAATTCTCGGACTGTCCTGCCAGATTATCTGGACATCGTAGGGAAAACCACGAAATAACTTTTTAACTGTTTCAAACTCCTTTTCACTGGCCCGATCCAGGGACAAAACCAGGCGATGAATGTAAGGTACAGTTTCCAGGCTTTTCACAATCCTGGGCATGGCTTCGCCGGTAAACTCTGAATACAGGGATGGCAACAGCAGGGTAATTTTACGATCATAGGAAAAAACTTCAATCTCACTTTCAATATCGGGCAAGGCCCGCTTATGGATCATTTGCAGGTTGGTGATTTTACTGTTCTGAATAAAATCAGACATTCTCACTCTCCTTCCCTGCCCGACAGGCATCAGGCAGATTATCCAACAATTGAATAACAGCTTCCGACCAGCCAGCCGGTCCAACAGCCTTGGTCCTCACTATTGCCTCCAGGGGACAGAATGCACTCCGGCCATTTTTCTGTCTCACCAGGAAAGGATGGTCGACCACGGCCAGCATGGAAAAATCGTTGGGACTATCCCCTAACGCCGCAGTAAACAAGGGCTGAGTAAATCCCCCCCCCCATTGTTGCACCCACTTTTGAACCGCATTCCCTTTTGATTGCTTCTCAGCCATCAAATGATAAAAACGCCCCCCCCGGATAATTTGCAACCCCTGTCCAGCAGCCACGGCTTCCAGCTTAGCCAATTCATCTCCCACATATAAGAAAGGTTCGCTGAATAACCGCTCTTTGGCCAGCAAAGCCTCTTCCTGAGTCAAACCGGTCATTTCAACCAGCTCTGAAATACTCATATCCCCCATGCCTCGCAGTGGAAAGCGGTCGGCCAGAATTGAAAAATCATGTCTCAGGTCTTCGTAGGGGATTCCCAAGCCCAGATATTTCTCCTCCTCCAGGCAGATGCCGCCACCATTTTCAAAAATAAAACGGGGATCAAGACTAATTTTCTCACTCAGAATCCTGGTTTCAGCCAGGGTTTTACTGGTCACTGCCACCACCGGCACCTGGCATTGCCGACAGCGCTCCAAGCCAGCCCGGGCTGGCTCCCATGAATAGGTATCCCGGTCCAGCAGGGTTCCATCAAGATCAGTAAAAATAATCAGCGTCATCGGAATGTCTGTTACTCAACTTTCTGACTTGCATTGCCAAAAATACATCATGGGATGTTCGGGCTTGGCTCATAGCCGTGTCTGCCGACAGGCAGGCGGTTTTGGCCGCCGACAGGCAGGGCTGTTTTTAGAGCAACTCAGAAAGTTGATTCTGTTATTAAAACCCTAACAACACTGCAAGAGGTTGTCAAGAAAGGGGACTGCGATTGGCAGGAACAAAACTTTTCAGGTGAGCATAAACCTGGGCCAGCAACTGGCAGTCAATGAGCGCCCCATGCCGGCTACAGCCGGAACGATCAATGGAGAAACGCTGACAATATTGCGCCCCCTCTGGGCTGGCCACCTTTAAGTTCCAGACAAACAATTTCGATAATCCGGTGGCCATTTTTGGCCGAGATCCCGGTAGTTTCCGTATCCAAAACTATTTCACGCATTTTGGGCTTCTTTCTTCTCAATCTCTGCCAGCAATTCACAGACCTTCCTTTCATGCCAGCAGCCAGATGGTACTTGAT
>CAYZIS010000065.1:0-3882 GCA_964478545.1 uncultured Thermodesulfobacteriota bacterium
TGCATTAAGTCAATGTTTTTATTGAGTTTTTACCATATCTTGGCAACACCTTTATTTAGCGGTATTATTTCCAGATAAAAGTTTTCAACCGTCAGAAAACAGCAAAAAGCAAAAAACTATTTGCGGGATTTATAAAATTATTCAGCAGTGTCCGGTATGCTTTTTGCGTTTCTATAATATCGTTAATTGGTGCTGTTTCAGCGCGACATCGTGAGGGTAGCCCATTGTTTTTCCCGGCGAATAGAGCGTAAAAATTGCCCTGTTTGAGCCCTGGAAGGGCGAGTTTGGCAATTTTAGCGTCATGAGTCGTTGGAAATGCAGGCAATCAAGCGCCAAAAAGCGCTGAAATCAGTCCCGGTTAACAGTTGCAAGAACCTAACCGGACACCACTGAAAATTATTGTGTTCATTTGATATTGTCTGATTTATTAAAACAATATTAACATATTGTAATATTGGACTATTTCCTTGAATATAGCTTTTTTATATGCTAGGTGGTTAAAAAATATTAGATTAGTTTAAAATGTAGGTATATAATTTATCCTGATTTCTACTATTTTCATGGACAGTATTCCATGACGAATTTTGTTATTAATAATGTAGCAGTAGAATTATCTGCTCTGAGTAGCATCTGGTACTCAAAAATATATGTATTAAAAAGTGTGCATCAGACGTAGTAGTGGTATGTTTTTTGCGTATTTCATTGGGTTTGTGAAGTTCTTTACGGATACATAAGCTTCAAATATCGTTTATCTCACTAGAATTATTATTGACTTTTATGTTAATTTTCGATAAATGACTTCCTATCTAATTGGGCAGGTACCGTGCGGATTGTACTTACTGGAGTTTTGGAAGATATGGAAATAACACCGACCTCTAATACAGTACCATTGCGGAATGGTGATTTTTCCAGTTTAGCTGAAGCTTTGGATTATGCTGCCGCCGGTCAGACCGGTTATAATTTTTATGATGGTCGTGGCCATTTAGCGACTGTTTTGTCATATGCCCACTTGAGGGTAAATGCTCGTAAGTTGGCAGTAAAGCTTTTGGCAATTGGGGCTGAACGTGGAAGCAGGGTGGCTGTTATTGCTGATACCCACCCTGATTTCATGTGTATATTCTACGCCTGTCAATATGCAGGACTGGTTCCGGTTCCCTTGCCGGCAACGATGTTCCTGGGTGGTCGACAGGCATATGTTGGGCAGGTTCGTCGTTTACTGCATGATTGCCAGGCATCCATTGCCATGTCTCCAGCCGGATTTCTTCCTTTTCTCCTGGAAGCAACGGCAGGCATGGATTTGCTTTTTGCTGGCCAGATTGCTGATCTGGACAAAATCGATGCCGGTCATATTGAGCTCAATCCTACTCAAGCTCATGAAACTGCTTACCTTCAATATACTTCCGGCAGTACCAGGTATCCCCGGGGAGTTATAATCACCCAGAAGGCGGTGATGCATAACCTGTCATCTATCATCAGCCTAGGGATTAAAGTTCAGGAGAATGACCGCAGCATGTCATGGTTGCCGTTCTACCATGACATGGGCTTGGTAGGTATGGTCCTGGCACCGATGGCTTCCCAGATGTCAGTTGACTATTTGAATACCCGTGACTTTGCCATGCGACCCCGTTTATGGCTAAGTCTTATAAGTCAGAATCAAAGCACCATATCCTTTGGCCCGCCTTTTGGTTACGAGTTATGCGCTCGAAGAATACGTCTTCCAGAAGCGGATAAATTCAGCCTTGCCTGCTGGAGGGTGGCTGGCATCGGAGCTGAAATCATACGTCCTGAACCTTTGCGGCAATTTGCGCAAATTCTGGCAGCGAGCGGTTTTGATTCCGGGGCATTTATGCCTTGTTATGGTATGGCAGAATGTTCATTGGCAGTAAGTTTCATGCCATTGGGTCGCGGCTTGATAGTCGATGAAGTGAATGGCAGTGATTTTACTGATCAGAGCCGGGAATTTTTGCCGATCGATAAAAATTCCGCTGAGGATGGGCAGCAAACGAACCGTTTTGTTGTTTGTGGCAATCCTCTACCGGGCTATGAAGTGGAAATTCGTGATAATGATGGCAATGCCTTGCCCGAGCGACATTGTGGAACCCTTTTTGTTCGGGGCGGTAGTGTGATGGAAGGCTATTTCGGTAAAGAGAATGAAACTCAGGAGGTGCTGTCTCCTGATGGCTGGCTTAATACCGGTGATATGGCTTATTTATTAAATGGCAGTCTTGTGGTGACTGGGCGCCAGAAAGATTTAATTATTATTAACGGCAGGAACATATGGCCGCAGGATCTTGAATTTATAGCCGAACAACAGCCTGAAGTCAGAACCGGTGATGCATCAGCCTTTTCCATATCTGGCCATGATGGCGCTGAAAAAGCGGTACTGGTGGTTCAATGCCGTGAGTTGGATAAGGATGTATATTCTGATCTTGCTTATCGTCTTCATGGTCTTCTCAAAAGGGAACTGGGAATAGAGTGTCTGCTAGAACTTGTTCCTCGTAATACCCTTCCCCGGACAACTTCCGGAAAATTATCCCGTTCAGGTGCTCGTTCCGGATTTATGGTTCGTCACGCCGGGAGCAAGGCTTCCCTAGCTGAAACTCTGTACTCGTTCCCGGAAATTTCAGCTCAAGCCATTTAATCCGCCATTCCTTTTTTCCTTTTTGCGTTTTCCAAAAATTACCTCGTATCATAATACAGTGGAGCGGAGAATAATTCTATTCATCTGTCGCTCTTTTCTGCTATAAAGTATCATTGTCCTCTGGGGTTTAATTTAGGAATTTTACTTCAAATGGCTAGCGGCTTGAAAATTTTTAGTTGTTATGTCATTGGTCAAATAAATCGTTATGAATGTCAACGGAACAGTAGGGGCAGGTAGAAAAGGAGTTATTGCGATTACCGGGGTGACCGGTTTTATTGGTGGTGCTGTTGCCAGGACGTTAACGGCTGCCGGTTGGCGGGTGAGAGGGTTGGCTCGTTCTTCCTCGCAGGTCCTGCTGCAGCTTCCTACTTTTGATAAACTTGAAATTGTTGAAGGAACTTTGGAAGATTCCTCCAGTTTGCGGCAGTTGGTTAGAGGAGCCAGGGTTGTTATCCATTGTGCTGGAGCGGTTCGTGGAGCGCATGCTGAGCATTTTAACCGGATTAATGCCGACGGGGTCAGTTCCTTAGTACGTATAACCCGAGAGACGGTTGAAAAACCCTCATTCCTTCTTCTCTCATCGCTGGCAGCTCGTGAACCACAGCTGTCGGCATATGCGGCCAGCAAAAAAGAAGGCGAGCGGCAGTTGGCGATGGCTGCCGGTGAGATGCCCTGGATAGCTTTACGGCCACCGGCTGTTTATGGTCCCGGAGACCGTGAGCTGTTGCCGCTTTTTCGGCTGATGGAAAAAGGAGTTGCCCTGCTGGTGGGAGAACGTCAGGCACGCTTTTCCATGTTATATGTTGATGATCTGGCAGCTGCGATCCAATCCTTTCTGGAACAATCCGAATGGTCACAGACAATATATGAACTTCATGATGGTCATCCTGACGGTTATAGCTGGGATGAAGTGGTTGCCCTTTTTTCTCGATTACGTGCCAGAAAGTTGATGAAAGTTCATGTGCCTTTGTCGTTGTTGTCTTTATCGGCAAATATAAATCAGGTTTTATCACGATTGAGGGGGAAACACCCGATGCTGACACCTGGGAAGATACGTGAATTAAATCATCCTGACTGGGTTTGTGATAACCAAGCAATAACGGCGAAGATCGGATGGCAGCCAAAAGTCTGCTTGGGGGAAGGGTTAAAGAGAACCATGAAATGGTAGTGATTTGTTGAACTTTAATCGTAACTATTCAGTACCTCTTTCCAAACTGTCTCGATTGGGGTCAGTGCTTGAT
>CAYZIS010000066.1:0-2793 GCA_964478545.1 uncultured Thermodesulfobacteriota bacterium
AGACCATTAAGTTCTCGTTCACTCAAATTAATCTCCCTTGAAGCCCCCTTCTCACTGTAGGCTTCGGGTTTCAATCTGCCATCGGACAGCCAATCATTCTTTTGCGGCTTTGATTTTGAGGCTTTTGCCGCCGGCAGCGGCTTATAGCCCGGACGTTCAAATTGTTCCAGCTTGCGCTCCAGGCGTTTTTCCTCCTGCTGACTCAAAACCACCGGTTTAAAAGGACGGGGAAAGAACCAGGCCCTGGCCGCAAAAATTGTTCCGGCAACAGCAACAATCATAACCAGGACAGCAATGCCGAAAACCTGTAAGCCTGAAAAACCTTTTTTGCTGATTTGCTGGGTCATAAAATTTTCTCCGGATAAATTGAATTCAGGGATAAAGTACCCTATAATTAAATTATCGGATTGTCAAATGAACAGCTTGGTGCCATTGATCGGCATATTCGAACGTTTTCTTTAAATGATCCACCTAACCTCTACCGACGGAGACCTGACCGATGACAAAAACCATGGGCATTGAGATAATCGGCACGGAATCCCTGGGAGTTCGCGGAATGTGTTGCCTGGTGACTGCCGGGGAACGGCGGATTCTCATTGATCCGGGCATCGCCCTGGGATACCGGCGGCATGGCTTGCTTCCCCACCCTTACCAGGTAAAAACCGGGATAAAAGTCAGACAGGAGATCATAAAGGCGATGGAAGAAGCTACAGATATTGTCTTCAGCCACTTCCATGGTGACCATGTTCCCCTGCTGCAGGCAAATCCCTTCCAGCTTTCATTTGAGCAGCTGGCTGATCGTTTACAGGGATTGCGTATCTGGGCCAAATCAAAAGAAGGACTTTCGTCCAAAATGCAGCATCGCGCCATGGACCTGGAAGCATTATTGGGGCGCAGCATGAAGATGGCCGAAGGATGCCAGGATGGTCCTTTATCTTTCTCCAGTCCGGTTCCCCACGGTCCGCCAGGGGAAAGGTTCGGCACCGTAATGATGACCAGAATCGATACGGGAAATCAAGTATTTGTCCATGCCAGCGATATCCAGCTTCTGGACAACGGAACCATAGACAAGATCCTTCAGTGGCAACCAGATATCGTCTTTGCAGACGGACCACCTCTCTATATTCAGTCATTATCCGGATTACAGCGAAAAAAAGCCTGGGAAAACGGGCTCCGCCTGGCCCGAAATGTGGAAATTCTGATTGTTGATCATCACCTGCTACGTTCCGAACTGGGCATCATTTGGCTGAATAATATGAGCCGGATTTCAGGTAAAAAAGTTTATTGCGCCGCGGATTTCATGAACAAACCACGGCTCCTGCTTGAAGCACAGCGCCGGAAACTCTACCGGGAGATACCGGTAGCTGAAAACTGGCACCGAGATTATGAGGCGGGTAAAATCAGTGGGTAGTGGACATCGATGATTACCATTAAAGGAGCAGACCATTAATTACCGTTTATCGGCACCAACCATCGGCAAAAGTCTGAACACAAAAAGGAGCTAGCCAACTAAGGCTAACCCCTTTAATTCTTACTGGTCGGGGCGAGAGGATTTGAACCTCCGACCCCCTGCTCCCAAGGCAGGGAACAGGGGATTGCAAGTGGCTAATATCATTATTTTATGCAGATTTACATTCTATGGAAAACCCTGAAGAGTTACCCGCATCTACCGTTTTTTCCCGCAAAAGTTACCCGCAAACCAGTGACCCTAATTCAATTACCTGTCCAAGACAATGGCTTACGTCTCATTGTCAATGATTGCTACCAAGTGGAAATCGATGAGCGATTTTCATCCTCTGCTTTGCAGCATCTGCTGCAGATTCTGGAGGGCCGGTAATGTTCGGCGGTCTGTCACATCTCAAGGTTTACCTGGCTCCTGGTTACACTGACATGCGCAAAGCCATTAACGGGTTGTCCATATTGGTTGACCATCTTGACCTTGATCCGTTTTCAGGACACCTGTTTGTTTTCTGCAATCGTCGGCAAACAATGCTGAAAATTCTCTACTGGGAAGTCAACGGTTTTTGCCTCTGGCAGAAAAGACTGGAAAAAAACCGCTTCACATGGCCAAAATCCATTTCTCAGGCCAAGCCGACCATGGAAGCATTTGGCGACTGGCTGCGGGAAACCTATCCCCCAGACACCACCCAAAGGATTGCTTGGGAAAGCAATCAAATATACCTTGAATCAGTGGAGTCGGCTAACTGTCTACTTGGAAAACGGTATCCTCAGGCCGGACAACAACCTGGCTGAAAATGCCATACGTCCCTTTGTCGTTGGCCGGAAAAACTGGCTATTTGCCGGTTCCCCTGAAGAAACCCAGGCCAGCGCCTTATTCTACAGCCTGATAGAAACGGCCAAGATCAATAACCTTAACCCGGAACAATATCTCAGATTTCTGCTGGAGAAAATCGTTCATGTCAAAGAACCGGATGAACTCCTGGACTTACTGCCAAACAGGGTCAGCTAGGAAACAATCGATGAATTCATGGTATCTCCAAACCATATGCCATGAATTTCAACAGATTAAAAGGTGTGGTTATTTAACCGCTTACGAACAAACACCACTCCAGTACCGGAGGATTCCGAAAAAGATGGATGGACTCAAGCTCGTTTCGTTTATGCCGGAAAACGAAAAAAGTGAAGATTTTTCCGAAGAGGAAGTGATGAAGGAAAACATTGCCAAGCTTCGGCAGCGGTATCCCAAGCAATTCACCTCGGAGCTGGCAGCGGCCCGCCTGGATAAAATTTGAAAAGAGTATTTTTAACAACAATGTCCTGCCTGTACAGGAA
>CAYZIS010000067.1:0-2537 GCA_964478545.1 uncultured Thermodesulfobacteriota bacterium
TGCCTGTCGCCGTGCCTGCCGGCAGGCTGGGCAGACACGGCTATGAGCCAAGCCGGGACATCCTTAGGCAATTGCTTTATAAACGTGAGATATTGATAAATAAAAGATTAATTATTTCAATATATTATAATTAGTTACTCAGAAGGGGGATTTGCAGGGATGATCTTGAAAACACTGGTTGTTGGTCCTTTACAGGTTAACTGCTATATTGTTGGATGTGAACAGACAAAAAAAGTTGCGGTCATTGATCCTGGCGACAATGTGGATCAAATTCTGAAGGCCTTGGCTGATCAGCAATTGGAAGTTCAGTATATCATCAATACCCATGAACATTTTGACCATGTGGGTGGGAATAAAAGACTGAAAGAAGTAACCGGGGCCTTACTGTTGGCACATGCTAAAGCAAATGATGAAATAACTCAAATTTCCTCAAGCGCGGCAGTCTGGGGGATGCAGGTTGAAGATTCCCCGCCTGCCGATCGGCTTCTGGAAGAAGGCGATCAGGTTGATATCGGTGAAACCCTTTCTTTGAAAGTTTTATATACTCCGGGGCATTCATTGGGTTCTATCAGCCTGGTGACCACTGGTGTTGTGTTTGTTGGTGATTTGATATTTTCAGGCTCTATCGGCAGGACGGATTTTCCTGGTGGCAATTATGAAACGCTTATTGATTCGGTCAGAAAAAAGATTTTCACTCTGGATGACGATACGATTATCTATTCCGGCCATGGACCGGCTACAACCGTTGGCCGGGAAAAACTCAGCAATCCGTTTTTTAATTGAGATACGGGCTCAAAGTGAAAGAACTGCTGGTTTTACAGGAAATAATAGGTTACCATTTTTCCAATCCTGATATTCTCGAATATGCCCTTTCCCATCTTTCTTTCTGCAATGAACAGGAAAATCTGACCCAGGAATCCAGCTATGAGCGCTTGGAGTTTCTTGGCGATGCTATTCTTGAATTTTTGATCAGTGAGGTACTTTACCGGGCTTTCCCCGAGGAGCGAGAGGGTGGGTTGACCCGGTTGCGGACTGCCTGGGTTAATGAGACTCAGTTGTCCCGGATGGCCCGCCTGATTAATTTGGGGGATTATATCCGCTTGGGCAGGGGGGAAAGCCGCCAGGGAGGATGTCAGAAAGACTCAATTCTTGCAGATGTTTATGAGGCCTTGGTGGCGGCCATATTTTTGGATGGCGGTATAGATGCGGCCAGAAAATTTATAGCATCACAGTTTGTCGGATTGCCATATGGGATGCCCGATAATAATGAGGATATTCAGGATTATAAGAGTCATTTGCAGGAACAGTTGCAGCAAGATAACTATCCTTTGCCTACTTATTGCTTAATAAACACTGAAGGGCCTGATCATAAACGGATATTTCAGGTGGAGGTTGCTTCCGGTGCCATGGTGATGGGGGTTGGCAAAGGATCGAGTAAAAAAAAGGCCGAACAACTGGCTGCCAGGGAGGCGTTGACTTTTTTAGGTAGTTTAGATCATGGCCGTTAAAAAACTGCTCATTATCCCTTTTTTTCTTAATCAGGAAGGCTGTTACCGGCGTTGTATCTTTTGTAATCAGCATGTAATCACCGGCTTTAAGCCAGCGGAAGACCTGCATTCAGGATTGGAGGAGATTGTTTCCAATTATCTGGCTACTGCCGTTTCGACTGTAGCTTGTAACGTGCAGATTGCTTTTTATGGTGGTTCATTTACCTCCCTGCAGTTGTCGAGACAAAACGAATATTTGCGTTGTGCCCAGCAATTTATTCATCAAGGATTGGTACACTCATTGAGATTGTCCACCCGTCCCGATAGCCTGGATGAAACAACCTGTCAGTGCTTAAAAAAGTTTGGGGTGCAAACGGTTGAATGGTGTGCTAAGGCACTTTGTATTTTTAAGGCTGCCGGGCTGCCGGTGGTACGCATGGGGTTGCATCCTTCTGAAAGCTTGCTTGCAACCGGCAATATTGTTGCAGGTCCCTATCATCCGGCTTTTGGCGAACTGGTGAAAAGTTATTTATTTCGCGAAAAAGTGATTGACATACTCGGAAAAGGTGTGCTAGACAGACTATCCCGTTCAGAAAAGGGACAACGGATATCTGTGTCTGTTGGTGTACATAAGGCGGATGTATCAGCATTTGTTGGTCGTCAGCGGTCTAATCTGGGTGAATATTACCGTCGGTTAGAGGATATTGATATTGGTTGGCATATTGATCGCCATCAGCGCCGGGAAGAGTTTTCCTGTGTAGTCGATCAGGGCCAGCTGGTTGATCATTGTTCGGTATTTGCTTGAATTGAGGGCGCTCGCAAAAATAAGTTTACATTCTGGCATCTCATCTTCAGGCTGTCTTTGTACGATCCACATGCGCAAAGTCCTCAAAATAGCTTGCTATTTCTGCGGTTTTGTCCCCGTTGGATCGTACAAATAAAACCAAAATCTGAGCATCATTTCTGCTCATTTATTTTTGAGTGAACCCTGAATGTGCTGGCGTAGCTCAACTGGAAGAGCAGCTGACTTGTAATCAGCAGGTTGCGGGT